>RECJ01000270.1 GCA_007694115.1 Leptolyngbya sp. DLM2.Bin27 | reverse complement strand
CTCCCTAGCATAAGAGCCCAATCGGCAGTATGACACCTTATTGAATCCATGATCCTTAGGTTTTGGGCTTAGGTTTTGGGCTTGGGTTTTGGGCTTAAGGGATTCGCATCGAAATCAGGTACCAGTTAGAGTGGATGCTCTAGGATAGATTCCCGCCTGCGCGGGAATGACGCTGGGACTTTATTTATTGGCTAGTCCCTAAACAATCTCGTCGAGGGCGTCTTTAACCAGGGTGTACTGGTAGGTAAAGCCGCTGCCTTCGGTGCGTTTGGGCAACACCTGTTGCCCCTCTAGCACCACCTGGGCACCATCGCCCAAAATGGCTTCGAGCACAAAGTCGGGCACCGGCAGCCAAGAGGGGCGGTTGAGCACGCTGCCGAGAATTTTGCAAAATTCACCCATGCGCACCGGGTTGGGGGCAGTGCCATTGTAAACGCCTTCCATCTGGGGGTCTTGCAGGGCTTTGACGATCAAATTTACCAGGTCGTCGCGGTGAATCCAGGAAAACCACTGGCGACCGCTGCCGATGGGGCCACCGGCAAACATGCGAAAGGGGGTCAGCATCTTGGCCACCGCGCCGCCCATGCCCAGCACAATGCCAAACCGCAAAATCACCAACCGGGTGCCGTAGTCTTTGACCGGCTGGGCTGCGCCTTCCCAAGCCTGACACACCTGGGAGAGAAAGTCGTCTTCGATTGGGGTGCTGGTTTCATCAAAGGTAGATGTTTCGCTGGTGCCGTAGTAGCCAATGGCCGAGGCATTGACCCACACCTGGGGCTTGGGGTCAGCCTGGGCTAGGGCCTCAACCAGCTTGTCGGTGCCGACTTTGCGACTATCTAGAATCGCTCGCTTGTGCTCATCGCTCCAGCGTTCTGAAATTGGAGCACCGGCCAGGTTAACCACGCCATCGCAGCCTGAAAATACGCCCGCCTGCCAATCTCCTGAGGTTTGGGGGGCATAGCCGACGATGTCTACCTGGGGGAAAGCCGCTGCTGGAAACACCCGGCGACCGTGGTCAACGCTACGGGTGAGGACAACAATGCTGTGGCCTTCGCTGTGTAGCCGCTCTACCAGGCGGCTGCCGACAAACCCCGTGGCTCCGGTAATTGCAATTTTCATGGGCACCTGATTCTGGATAGAGCAGCCCAGCAAAAAACGGGGCTTGGTCTAGGATAAACCATCCCGATGGGCCGCTCTTAGGAGGATCGCCCCAAAACCACGCTTTAAACCACGCTGTGGCAATGAAAAACCAGAGAGGAAAACCCCTGACCCTCCGACATCGGGCCTTAGTACATTAAGGCAGAAATAAACCCACTAATTAGCTAACGCGGCAACCCCTGTATGACATGGAATTCCCTTTCTGCCTTCTGCCTTCTGCCTTCTGCCTTCTGCCTTCTGCCTTCTGCCTTCTGCCTGAATGTACTGGGGCCTGCCTAGCGGCGGCGATTGATCAAAATAATGTAGTAGAGCAGGTTGAGAAAGGCGGTAAATGCGGTGGCGACGTAGGTGAGGGCGGCGGCGCTGAGCACCGCCCGGGCACCTTTGTTTTCTTGACCCTGGAGAATGCCCAGCTCATCGACTAGGCGCAGGGCGCGGCGAGAGGCATCGAACTCTACCGGCAGGGTAACGATGTGGAACAGCAGCACTGAGGCAAAGAAAATCACCCCGAGCCAGGCCAGGTTGAGAATGTTAAAAATTAGCCCTGCCATAATTAGCATCGGGCCGAGGTTGGAACCGAGGTTGACCACGGGCACCAGCGCCGCCCGCAGGTTCATAAACTTGTAGCCTTCTACGTCTTGAAGTACGTGGCCGCACTCGTGGGCCGCTACCGCCGCCGCCGCCAGCGAGCCAGAGCCGTAGATGCCCTGGGAAAGGCGCACCGTCTTGGCTCCGGGGTCGTAGTGATCGGTGAGTTCTCCCGCCACTGGCTCGATCTTGATGCCTTGAACCCCTTTTTTGGCCAAAATAGTTTGGGCCACTTGGGCACCGGTCATGCCCATGGTGGACTGGACTTGGGAGTATTTCCGGTAGGTGCCTTTGACTCGACTTTGAGCCCAAAAGGTCAGAATGCCGGTGGGGATGGCGACCAACAGAATGTAGATGGGATCAAAAAACATGGCCGGGGGTGAGGGTAATAGATCACGTGTTTTAAGGCATCATAGCAGCCCTGTCATAAAGATTTTCTAAGCTTTAGACGGCCCTAAATATGGGGTGGATGGGGATAGGGTGAAAGCCATAGGTGGGGCTGTTGCCTACCCTTTACTGTCTCTGCTGGTAGGCCCAGTAGAGGGCTTCGAGAAAGGTGTCTGTGGTCATCTCGGTGGGCAGGGTCTCTAGGCCTAGGTGGTCTTTGAAGCGGCGAGCGAGCTGATCGCTGACTAGGGTTTTGGCTTTGGTGCTCATGGCCTGCCGCCGCTGGAGAAACTCGCGCAGGGTGGCAAAGTCGTCGGGGGTGAGGCGGGTGACATCTGCCAGGGCCAGCAGATCGTTGCCGATGGTTTGGGCTCGTTCTGGCACCTGAATTTGACCGCTGGCGGCGGGGTCGGTCTGCACGACTAAGGTGCCAGCCAGCCAGTCGCCGACGCGCTTTTCGGTTTTGCCGAGCAAAATACAAAAAAAGCCAATGAATAAAATATCGTCGATGGGGCGCAGCAGCGATCGCAGCGTCGCCTGGGGCAGACGCTCGGGCTGGCCGTCGTCGCGGATGACTCGAATTTTGGCGTAGCGCTTGCCGGGGGTCTGGCCGTACCACCAGGTCTCAAATAGGGCAAAGTAGCCAATGTAGATGCCGAAGGCGAGCAGGGCGGCGATCGCCGTGATCCACAGCTGCACGGTCTCGCTAGGAATGGTCAGGATCGCGTCTAGCTCTAGCAGCCGCACCAGTAGAAAGCTGTAGACGATCGCCAGCGTCAGCAGCCCTGCCCCCAGGCAGAGGTAGTCGAGGGTGAGGGCCACTGCCCGACTGCCCACCCCAGCCAGCACAAACTCTAGCTCTACGCTCTCGGGGGTGCGAATGGTGACGGTGTTGAAGAGGCGCATGGGGGCTTGAGGGATGGGGGATGGGGCGCGATCGGGACAGATTGACGCATCTACCCATCGAGTCTGAGTCTTTAAAGTTTGATCTCTAAAAATTTGATCTATTTGATTTTTAACGGAGCGCCAGGTCTAGCCCCTCGCGACGGCTGCGCAAATCATAGTAGAGCACGCCTTTAACCGCCTGCCACAGCGGCAAGATCACCATGCTGCCCAGCAGGCTCAGCAGCAGGCTGAGTACCGCAACCAGCCCATAGACGGCGTCGCCCTCCATGGGCAGCAGCTCTAGCAAAATGCTGGGAATGTAGTTGGTGACCGCCAAAATTGGCAGCTGAATTAACAATGTGGCCAAAAACACCACCTGAATGCGCCAAATCGCCGTCTGGGTTAGCTCCCAGCTGCGGCTCATGCTGCTGCCGGCGGTTTGCCCCGACTCAATGGCCAGCACCACCTCGGCGATAAACAGCCGTGAGGCCACCCAAATCAGCGTGATCAGCAAAATTGCCAGCCCCAGCACCAGGCCCAAAACCGTCCCCAGCACCGCGCCAATCGGCTCATTGATTAGGGCCGACAAAATGCTCGCCGTCAAAAACCCCGCCCCGCCCCCTAAAATTAGCGCTGCGATCGCACTGATCAAGTACGCCGCCACGTAGGCCAACAGCAGCAAAAAGCCCAAGGCCAAAAACTGCCCCAGCCGGGGGGCCACCTGACGCCGCGCATCTAGGGCGGTCTCAGGCTGGTTGATCAGGGCTTGAAAGGAGAGCCGACCAATCACGCTAGACAGGGCGTAGTACTGGGCAGAGCCGTAGAGCAGCGCCACCATGCCCCCCAGCATCCCCAAGAGGCCGCCCAAAATTGCGCCCACTCCATCGCCGACCGCAGCGCCAGCGGTGGCGAAGATTGCGATCGCTAGCAGCATCCCCAAAATTCCCCCCACCAGCCAAAGGGTGGCCAGCACCGCCAGCTGCATAAATGTCTTGAAGCGATCTTTATAGAGGCGCAGCGCCGCGCTGACAATATCGCCAGGATTGAGGGGGCCAATCTGATTGGCTTGGGGAACGGAGGGGATCATGGCCAGGGTCTCCTAGAAAGAACAGATTAGGTAGCTCAGGTGCGGCACATGTTGATTTCAATTTGAGATATTTTGATTTGAAGTTAGCCTACACTTCACATTAGAATGCCCGCTTTTCCGACTTTGCTTCATGAATGTTCAGCGTTGGATGGCTCGCCGAGAACCCAGCTGGCGACAGCTTGAAACCCTGCTGGCCCAGGCCGAAACCAGCGGGCTCAAGTCGCTTTCTGGCGCTCAGGTGCGGCAGCTGGCCAGCCTCTACCGATCGGTGTCGGCAGATCTGTCTAGGGCCAAGGGCCAGGCGGTTAGCCCAGCGGTTGTCAAAGACCTCCAGCGTCTCACCAGCCGCAGCTACCGCCAGGTTTACCAGGGTTCCCGCCGCCAAGAGTGGCAGGCACTATGGGAATTTTGCCGTTACGGCTTTCCGGCGGTGGTGCGGCAGAGCTGGGTCTATATTGCCCTAGCCACCGCTCTGTTTGTCACGGGTGGGCTGGTGGGCTGGTGGTTTGCCTGGCGTGACCCCGCCTTTCTCACCCTGGTGCTGGGTCAAGAGTTTGTGGAAACGGTAAAAACCAGCCGGGAACTTTGGACCGTATCGATTATGGGCGTCGAGCCAGTGGCCTCTAGCGGCATCATGATCAACAACATTGGCGTGGCTCTTTGGGCGCTGATCGGGGGCATCACCATGGTCGTGCCCCAGGTGCCGATGATTACCCCACCGGGAGCGTTTACGGTGTTTGTGCTGGTGTTTAACGGGCTGATGATTGGCTGTGTGGCGGTGCTGGTGGCCCAGGCCAATCTGGCCTACGATCTGTGGGCCTTTGTGTTTCCCCACGGGGCGCTGGAGCTACCGGCTATTTTTATGGCTGGGGGGGCGGGGCTGCTGCTGGCGCGGGGGATTTTGCTGCCTGGCCCCTACCGCCGCGTTGACGCCCTCAAACGCCACGGTCTGCAAGCGGCCCAGCTGCTGTTCGGCATCGTGCCGATGCTGGTGATCGCCGGGCTGATCGAGGGGTTCTTTTCACCCCAGACCTGGATCCCAAACGAGCTCAAATATGCGGTGGGCACGGCTCTGTTTATCGCGCTGGTGCAGTACTGTCGCCGTCAGCCCGACCAACAGAGCGATGCCCCATAGCTGGCCCCACCACCGAGACCTACCGAGACCCAGAACCAAGCCTAGATCGGCCTAGAACCAGCGGGCAACTGCTGGTCAACCCACCGAAAAAATCGGCCCTCCCCCCTGCTCAAAACCGAGCTGGATGGGGTAAGTTGAGGCCTGTGGTCAGCCCCGAGCAGGTGATGGATTATGGGTTATCAGCGTTTTTTTACTGGCTTTTGCCTGGGTCTGGTTTTGATCGTCTGCATTGCCTGCTCTGAGCGAATATTGCTCTCCCAGGCCAGCCCTTCAGCTGCCCCTAGCCCAGCTATAGCCGCGCCGATCACCACTGCGCCCGCCACCGCCTTGCCCAACCCCGCCCCGGCTAGATCGGAGGCAGCGGCGGTAACGGCCCCGACCCTTTCCGCTGAAGCCCAGGCTCTGGTGGCTAGTGCTGGGCCTGGGGGTTTGCTCAACCCCCCCCGCAAAGATATGCGACTGGTGGTAATCAGTGACCTCAACAGCGCCTACGGATCGACCACCTACGACCCAGAGGTCGATAAAGCCATCTCTCTACTGCCCTTTTGGCAGCCTGATCTAGTGGTGTGTGGCGGCGACATGGTGGCTGGGCAAGATCGCCGGCTCACCCTAGACCAATTCAAGGCCATGTGGCAGGCCTTTGACGACCACGTAGCTGGCCCCCTCCGGCGGCAAAACTTGCCCTTTGGGTTTACTGTCGGCAACCACGATGCCTCTAGCGCCATGGGGGCCAACAACAGTTTTTTGTTTCAGCGAGAGCGCGACCTAGCTGCGGCCTACTGGCGCGATCCCGCCCACAATCCGGGGGTTAACTTTATCGATCGCTCAGCGTTTCCCTTCTTTTACACCTTTAAGCAGGGGGATATTTTTTTCATGGCCTGGGATGGGTCTTCGAGTCGGCTGTCGGCCGATCAGCTGGCCTGGGTAGAGCGATCCCTAGCCAGCGATGTTGCCCAGCAGGCCAAGGCCCGCATTGTGCTGGGTCATTTACCCCTCTACGGCATCGCGGTGGGGCGTGATCAACCCGGCGAGGTGCTAAACAACGCCGACCAACTCCGCCGCCTGCTAGAGCGCTATCGGGTGCACACCTATATCAGCGGCCATCAGCACGCCTACTACCCAGGCCACAGCGGCCAGCTGCAGCTGCTGCACGCGGGCATTTTGGGGTCTGGCCCGCGCCCGCTGATTGACAGCGACCGCGCCCCCTGGAAGGGGCTCACCGTGGTCGATATCGACTTTAGTGCCCCCGACCTGACGACCTACACCACCTACGATATCCGCAGTCTGCGCACCGTTGAGCCGACAGAACTGCCCCGCTTTTTGGCTGGGCACAACGGCTTGGTACTCCGGCGAGATATCAGCTATGCCGACCTAACCCCTGCAGAAAAGTCGGTTTGCACCCAGCGCCTGGGCAATGCCCGATGCACCGGCGGTCTGTCGGTGCTCAAACTCAAAACCTATGCGGCTTAGATCCGCTGTCATGGTGGCCCAGCCATCGCGGTTGCCGAGCGCCCTACAGCCATCCTAGAGTTGGGTCAGGTCTAGACTGCTATGGCCTTTACGGGAGGAAATTCTGTGCTAGTCTGTTAAGGATAAATGGGCAGCTATGCCCATTTTTGCTGTCTGTATGTCATGCCGACGGCCTTACTACCGGCTGCTGCTATGCAGCTTGATCGACTCTGTCTGGAACAATGGGAGGTGGCTCAACCGTTCCAGGGCATGCCAAACAAGATTTTTGCAGGCCTGAGGGTCTGCTGGTTGATTGATTCTCTAGTTCAGACCAAGGAGTAAAGAAGCGGTTTCGTATGACACAAGTCGTTGTAGGTGAAAACGAAGGCATTGAATCGGCCCTGCGTCGCTTTAAGCGACAGGTTTCTAAGGCAGGAATCTTCTCAGAGGTTAAGCGTCGTCGCCACTTCGAGACGCCCCAGGAAAAGCGCAAGCGCAAGGCCGTGGCCCGGCGCAAGAAGCGCTACCGTTAAGCCGCTAGGTTCAGCCTTCAATTTAAATTGAGGTGTTGAAGCCAAATGCCGCCAGGGGAGGATGCTAATCACCAGCATCCTCCCCTGTGGTTTGGGGCTGTATTTTGAGGCTAGGCTTCGGTGTTGGCCACCACCAGGGTGAGCAGTGGGCCAGCTTGCTCTTGGCCACTGACGGCCAGATCGCTGTGGCACAGCACGACGCGATCGCTCACCCGACCCAGCAGGTCACGCAAAATGTGCTCGGGGCGATCGCAGTGGATTGCCTCTAGATCTGCCGTGCGCCAGGGGCGGCCCTGGTAAGACCCCAGAAACAGCGGGTAGCCAAACAGCAGGTTGTCAGTATCCGCCAGCCACAGGGGGGAGCCAGCGTCGATCCAGAGGTGCCAGCGGTGGCGCAACTGCTGGATGCGGTATTGGTACACCGTAGCGATGGTAATCACCTGGCCCGCCTCGACTGGGTAGGGGTTGGCGGTCACGGTGCCCTGGCGCAGCAGCACAATAAATCGCTCTAGGGATAGGGTAAACGACCCGGTGACCGGATTGCCCAGACCGGTTTCTACCTGGCGTAGGCGGCCTTCTACCGCCCAGTAGTGCTGGGCGGTTTCCATCAGTTCGCGCAGGGCCGAGAGCTGGTCGGGGGGCAGGTGGCTGCCCCCCCAGAGAAAGGTCTGAATCGCTCGGTCGAGCATGCTGACCACGCCCAGGGTCAGCCGCTGCTGCCGCTGCTGCCGCTGTTGATCAATCCACTGGCGCAGGCGGCTGTAGGCTGCGGTAGCTTTATAGCCCAGTCGATCCCAGCGCTCAAATCGCTCTACGGGCAGCAGCTCGGGCTGCTCTAGGCTGGGTTCAAAACAGTGATCAACCAGCAGCTCGGCCCGCACCGGATCGATTTGGACAGACTCAAACCAGGGGCCGACCGCCGCTGCTTGGGGAATTTGGCTCAACACTACCAGCATTTCAGCCACATCTTCGGCGGTGGCCAGCCGCCCCAGACCGGGGTAGACAAAGGTTAAGAGCGTGAGCAGCGATCGCACCAGGGGCGAGTGAATCACTGGCCGCTGATCGCTCAGCGACGCCACCGCCAGCCCTTTTTCAGTCAGAATTTCGGCCAGGGTATAGCGGGCGATCGCATCTAGCCCCGGCCCAATAATCGCGATCTGATCGGGGGTCACCCGCCCTGTCTTCACCGCCTCAACCACCCATTCCGCCGTCTGCCGCAGCAGCTGCCCCCGCGACACCGTTTGCAGGGTTTCAAAGCAAGCCGCCGGTTCCGGCAACGCCACCGGGTTGGTCACCCATTCCACCACGGCGTCGGCCCAGTCATAGCCCAACGACTCGGGTGCCGGAGTCGCCTGATCGGTCACCTGGCACTGGTCGCGTAGCCGCTCTAGGGCATCTGGGTCGGCCCCCACCCCCACCCGCCCCTTGCCGTGGCGGTTCCAGGTGAGAGCCACCGGGCGATCGCAGTCAATCAACGGCTGAATCCACCGGGCGGCAACCGCCGGATACTCATCTAGGTCATCGACAAACAGGCCGCCGTAGCGAGCCAGCAGCTTTTCTCGGTAGAGAGGGTGGGGCAGCAGATGCCGCCAGTACAGCTCCGTCATCACCCCGTAGGTCAGCAGCCCCCGCGCCAAACACCAGTCTCGCCAGTCGACTACCGCCTGACCCACGGCCCGCCATACCCCGGCAGGGGCAAACCCCGGCGGGATGCCCTCGGGCAGCCGCTCCGGCAACTCTTCCGCCGCAATTCCTGCCCCCGCCGCCAGCTGAAAAAAATCGAGAAACCGCCGCACCGTCTGGGATTCTAGCCAGCCCTCCACCATCAGGGTGCCGTCGATCAAACCTGGTCGCCACAGCAGGGCCGCTAGCTCTTGCTCATTTTCAGGCCGCAGCCGCAGCGGAAACTGAGGCGGCAGGCCCAACTCTGCCGTGAGCAAGGGCCAAAATAGCTTCACCTCGTCTTCGACAAACCGGCTGGGGGTGGTGGTGAGCGCCGCCACCCCAGGGGCCGCATCCCCCAGGCGATCCGCCAGCCGCAGTCGGTTGTCGCCGTTAGCCGCAAACACCAAATAGGTCTGCCCCGGTTCTAGGGGCAGACCTATAGTCGATGCAGCGTTGATCTGGCTGAGCAGCCAGGCGGTTTTACCGCTGCCCGGATTGCCTTCCAGCCATTGGGGCCGACGCGCCATACCACCTGGGTGTAGAGGTTGACTTGTTTACGCTATCCTAACCCAATCGCCTAGCGGTCTAAGATACCGAGACCGCAACCACCATCAGCCCAGCGATCAGAGCTATTGCCAAACCACCCAAGATTATATAGTTGCGCCTCTGGGTCGGGTTTGGCGGCTCGGCCTCATACATCTTCGGCTCGTTGGCAAAGTTATTCAGGCGACCGCCCTCTTCGGTGGTATAAGGCATTGTGAAAATCCTGCTTAAAAGTTGACTTACCTTAAGCAAAGGTTACCTGAAGATCGGCCCCCTTGGATAGGCCGATCCCCGTTTTGCCATGGCGGAATGGCGGCTAAATGGTCGCTGGTTTAGGCGGTTGCGGGGAGAGATCGAGGGCCACCGCCTGCCCGACGGCAGGGCTCAATACTCGGGCCGACGACCCTTTAGCCTGCAGCGCCGCCTGCAGCGACTGGGCACTGCCGGTGGCCTTGAGCCAGTTGAGCAGCATGCCGCTGTAGGTGGCTTCCCCGGCATCGGCGGTGGGCAACACCACCTGGGGTTGCAGCCAGTCCACCAGTTCTAAGGCCCCCTTTTGGCCACGAATAATTGGCCCCAGCAGCGGCAGTGCCAGGTCGAGCACCGGGGTAATCACCACATCCACCGGCCCCTCCTGTTGCAGCTCAGCCCGGTGAAACCCGTGGGGTTCATAGAACACAGCAGCGCCGGAAGCCGCCTCCCGCAAGATGTAGCCATTCTCAACCAGGGTGGGACCCACTGGGGCACCGGGCACCGCCTTGATGGTGACTTGCCCATTCAGGGTAAAGGTTTCGCCATGGTCGAGCGCAGTCACCTGGTCATAGCCCAGGCTCTGGGCCACCTTGGCTGCGCTGGGAGACCCCACCACCGGAATTGAGCGATCTAGCGCCTTCAGGGTGGGGGGGTGAGCGTGGTCTTCTAGCCCTTGGCTGAGCAAAATCAGGTCAATGGCCTCGGGCAGGGGTCGCACCTGGGGCTGCTCCCCTTTAAACAGCCAGGTCTGCTGGCCAAACACCAGATCGCCCCTCAGCCAGGGGTCAACCAAAATACGTTGACCACCGACGGCAATCAACCAGGAGTTGCTGTCTAGCCAGGTAATTTCCATCGCCAAGGTTCTCTGGATAAGGTGCTTTTTGAATTCTAACCAAATTGTAACGGATGCTTTACATCGTCAGCGGGCGGTGCCGATCTAGGGCTACTGACCCAGTAGCTGAAGGTCGAAATAGCCCTCCCATTCCCGCAGGGTGTAGTCCCTGGAATACAGAGAATTCCCTTTCTGCCTTCTGTCTGCTTGAGGTGATTGACCTGATTTGGCTGGGCTAGGGCTCCCCGCTCTAGGCTGCAAATCTCGCCAAAATTGTGCAAATGCTCTGATCCCCGTATAATTCTTCCTGGTCTGAGGGGTGAGTTTGGTCGCTGTCTTTCAACGCTAGTTTTGCTATGGCCCGTCTCCAATTTAAGCCCTACACCGTATTGATTACGGCCACTGGCCGCTCGCCAATCACCCTCACCCTGAGGCCGGTGTCGCTTTTGGTGGGCCTGGCGATCGCAGTGGGAGCCCCCCTGACCTGGACTGGCTTCTTGCTCTACCAAAATGTGCAGCTGACCCAGCGCAACCAAAACCTGTCGGAAACCGCCAGTGAGGTGCTGACTGAGCTAAATGCGATCGGCGCTGAAATCGAGGTGCTCAAAGACCGAGCCGGGCTGCCCCATGACGACGCGGAGCACCGACTAGGGCCAGAACCCGATATTGATAGGCCGCCGCAGGGGGGCATGGCCCAGGCCGCCCCCGCCAAGGCCATGTTAGATCAGGCCCGACGGCAGCTGCCCAGTCTAGAGGCCCTGCTGTCGCGGGCGATTAAGCCTGCCCTTGAGCAAACCCTAGAGTCTGAGGCTGAGCAGGCGGCAGCTTTCCCCAGCGGCAAGCCGGTGGCGGGAGATCTGCCGGTGTCGTCAGAGTTTGGGCTGCGGCCTAACCCCTTTGGCGGGCGGGGCTATGAAATGCACGAGGGCATTGACTTTGCCGGGCCGGTGGGCAAGCCCATTTTGGCCACCGCTGAGGGGGTAGTGGTGACGGCAGAGTACAGCGGCGGCTACGGCAACCACGTCAAAGTTGACCACGGCTACAGCTATGAGACCCTCTATGCCCACCTGTCGGAGCTGGAGGTTGAAATTGGCGATCGCGTTCGGCGGGGCGAGGTGCTGGGCTACCTGGGCAGCACTGGCCGATCCTCTGGCCCCCACCTGCACTACAGCATCTATCGCAATGGCCAGGCGGTGAATCCTCGCCATTATTTGAAGCTTGAGGAAAGTAAATAGTAGGATCGGTAAGAATTACTCTTCTGGGGCCGACGCTGGCATTACCGAATCTATGGGCAACACCTTTGGGCATTTATTTCGCATCACTACCTTTGGCGAGTCCCACGGCGGTGGGGTTGGGGTGATTATCGACGGCTGCCCGCCTCGGCTGGCCATCACTGCCGAAGAGATCCAGGCAGAACTCGACCGCCGCCGCCCCGGCCAGAGCAAAATTACCACTCCCCGCAAAGAGAGCGATCGCTGCGAAATTCTCTCCGGGGTCTTTGAGGGCAAAACCCTGGGCACCCCCATCGCCCTGCTGGTGCGCAACGAAAACACCCGGCCCCAGGACTACAGCGAGATGGTCACCGCCTATCGCCCCTCCCACGCCGACGCCACCTACGACGCCAAGTACGGCCTGCGCAACTACCAGGGCGGCGGGCGATCGTCGGCGCGGGAGACCATCGGTCGAGTGGCGGCGGGGGCGATCGCCAAAAAAATTCTCCGCCAAGTCACGGGAGCCGAAATCATCGGCTACGTCAAGCGCATTCAAGACATCGAGGGCACCATTGACCCCGATGCCGTCACCCTAGATCAGGTCGAGAGCAATATCGTTCGCTGCCCCGACGCCGAGGCCGCCCAGCGGATGATCGATCGCATTGAGGCCATTCGCGACCAGGGCGACTCCATCGGCGGCGTGGTGGAGTGTATTGCCCGTGGGGTGCCCATGGGGCTAGGGTCGCCGGTCTTTGACAAGCTAGAGGCCGACTTGGCCAAGGGCGTGATGTCGCTGCCCGCCAGCAAGGGCTTTGAACTGGGGTCTGGGTTTGCCGGCACCCTGCTCACCGGCAGCGAACACAACGACGAGTTTTACACCGACGATCAGGGCACCCTGCGCACCCGCACCAACCGCTCCGGCGGTACCCAGGGGGGCATCACCAACGGCGAAAACGTCATCATTCGCGTGGCCTTCAAGCCCACCGCCACTATCCGCAAAGCGCAAAACACCGTCACCAATACCGGCGAGGCCACCGTTCTCGCCGCTCGGGGGCGACACGACCCCTGTGTGCTGCCCAGGGCCGTGCCCATGGTTGAAGCGATGATGGCCCTGGTGCTGTGCGATCACCTGCTGCGCCACCACGGCCAGTGCGAACTGTTCTAAAGCTCTGCCGACCCAGCCGTAAACACCCGACCGATCACCTCCTCGACCGGCGGGTCGCTGACGGTCAGGTCTCGCACATCTAGATCGCTCAGGAGTCGGCTTACGGTTTGGGTCAAATCCTCACGGCGCACGATTAGCCGGGCTGTACAGCCCTCCAGGCTCTCGATTTCACCGTAGCGGCTAAAGGTGGCCGCATCGCAGCTGGTGGCCAGCTCCACAGTCACTTCTCGGTAGGGGGCAAAGCGATCTAGCAGCCCCTCCAGACTGCCGTCGTAGATCAGCTGCCCCTGGTAAATCAGCAGCACCCGCCGACAGAGGGCCGTGATATCGGCCATGTAGTGGCTGGTGAGTAAAATAGTCGCCTGGTAGCGACGGTTGTAGTCGCGCAAAAACTCGCGCACCGCCACCTGGGCGTTGACGTCTAGCCCCAGGGTGGGTTCATCTAAAAACAGCACCTTGGGGCGATGGAGCAGGGCCGCCATCATTTCAGCCTTCATCCGCTCCCCCAAAGAGAGCTTGCGCACGGGCTGGGTGAGCTGTTCTTTGATGGCCAGCATATCGGCCAGCTCCTCTACCCGATAGTGAAGCTCTTTGTCAGACAGGCCGTAGATGGCTCCATTGATGCGCAGCGAATCGAGGGCAGGTAAATCCCAGAGCAGCTGCTGCTTTTGGCCCATCACCAGGGTGATGTCCTGCAAAAAGTCGGCCCGTCGCTGAAAGGGGATGTGATCACCCACCCGCACAGTGCCTGCCGAAGGATGAATTAGCCCGGTGAGCATCTTCAGTGTGGTGGTCTTGCCCGCGCCATTAGGCCCCAAAAAACCCACCATCTCCCCTGGCTCAATGCAGAACGAAACCGACTGCACCGCTTCAACCATGCGGTACTGGCGGCGCAAAAAATGTCTCAAGGTGCCGCCGAGGCCCGATGCTTTAATCGCTACGGGGTAGCGCTTGCTGAGCTGGGTGACGTTGATGGTGGGCATGGCGGCAGCGGTGGTAGAGCCTGGAAGCCTTCACTTTACCCCTAACTTTCCTCTTTGCCCTTAGGTTATGGCTCGAAAAGGACTTCGCTGCATGGGGCAAACAACCGTTTGCCCCTACGCCCCTACGATGGAACAACTCGTAAGTGAGGTATTTTCTGGGCTGGACATTTCCTTAGTCCACAACCTGACGAAGAAAATGCAGCCGCTCATTCAGCCCCATGGCGTCAAGGCGGTTGAGCAACGCCTGGGTGGTTGGCCCCTGCTGGCAGGTGGACAGGGGCAGGCGGCTAGCGGGCACAAAGGCAAACAGGCGGTGCCAGAACGCCAGCTTCATATTGATGTTGAGCAGCTCGTAGGCGTGGACAAAGCGAGTGTCGGCTCGAGCCACAATGTCACGCAAAATCGAGACCTGATCTTGGCGGTCAACCTGCTGCATTTGGTTGATCAGCTGCTGCACGGCCTGAGAGAATAGAGCTACTGGGGCGATTGTGGCAAAGGCCTGGCCCAGGGTGTCGTAGATTTGCCAGAGGATCGCGATTTGGCAGTCTGCATCAGCAGCTTCAAAGGCTTGCACGGCCTGCTCAAACTGGAGGGGAATATTGACGGCAGTCATGGTAGTTGTCCTCAGCGCTTGTTATAGGGGTTTTAACAGTGGTTTCCAGGGATGCCCTGACTAACTAAGCTGGCACCCTTATTCCCAACTTTAAGGGCGGTGATCGGGTGCCAGTATCCTCCCTAGGTCAACCCATCAGGGAAGACTTTAACTAACCGGGTTGGATCAGATGCTGGGTCAATATAGTGGGATTTATTGTCTATTCATATTGATCCCTGATGTCTTTAAAGAAGAGGTTATTCTTCCAAGTTTCTTCGCATTTAAGTTGTTAGGTGTCTAAACTAAACTCAGCCGTCGCCCGGAAAGCCCTATGGCAAGGGCTTTACAGAAATTGGTGGGCAATTAATGGTGCAAAACCCGTTGCTGCTGAGGCTGGGGATCAGCGTTTGAGGCAGCACCATCTGGAGTCATAGGCGATGCTCATGCGCGATCGCGAGGGAACGCGAAGCGATTTGACGAGGATTGTGCGCCAAGCTGGAACCATTTCTTTTAAGATTGGTTACACAGCAGCACAATGCCCGGGGCGACTGCTGTTGATCGGGGGCCGTTGACAAGGCTCTCCTTAGAGGGCCGTTCTCTGACAATTTCAAAGGCAACTTAATGTTCAAGCGCAAGTCGGCTCCAATGTTGACCTACCTGAGCCAAAAAGCCGAGTTTGAAGGCGTACTTCACGCCGAAGGCATGCTGCGGGTAGACGGCGTGATCCACGGCACCGTAGATATCAAAGGCGATTTAGAGATTTCGACCACTGGCCTGATTGAAGGGCCTGAGGTCAAAGCCCACAACATTGTGGTGCAGGGAGTGCTAAAAGCACGGGTGTTTGCCGAGGGCAAACTTACCCTGAGCCACACTGCCCGCCTGGAGGGCGACGTAGTTGCCGGTGCCCTCGAAATTGAGCCTGGAGCCTACTATACCGGCTACATCGAAACTCGCGATTCTAAGTCTCTACCCCCGGCCCGTGAAGTGCCAGAACTCTATGGCACCACCAATACTTAGTTAGTTTTTAGCGCGGGCTGCCCTAGGGCAGCATCAATCTTCGTTGTTGGGGTCCCTAGGGTGCATCATGCTCGGGCGAGGCTGCGCCAACGTGCCGCAATGCACCGCAGGTATGGTTGTGTTGTCAGTGTTATTACTAGACATAACTCTAAATTTGAGGCTTGCATAGACCTCTAGTCGCGCATCAGCCAAGTGGCTACTACCAGGGCAGTGGCCCCCACCAGCCAGGGGGAAGGCACCAGCAACTGGCCTAGGTGGGGCAGGCTGTCTAGGGCGGTCGACATGGTCCAAGCCACCACCACACAGATAATCAGCAGCACAAGTTCCATTACAGAGCCTGGAGAGATCAACAAGACAACGTTAACCAATAGCGCCGGGTTAGAGTAGGAAACTTTGATCGGCTGAGACCAGCTAACTGTTACTGAATAGACAGTTGTAACTTCTGTCTATTGCGGCGTTGGGTTGCCGCCATCACCCAGCACCATGGATACTGAAGCACAGGAGGCTACGGTATGGCCACTCGGTATCTTAACGGTTGGCAGATCCTTCGTTGGCAGAACAAAATGCTAGCGCTAGCCACAGGCTTGGTGGTAGGTGCAGCGGCAGTTGGGTCGGCCATCGCCCAACCGGCTAACTTGGGATCGTTTACCCTCTCTGAGGATAGCCCCTCGGCCCGTGTTGGGGGAGTCACCACCGGTATTTCTGCTCTGTCTAGTATTGCAGGGCGCGATCGCAACGGGGCGATCTGCACCGGTTTTGCCGATACCACCCCCGACTACGTCATGGTGTTGCAACAAGACTTCACCTCCCTAGCCTTTCAGGTAGACAGCGGCGGCAACGACACAAGTCTGCTGATTCAAGGGCCCGACGACAACACCATTCGCTGTGGCGAAGACACCAACCGCCGCAACCCCGATGCCAGAGTACAAGACCAAGACTGGCCAGCGGGCACCTACCTGATTTGGGTGGGTTCTCACCATCAGGGACAACGCTACAGCTACTCCCTAATCGTCGGCCCCTAGACATCGTCGGGTTTACCCCGTAGTTTGCCTGTGATCTAAATCGATTGGTTCTGATGTCAAATCCGAATCGTATAACCCCGACTCCAAACAGGCGGATTGCGTAGGGGCAAACGGTGTTTGTCCAGCTCAACCGGGGCTAGCCCCGGCGGGTCTAGTATGATCACCCCGCGCCAGAGATAGAAGGAGGGGACAAGCCCACGCTAGGATAGGGAAGCTGCTCTTAACGTCATCCCAATCCTGTGCTCAAAACCCTGATTGCTGATTTCCGCATCGTATTCGAGCGTGACCCAGCGGCCCGCAACTGGCTGGAAGTTCTCACCTGCTATCCAGGCCTTCACGCCGTGGTGCTGCATCGGTTTAGCCACTGGGTATGGAACCTGGGCCTGCCGTTGATACCGCGCTTCATTTCGCACCTGGCCAGGTTCCTGACGGGCATCGAGATTCACCCCGGAGCAACCATCGGCCAAGGCATATTTATTGACCACGGCATGGGGGTCGTGATCGGCGAGACCGCCATCATCGGCGACTTTGCCTTGATTTATCAAGGGGTGACCCTAGGGGGCACCGGCAAAGAAAGCGGAAAACGCCACCCCACCCTCGGTGACAACGTGGTAGTTGGAGCCGGGGCAAAGGTACTGGGCAATATCCAGCTAGGCCACAATGTCCGCATTGGGGCAGGCTCAGTGGTGCTGCGAGAGGTGCCCTCGGACTGCACTGTGGTGGGCGTGCCTGGCCGCATCGTGTACCGGGCCGGAGAACGCGCTGAGCCCCTAGAGCATGGCCGTCTGCCCGACTCCGAAGCCCAGGTCATTCGCGCTCTACTCGACCGCATTGAGGCCTTAGAGAAAGAAGTGCAAGCCCTCGGCATTCGTCCTCAACCGCTTTTAGTCGGTGCCGTACGGTCTAAAGATGGGGTTCACTGCCAGATCAAAGACCGCGCAATCGAAGAATTCTTAGACGGGAGCGGCATCTAACTGCCAGGGGCAGTGATTAGATGATCTAAACCGTCTTTAAACCGATTTTCACTTAGCTGCCATTGGCAGCTCAGGACAGCTAAAAAAAGTGGATCCAAATATTTCTGGGTAAAACATTTTTGGATCCAAAAATGTTTTACCCAGAAATATTGTTCAGCTTTAATCCTGCTTATTGTCCCCGCAATGTTACTTAGAGATTGCCTGCCAACACCCAAGAATGTAATGAATTTGTTACAAAGTTCTCGTTTGTGAGATGACGAATGGGCGAGAAAATCTGATCTGTTTGGCGGCCTCTGGTCACACTGTAATTGCTTTCAGCGTTGCCACAAAACATCGGGCGTTTATCCTCCTTAGAGCGATAAACGCCGCTAAATCAACAGTTCACCTGTTCTGTAGGGTTGATTCTAGGGCGGGGGTTTGATGAATTGCTGCCCCCTCTTGTGTTGAAAAATTAGGCGTTTCAGCCGATTGCAGCTCTGTTTCCCCAAGATGGGGTGGTACATCCTCTGATATTGCAGCTAAAATTGAAAAGCCTTGGCTCCGCTGAATGTATTCCTCTAGATAGAGGCGGCGGTGGGCACCAAGTCAACGGCTCTAGGTCAGTACTATGGGTAGATTGGTTAGCCAACCAATACCACCTGACCCCTGGACAATAGATCCGCACTTCCTCGGAATTGTGGGCATCTATCTGATAGAGCTGTTAACCTGATCAAAGCCTTTGTCTTTCAATTTTAAGGAGCACGAGGATCGCGGCATGACCCAAGCAAATCATCTGCTCGGCACCATCGACCCCAATACTGAACTCGATCTGCTGATCGACGGTAACGATAGTGACGACAATTTTGTTGCCCAAGATGACGAGGCCGGCACCGATGACAAAGCGCCGAAGGGGAAGGTAACCCGCCGCCGAGCTCAAACCAAAAAGCGCCACTACACCGAAGATTCCATTCGCCTCTACCTCCAAGAGATTGGGCGTATTCGCCTCCTGCGGGCTGAAGAAGAAATCGAGCTGGCCCGTAAGATTGCTGACCTGCTCAAGCTAGAGCGCATTCAAGACGAGCTGTTTGACTCGCTTGAGCGCGAGCCCTCTGATATTGAGTGGGCCGCCGCCGTTAGCCAAGACGAGGGCGAAAATTACACCTTGGCCAGCTTCCGCCATCGTCTACACATTGGTCGCCGCGCCAAAGACAAGATGGTGCAATCTAACCTGCGGCTGGTGGTATCCATCGCCAAGAAGTACATGAACCGGGGTCTCTCCTTTCAGGATTTGATCCAGGAAGGTAGCCTTGGCCTGATTCGTGCCGCTGAGAAATTTGACCACGAAAAGGGCTACAAGTTTTCGACCTACGCCACCTGGTGGATTCGTCAGGCGATTACCCGAGCGATCGCCGATCAGTCTCGCACCATTCGCCTACCGGTGCACCTGTACGAGACCATTTCTCGCATCAAAAAAACCACTAAATTGCTCTCCCAAGAGCTGGGCCGCAAGCCCACCGAAGAAGAAATCGCCACTCGCATGGAAATGACCATCGAGAAACTGCGGTTTATTGCCAAGTCGGCTCAGCTGCCCATCTCCCTTGAGACTCCCATCGGTAAGGAAGAAGATTCTCGTCTGGGCGATTTTATTGAGTCTGACGGTGAAACTCCTGAAGATCAGGTATCCAAGAGTTTGCTGCGCGAAGATCTTGAAAGCGTGCTGGGCACCCTTAGCCCTCGTGAGCGCGACGTGCTGCGTCTACGCTACGGGCTCGACGATGGCCGCATGAAGACCTTAGAAGAAATTGGCCAGATCTTCAATGTTACCCGCGAGCGCATTCGCCAAATTGAGGCTAAGGCCCTACGCAAGTTGCGTCACCCCAATCGCAACAGCATTCTAAAGGAATACATCCGCTAGGCTGCTCGGTCTAGCCACCGGTGCTGTCCAGGCTGTCAGACAGCTAAATGCAGCTAAATGCATCGCAAATGTATAACCAAAAAGGCCGCCCTAAGGGCGGCCTTTTTGGTGGTCGCAGGTCGAGCGCTGGCTTAGCTGTTCGAAGCGTTGACTGGAATATCTATTGGCAGAGTAGACATATTGTCGCTCAGTTGGTACGCTTGTTCTGTGGAATAACTCGAAGTCGTGGCCGAACCCTATGGAATCCTTAACAACTGCTCAGCAGGAACTCTACGACTGGCTAGTAGAGTACATTCGCGCCAATCAGCATTCGCCGTCGATTCGGCAGATGATGCGGGCCATGAATTTGCGCTCTCCCGCCCCTATTCAGAGCCGCCTAGAGCATCTCAAAAACAAGGGCTACATTGAGTGGAGCGAGGGCAAGGCCCGCACCATTCGAGTTCGCGGTGACCTGCGCGGTGTACCGATTTTGGGCACTATTGCCGCTGGTTTCGTCAATGAAGTCTTTACCGATGCCGCAGAACGCCTTGACCTCAACGGGCTGCCGCTTCAGTCTGGTGACTACGCCCTTAAGGTCACCGGAGACAGCATGGTCGACGCCATGATTCGAGACGGTGATGTGGTGATCATGCGCCCAGTCACAGATCCCCAGGCTATTCGCGAGGGCACCATTGTGGCTGCCCGAGTCGAAAGCGGCACTACTCTTAAGTCGTTTTACCGCCAGGGCAACCAGGTACAGCTCAAGCCCGCCAACCCCAACTACCCGGTGATGGAGTTTCCGGCGGAATTGGTGGATGTGCAGGGGCGGCTAGTGGCGGTATGGCGCGGCATTGACCCAGACTTTACGATTTAGACAGTCAAATTTAGGCGGGCGCAGACCCTGCGCCCCTACCTGGGGATTTCTTCTTTCCCAAAGATCGCTTAAGCCTGTTGACAGTTGCTTGTCTTTGCTCCGTTGCGCTGTGGCCCCTGGCCGCAGCGTTTTTTTGGCCTAAAGGTAGTTCAATCGGCGTCTGGTTCAGCGGGAATGGCGGCGGGCAGGGGTGGATTGTTGAGGCAGTCGAGACATTGTTCTAGGGTGGCTCGTACTGATGCGTGGGTGTATTCGTCGTCGGGGTGGGGGGGCTGCCCAGGCTGCTGAAAGTGGGGGCGACTGCCGTAGATTTGGCCCCAGGTGACATCGATCTGGCGCACTAGTTCGTAAAAAGTCTCAGGCGATCGCAGCAGCTGCTCAAGCAGATCTTTGACCGCTTCGACGGGATGCTCAATATACTTGCTAATTCGGGCATCGTCGTCGTTAAGTCGCTGCTCAAGCACTTGCTGGAGTGCCCCAGGACGATCTACTAGTACAGCTTTCAACGCCTGCTGGGCACCTTGTCTAGCCTGTACCAGTCGAGGAACCGGCGATGCCCCTTTCATAAAGTCACCGGCTTCTTGGCCAATGGCGTCGGCTAGGGTATAGGGGCGACCGAGGCGCAGTTCTTGTTGAATATCGGGGGTGTCGTCGGGAGCATCGGTGGCCATGGACTAGATCACACTGGGGGACAGTTGCTACGGCAGGTGTTTCTGCAGGCGCTGGATGGTCTTGTACATCTCAGGGAGACGGCGATACACCGCTGAGGCCTTGAGAAACACCTTGTGGGGGAGGGCAGGCATGCCAGCGACGATTTCGCCGGGGGCTACGTCGCCGTGGATGCCCGCTTTGGCAGTGGCGATCGCACCGTCGCCAATCACAGCCTGGTTGGCGATCCCCACCTGGCCTGCTAACACCACTCGATTACCGATGGTAACGCCGCCCGCCATGCCCACCTGGCCCGCCATCACCACCCCTTCACCCACCTGGCAACCGTGGGCAATGTGTACCAGGTTGTCGAGCTTGGTGCCGCGTCCCACACGGGTAGTGCCCACGGCGGGGCGGTCGATGGTGCTGTTGCTGCCCACCCGCACGCCGTCTTCAATCACCACCATGCCCGACTGCTCCATTTTTTCCCAGCCCTGGGGGGTGGGCACAAAGCCAAAACCTTCGGCTCCCACCACCGCGCCGCTGTGGATGGCGCAGTCAGAGCCAATCTGGGTGCGCTCGTGGATCACACAGTTGGCGTGGAGGACAGTGCGATCGCCCACTTGTACCCCTGGGTATAGCACCACGTTAGGGTGAATGCAGACCCCATTTCCCAACCGCACCCCGGCTTGAATCACCGCATGGGCCCCAATCGACACGCTGTCACCGACGGTAGCCCCAGGGTCAATAACAGCGGTGGGGTGAATGCCGGGGGCGGGCTGGTAGGGCGTATAAAACAGCGCAATGGCGCGGGCAAAGGCCAACCTTGGGTCTGGGGTGCTGAGCCAGGCAATGCCGCGATCGGTAGCCTGGGCCTGCAATATTGGGTTTTGGGGCAAAATTAGGGCGCTGGCCTGGGTCGTCGCCACGAAGGACGTAAACTTGCCCCCCTCGATATAGCTCAGGGTACCTGCCGAGGCCTGCTCAACAGCCATCACCCCAGCAATATCAGGATCGTGGTCGGGGTTTGCGGTCAGGCTGGAGGCAACGGTGAGCTGAACCTTGGCGGCAATGGTACTGAACTTCATAGGAGCGATAGGAGCTGAAGGAAACGCCTTACGAGCAATCTGGCTTTTACGCTACCAGAAATGCGATGCATTCTACGTGGGGGGTCTGGGGAAAGAAGTCGGCGGGCTGAGCTTTGGTTAGGCTATAGCTACCCTCGTCGCGCAGCACCTTGAGATCGCGGGCCAGGGTGGCCGGGTCGCAGCTCATATAGACAATGCGGGGCGGGCGCAGTTCGATGAGAGCGTCGAGTACGGTGCGATCGCAGCCCTTACGCGGCGGGTCGAGCACCACAATATCCAGCGGGTCGCTTAGACTTGCCGCCGCATCAGTCAAGAGACCACCCACATCTCCGGCCCGAAACTCAACATTGTCAATGCCATTTAATCCGGCGTTGGCTAAGCCCTGGGCCACGGCCTCGGCCTGAACTTCAACCCCCATAACGCGTCGGGACTGCTGCGCTAGGGGCAGGGTCAGGGTGCCCACGCCGCAGTAGGCGTCGATAATCGTCTCGCTGCCGGTGAGCTGAAGCTCATCGAGAATGATCTGCAAAACCCGCTCGGCCTGCTCAGTATTGACCTGAAAAAAGGTGGTGGCATGGATGCAAAACCGCAGCCCGGCAAATATTTCTTCGATATAGGGCACCCCGTCGATCACCAGGGTTTCGGCCCCAAAGATGGCGTTGGTCTTGTCGGGGTTAAGATTGACGCAAACACCGACTAGATCAGGGTAGCGCTCCCGCCACTCCTGGGCCTGAAGCTCAATATCTTTGAGGTTAGGCGCAGTAGACACTAGGGTGAGCAGCTGCTGCCCGGTGCGGCGACCGATTCGCAGCGACAGGTGGCGCAGCCGCCCCTGGTGCTTGGTTTCGTTGTAGATCGACCAGCCTCGGTCTTGAATATCGCGCTTAACCTCGGCCAGCATAGGGTTGAGGCGTTCGTCCTGGACTGGGCACTGGTTGAGGTTGACCAGTTTGTGGCTGCCCTGGCGAAAGTAACCCGCCTTCACCTGACCATCGGGCGACCGTCCCAGGGGGTAGGTGGCCTTGTTGCGGTAGCCCAGGGGGGCTTCAGACGCCAAGATCGGCAGCACGTTGGGATGCTCAAAGCCGCCTAGGCGGGTAAAGGCATCGACTACCTGCTGTTGTTTGGCCGCTAGCTGGGCTGGGTAGCTCACCGACTGCCACTGGCAACCGCCGCACTTGTCGGCCACAATGCAGGCTGCCCGCACGCGATCGGGCGAGGGGATCAGCAGCTGCCTCACCTTGGCGCGGCCAAAGGTGGGTTTAGCCTGCACCAGCCGGGCTCGCACCGTGTCGCCGGGCACGGTGTCGGGCACAAACACCACCCGTTCTTGCCAGCGGCCCAGGCCATCGCCGCTGCTGCTCATGTCGGTGATCTCTAGATCAATCGTTTCCCCCTGCTGCCACTGATCCACGGGCTTGCTCCTGCTATGCTGCTGCTTAATCTGCCTATCGACTGTAACAAGGGACGTGCCCAGTGGGGCGAAGCCGTGACCTAAAGACACCCCAGGGAGACCTCAGGAGCCAGGCCGCTCGCTCCCAACACCCGACACCCTGTCCCCAAAACCCTGCCCCCAAACCCCCTCTAATCTTCGCTCCGCAGCGCATCGATCGTCTCTGGGCTCAGCAAAGGCTTGAGCTGGGCCTGCACGGTTTCGGGCTGGTTGCCCCAGAGCATTTTGCAAAAGGCGCTTTTGCCCTGCTGGCTGGCCCGGTTAAACACCCCGGCTAGCTTTTCGCAATTGGTGGTGTCGCCCATGGTGGAACCTCTTCTAAGGTATTGCGTGCTGCCAGCATAGCGGCTCTCGGCAACCACCGCATAATCCATGGGTAAAAAATAAAATGCCACCCTCCCGAAGGAGGGCGGCACTGCTAGCAGCAGATGATCTAGGCGACTAGCTTTCGGCGGAGATCAGCTCCCGCCGCTGCTCGGACTGGATGACCACTTTGCCGGTCTCGTCGACATCGACGGTGGCGGTGTCGCCATCGCCCAGGCGGCCGGAGAGAATCTCCTCGGCCAGGGTGTCTTCGAGCAGGCGCATGATCGCTCGACGGAGCGGGCGGGCCCCGTAGCTGGGGTTGTAACCCTCTTCCACTAAGCGCTCCTTGAAGCGCTCGGTGACATTGAGGTGAATGTTCTTCTCGGTGAGTCGACCAAACACCTCCTTGAGCAGGATGTCGGAGATCTCTTTGACCTCGTCCTTGGTGAGCTGGCGGAAGACGATGATTTCGTCGAGGCGGTTGAGGAACTCAGGGCGGAAGTACTGCTTGAGTTCTTCGTTCACCAGGGAGCGAATGCGGTTGTACTGCGACTCGGCCTGGTCTTGCTCGAACTCGAAGCCGAGGCCACCGCCACCCTTCTCGATGACTTTAGAACCAATGTTCGAGGTCATGATCAGCAGGGTGTTTTTGAAGTCAACCGTGCGGCCCTTGGCGTCGGTCAGGCGACCGTCTTCCAAAATTTGCAGCAGCATGTTGAAGACATCGGGGTGGGCCTTCTCGATCTCGTCGAACAGCACCACGGTGTAGGGCCGACGGCGCACCGCTTCGGTCAGCTGACCGCCCTCGTTGTAGCCTACGTAGCCCGGAGGAGAGCCAATCAGCTTGGAGACCGTGTGGCGCTCCATAAACTCCGACATATCCAGACGAATCATGGAGTCTTCGGAGCCAAAGAAGTAGGCGGCGAGGGACTTGGCTAGCTCGGTCTTACCGACCCCGGTGGGGCCAGAGAAGACAAAGCTGGCGATCGGCCGGTTGGGATTTTTAAGCCCCACCCGGGCGCGGCGGATAGCGCGGGAAATGGCGCGAACCGCTTCGTCTTGGCCGATCAGCCGCTGGTGCAGGGTGTCTTCCATGTGCAGCAGCTTCTCGGACTCGGACTCGGTGAGCTTGCTCACGGGTACCCCAGTCCAGGAGGCGACGATATGGGCGATGTCCTCTTCACCAACCACGGGCATGTTCTCTTCACCCCCGGCGTCTTCGTTGACCTTGTTTTGGGCGATCGCCCGAATTTCGGCCTTGATCTCCATCTCGCGATCGCGCAATTCTCCAGCCTTGTCAAAGTCTTGGGAGCGCACGGCGTTGTCTTTGTCCTTCAGCACCTGGCGCAGCTCGCGATCGAGTTCCTTGGCCGCTGGGGGCAGCTGGGAGTTGATCAGGCGCACGCGGGAACCCGCTTCATCGATCAGGTCGATGGCCTTGTCGGGCAAGAAGCGGTCGGCGATATAGCGATCGGAGAGCTTGGCAGCAGCTTCGAGGGCTTCGTCGGCGATTTTTAGCTTGTGGTGCTGCTCGTAGCGATCGCGCAAGCCATGGAGAATCTCAATGGTCTCATCGACGCTGGGCTCACCCACCATCACCGGCTGAAAGCGGCGCTCAAGGGCGGCGTCGCGCTCGATGTGCTTGCGGTACTCATCGAGGGTGGTGGCCCCAATGCACTGAAGCTCGCCCCTGGCCAGGGCGGGTTTGAGAATGTTGGCGGCGTCGATCGCCCCCTCAGCAGCACCGGCCCCAATTAGGGTGTGCACCTCGTCAATCACCAGGATGACATTGCCCGCCGTGCGGATCTCATCCATGATTTTTTTCAGGCGCTCTTCAAACTCGCCCCGATACTTGGTACCGGCGACTAGCAGGCCGATATCTAGCGTTACCACGCGGCGATCTTCGAGGATGTCGGGCACGTCACCGTTGCCGATGCGCTGGGCTAAACCTTCGGCGATCGCGGTTTTGCCCACCCCAGGCTCCCCAATCAGCACTGGGTTGTTCTTGGTGCGGCGACCGAGAATCTGAATGACACGCTCAATCTCTTTTTGGCGACCCACCACTGGATCCAGCTTACCGTCGGCGGCCATCTGAGTCAGGTTAGAGCCAAACTCGTCGAGGGTGGGAGTCTTGGTGCGCCCACCACTGCTACCGGCAGACACCTCCGCTGTTTCACCCAGCATACGAATCACCTGGGTACGCACCTTGGAGAGGTCAACGCCCAGATTTTCGAGCACGCGGGCCGCGACCCCCTCGCCTTCGCGGATCAACCCCAGGAGCAGGTGCTCGGTACCAATGTAGTTGTGGCCGAGCTGACGGGCCTCTTCCAGGGAGAGTTCAAGCACACGCTTGGCTCGGGGGGTAAAGGGAATTTCAACGGCGACAAAACCGGAGCCACGACCAATGATCTTTTCAACTTCAATGCGCGCATCCTTGAGGTTGACGCCCATTGACTTCAAGACCTTGGCGGCTACGCCCGTGCCTTCCCCAATCAACCCCAGGAGGATTTGCTCGGTACCCACAAAGTTGTGGCCGAGCCGACGAGCTTCCTCCTGAGCCAGCATGATGACCTTGATTGCTTTTTCTGTGAAGCGTTCAAACATGATGGTATTAATCACCTGGTGCGTGCCGGATAGGGAAATTCTAGCACAGCGATTTTTATCGGTTGTGCCTTACCAAACAGCCGGTTTGCCGCGCTTCGTGAGGACGCTGCCATGGGCCTTAAAATTGGTTGGGATCACTGCTTGTCAATAGATTGAGTTTTAAGAAAATTTACATTTTCTCAACTTTAAAGGTTCGGTTTTAGGTTCGGTTGTCCCCTAATTTTTAGTCGCTAATTTGCCAGCCCTGACGGCCAAGGCGACGGATGGCAGCCCGCCGTTGCTGACCCAGGCGATCGCGGAATTCAGGTGTTTTTAGGGAATTTTGCCAAAGAATCAGGGCATCTTCGCCGTCGGTGTAGTAGCGGCGGCGGCGGCCCAGGGTCTCAAAGCCAAAGCTTTCGTAGAGGGCTAGGGCGCGGCTATTGGAGGGGCGTACCTCCAGGGTGGCACGGGTGAGAGCGCGCTCACCCGCATCGATCAGCAAGTTTACCAACAGCCATTTGCCCAACCCCCGGCGCTGGTAACGGGGGTCAACCGCTAGCACTGTAATGTGGGCCTCATCCAAAATTGCCCAGTAGCAGCCCAGACCAATCGTCTGGTCGGGGTCAACCATCGACCGTTTCGATGGATCCGCCGCTGCCCCCTGACTATGCTGAAGGCTCTGCCCATCTGGGTGCCCCTCGCGGCCCGGAAAGCCCTGCACCAGCACGAGTAGACAGCTGTTGGGGCTGTCGATCTCGCGGGCGTAGCCCTCCGCCGACCACAGCCCCCCTAGGGCACGCTGATCGAGCGCCACCAGGGCAGCGATGTCATTGTGACCCGGAGTCTGGCAAGAGAGGTAGCCCACAAAACTAAACTTAAATTGGCTGGCAACAATTTGGCTAGAAACTGGCACAGCCCTTAATTGTACACTGGGGGTTGAGTTGCCCCCCTGACTCTCCGAGGAGCTGACCCACCCCTGCCCCTCCGAGGAGGGGATTCTGAGCCACCGTCTGCCTAACTAACCCACCCCTACCCCTCCGAGGAGGGGATGCTGTTTTCACCACCCAATCGATTCTCCAGCGAGTTCACCGACTATGGTTTCGACCCCTTCTGCCCCTTCTACCCACCTCGACAGCCGCCAGTACTTGCCCCCAACCAATTTTGAGGGGCCATTGTCGCCTAACCAGCAACTCCTACCCCTGACTGCCACTGCGACCGACCACCACCACCTGAGCGTGGGGGGCTGCGATGTGGTGAACTTGGTGCAGCAATTTGGCACCCCTCTCTATATTTTGGATGACCACACTCTGCGCACCGCCTGCCGTCAGTACCGCCAGGGGTTTGAGCGCTACTACCCCGGCGAGGCGCTGGTGCTCTACGCCTCTAAGGCCTGGAGCTGTATGGCGGTCTGTGCGATCGTCACCGCCGAGGGGCTGGGCATTGACGTGGTCTCGGCGGGGGAACTGCTGACCGCCACCGAGGCCGGGGCATTGCCAGAGAATATTTACTTCCACGGCAATAATAAGTCCTTTGAAGAGCTGACCCTGGCGGTGGAGGTGGGCTGTCGCATCGTGGTTGACAACTGGCTGGAGCTCAAAACCCTGGGCGAGATCGCCACCCAAGCGGGGAAAGCCGTACCGATTTTGCTGCGGGTCACCCCCGGTATTGAGTGCCACACCCACGAATACATTCGCACCGGCCACCTCGACAGCAAGTTTGGCTTTGACCCCGACCAGATCGAGGCGGTGTTTGAATTTTTGGCGGGCCAGCCCCAGTTGCACTGCCTGGGCGTCCATGCCCACATTGGCTCGCAGATTTTTGAGCTCAACCCCCATACCGACCTGGGGGCCGTTATGGCCCAGTGGGTGGTGACCGCCCAGCGCTACGGCCTGGCGCTCACGGAGCTAGATGTGGGCGGCGGTTTGGGCATTCGCTATACCGAGGGCGATGACCCGCCAAGCATTGACACCTGGGTGAAGACTGTCTGCGAGAGTGTCGTTGCCGCCTGTGAGGCCAGGGGCATTGCCCTGCCGAGGCTGCTGTGTGAACCGGGGCGATCGCTGATTGGCCCGGCCTGCGTCACCGCCTACCGGGTGGGCAGTCAGAAAGAAATTCCGGGTCTGCGCACCTACGCCTCGGTGGATGGCGGCATGTCTGACAACCCCCGCCCGATCACCTACCAGTCAGTGTATCGGGCGCTGGTGGCCAACCGCATGGCGGCGCCCCTGACCGAAACCGTGACCCTGGCGGGCAAGCACTGCGAGTCGGGCGATATTTTAATTAAGGATGCGGCGCTGCCCGAGTTGAAGAGTGGTGATGTCGTCACCATTGCGGCCACAGGTGCCTACAATTACAGCATGGCCTCGAACTACAACCGGGTGCCTCGGCCAGCGGCAGTGCTGGTGGCTGAGGGCGACGCTACTCTGATCATTCGCCGAGAGACCGTGACCGATTTGCTTCGCCAAGACTGCCTGCCCGAAACCCTGCGCCCCAAAGCCAAGTCTATCTAAGCCAACAGGGGTTGTTCGCCTGGGCCGGTGTCTTATTCAGGGGCTTGCCCGGGGCACCCGATCGCACAGCCGCTTAGGCACCATTCTCTAACGCTGCATGAACTACCTCTGGGAGCAATGGCTAACAAACCTAAACCAGGTTAGGTTCATGCTTCAGGCGCTCGACATAGCGCTGGTGCTGCTGCTGAGCTATGCGGTGCTGGTCATCATTGGCGATCGCCGCACCCTGTGGATGGTGCGAGGACTGATCTTTTTAATGCTGGCGGCGGCGCTGAGCAAGTATTTGGGCTTGGCACTGCTGGGCTTTGTGCTCGACAAGCTGGTGATCGGTGCAGCGGTGGCAATGGCCTTTATGCTCCAGGGCGAGTTTCGGCGACTGCTGGAGCTGCTGGGCCAGGGGCGGCTGTGGGAACTGCTCAGCCCATCGCGAGAGACCATGCCCCAGCCCGACAATGTGATCGATGAAATTGTCGATGCGGTGAAGGAGCTCTCCCAAAACCGCACCGGGGCACTGCTGATTCTCGAAATTGGCAAGGCCCTTGACGAGCGCGACGTTACGGTGCCCGGAGTGCGTATTAATGCTGAAGTCTCTAAGGAGCTAATTCAAACCATTTTTCAGACCAGTACGTTGCTCCACGATGGCGCCATGCTGGTACGCGGGTCTCGCATCGCAGCGGCAGGGGTGATTTTACCGATCTCTGAGCGGGTGGCCTCACGCCAGTTGGGTACCCGCCACCGGGCAGCCATGGGCATTACCGAGCGGGTAGAGCACTGTGTCTGTGTGGTGGTATCTGAAGAAACAGGCTCTATTTCTTTGGCGGAAGGCGGTATTCTAGATCGGCCTCTGACTAGCAGCCGCCTGCGCAGCATTCTGCGATCGAAGTTCTCGAAGTCGGCCGATCGCGAGGCGGTGGCGCCCCAACTCAGGAGCCTCGGGCGGCGGTTGAGTAGCCTAAGGGTGGCCTCTGTGCTGCGCCTGCTGCGCCCGTCCTCATCGTCTCCCCGAGAGAAAAAATGACCATTAAGCCTATCGTGCACTACGCTTTGCCCGCCGACCTCAAACCCGATCGCCTGCCTCAGCATGTGGCGGTGATTATGGATGGCAATGGGCGCTGGGCTAAACGCCGGGGGCTACCGCGCATTATGGGCCATCGCCGGGGAGTAGACACGCTCAAAACGCTGCTGCGCTGCTGCCGCGACTGGGGCATTGGGGCACTGACCGCCTACGCTTTTTCGACCGAGAACTGGGGCCGCCCCGTGGAGGAGGTGGACTTTTTGATGGCGCTGTTTGAGCGGGTGCTGCGCCAGGAACTGCTGGAGATGATGGAGGAAAACGTTCGCATTCGGTTTGTGGGCAATCTGGCGGCGCTGCCCCCGTCGCTACAAGATGAAATCGACCAGGCGGTGACCCAAACCAAAGACAACCCCGGTATCGACTTCACTGTGGCCACCAACTATGGCGGTCGCCAGGAGATTGTGCAGGCCTGTCGGGCGATCGCCGAACAGGTGCAGCGGGGCGATCTAGATCCCGCCCAGATTGACGAAGCGCTGTTTAGCCGCCACCTCTACACTGCCGAGATCAGCGACCCCGACCTGCTCATTCGCACCAGCGGCGAAATGCGAATCAGCAATTTTTTGCTGTGGCAGCTGGCCTA
>RECJ01000231.1 GCA_007694115.1 Leptolyngbya sp. DLM2.Bin27 | reverse complement strand
CTGTTCTGCCTTCTGCCTTCATCCTTCTGCCTTCATCCTTCTGCCTTCATCCTTCATCCTTCTGCCTTCATCCTTCTGCCTTCTGCCTTCATCCTTCTGCCTTAAAGTACTGGTGCCGCTCGGTGTGCCGATCCCAAGTTCAGGGCTGAGCATGGCATGATTTAAGGCGGTCAGTTAACCGGAAGGGAGTGATCATCCATGGCTTTGCCCTTTGACGCGGCCCCGAGCCAGGCGCGAATTGATCGGGTTTGGCAGCTCTCCGCCAGTTTTGGCATGGAGCGCAATGCCTACCACAACTATCTCAACGAAATTGTGACCGATCGCTACGCCCTGATCAAAGGGCTGCAACTACTGCGCGACGAGCTGCAATTTGCCGGGGTCAGCCCCACCGATATTCAGGCCTGCGGAGCCGACATGAGCCTGCCCAGCGCGGTCACGACTTTGGCCTATACCAACTGTGGCGATCGCATCCACCAGGGCGAAGCCACCAAGCGCTACCGCGATGTGGTGGCCTCCCGGTTTGCCACCCTGTCAGAGATTGGCGAACTCAAGCTAGAGGCATTTTTCCCCGCCGGGGGCGGCACCGACAACGGGGCCACCCTGGCCCACGTCACCGTGGCCCACGAACTCGACGAAAAGCTGAAGCGGCGGGTCTACGAGGGCAACCCCCAGTCGATCTCATTGGTGGCCATCGATCTCAAAACCCATGTGGGCCGCATTCAAGAAGACGGCAAACAGGTCTACGGCAAAACCCGCGAGTCGCCCTGGCGCGAGCCTCGGGCCGCCTGCGGGGCCATCGTTGGGGCGCTGACCCACTACCAGCCCGAAAACTCAATCCACCGTCGCATTCGCAGCGACCTGGGGGAGCGCAACTTTCAGTTTCTCTCCAACCAGCAGATTTTGACCGACGAGGGAGTCGATATCACCATGGCGGTGGCGGCGGCGATCGTGGCGATTCGCGGCATCCGCAACACGGCTATGGCCCTGGCCCAAGAGATGGACGAGCGGGGCCTGGGCCACCTCACCGCCAGCACTACGGTCAACCGCCCCTCCCGGGATGACCTGGTGATCTACCTGGCCCGGGCCACGGTGTTTAACGGGGTAGTGCGCATTCAAAGCCTGGGCACCGAGGCCAAACGCTACAGCGGCAAGCTGGTGGAATATGCCGGAGAAAAACGCCTCCAGCTACGCTACGACGACTGGGACAGCGCCGCTCTACCAATGGAAGACATTCCCTACAAAGTTCGTCTGTCTGGGCTATAGCGCCCCGACTGCTCGGGCAGGGGGCGGTACCCAGTCCAAATTGCCCTCGTTTGATTTCCCCACCCCTAACCAAGCTATGCCCCAGCGACACCGGTACCTAAAATTTTTGGCCCGCATGCGCCGCCAGAAGCGCAAGCTGTGGCTGAGCAACAGCGGTGACTGGCAGTGGCTAGTGAGCAAACCGACGCCGATGGCCAGCCTCAACCGGCTGCTGTGGCGAGAGTCGGTGCCCTCCCTGAGCTTTTTTGTCATGCTCACCCTGTCGGGGGTGATCGCAACGCTGGGGCTGCTGGCGGGCAGCACCGCGACGGTGATCGGGGCGATGATCATTGCTCCGCTGATGGGGCCAATTATTGGCATTGCCTATGCGATCGCAGTCTCCAACCGCCGCCTGATGAAGCGGGCGGGCATGACCCTGCTCTGGGGCACCCTGGTGACGGTGTTGAGTTCGGCGCTGATTGCGGGGCTGATCGGGCTACAAATCCTCAACGATGAAATTCTCCTGCGCACCGAGCCCACCTTGATCGATCTGATGGTGGCCATGGCGGCGGGGGCGGCAGGGGCCTTTGCCAAATCACGCAAGCATGTGGCCGACGCCTTTCCGGGGGTGGCGATCTCCGTCGCCCTGGTGCCACCGCTCAGCGTCATGGGAATCGGGCTAGCCCAGCTCGACCCGGAGGTGTTTTCGGGGTCAACGCTGCTGTTTGCCACCAACCTGACCGGCATCATCTTTAGCGGTATTTTGGTGTTTTTGTGGCAGCGCTATGGCAACCTAGCCCGCGCCCAGGGCGGCATTTTGCTGTCGACGCTGACGATGGTGCTGATCGGCATCCCTTTGGGCTTCTCGCTCAACAACTTGCTGGTGCAGGCCAATTCCCGCGAGCGGGTCGATCGGCTCATTCGCAACGAACTGCCGCTATCCGATCGCGCCTTGCTGCAAAATGTCGATCTCCACCAAGACCGTGGTCTCCTCAAAGTCACCCTTGATTTTCAGGCTCCACCCCACACAATTACCGCTGTAGATGTGCAGCAGTCTCAGATTTTTTTAGAAGAACAGCTAGAACAACCCATTGACCTAACCCTGCGGGTAATTTTAATAGAAGAGTTTTCGGTGCCTTCAACCCCCTAGCGTGGGCAGGCAGAGGGTAGAAGGCAGAGGGCAGAAGGCAGAGGGCAGAAGGCAGAAGGTAGAAGGCAGAAGGCAGAAGGCAGAAGGTAGAAGGCAGAAGGCAGACGTTTTAGGGCTTTTGGCGTTGGGAACCAGCGCTTCTGCCCAGGGAGGCAGTGTAAGACCAAAGGGAGGGCGACGTAAGTCCACCCTCTCGGAGGCGGCTGCCAATGAACTGGGAAGCCCGCACTCTACGCGAAGCGTGAGTGCCGGGTAGTTCACTAGCCCGTCTAGCCAAACTGCTTTTTGGCCGCTTCGTACACCTCGACGGTGATCTGGCCTAGGCCCTGCTCTTGGGCATATTTCTCGATCTTTTTGCGGGCGGCGGGGCGGACAAAAAAGGGAATTTCTTTCAAACGGGCTTCGGCGTCAGCAGTCCAGTCCATAGGTAAAGGCGCAGTTTTGCGATCAACTTCAAACTTCTTTACGATATCAGGGGCTAGGGCCGCTTGGGCTCAGAGTTTGATATTGGGTCGGCTAGAGCCGCAGGCTGTGGCTTAACTGTGGCTCAACCGCTCTGAGCAAAGGGCGGCTAGACCTCAAAATACTCTGGCCAGAGAGTTTTGGGCAACCCGTTTTGCCCAGGGCTGGCTGGCCGATGGCCAGGGGTTTAATGCACAAACGACGCCAGGAGATCCAGTGATTAAAAAAATGTTGTGGGTAATGCTCGCCATCGTGGTGGCGGTGGTTATGGCGGTGGGGCTCGCGCCCCCGGCCAAGGCCAATATCGTGGCTGAATCGGTGGTGTACAACATCGACGGGCAGCCCTTTGAGGGCTACTTTGCCGTTAACGAAAACTTTGGTGTTACCCAGCCCCTGGTGCTGCTAGTACATGACTGGAACGGGTTAGACGACTATGAAATGCGCCGTACGCAGATGCTGGCGGAGCAGGGCTATGCAGCCTTTGCCGTAGATCTCTACGGCCAGGGCGTGCGGCCCGCCAACGCTGCTGAGTCGCGGCAGCAGAGCGGAGCACTGCGGGCAGATCGCGCCACCATGCGCGCCCGCCTGATGGCGGGGCTGGCCCAGGCCCAGGCTCAGCCGAGGGTTGATGGCAGCCAGGTGGTGGCCATGGGCTACTGCTTTGGCGGTGGGGCAGTACTAGAGATGGCCCGTGCCGGTATTGATCTAGAGGGGTTTGTGTCGTTTCACGGCAGTTTTGAAACCCCTGAGGGGCAAGACTACAGCCAGACCCAAGGGCGCATTCTGATTTTGCACGGCTCTGATGACCCCGCTGCCCCCATGGCCGATGTCACCCAACTCGCCGCTGAGCTAGACGAGGCCGGGGTGAGGTTTGATATGGAAATCTACGGCGGCGTTGACCACGCCTTTACCCTGTGGAGCGATGCCGATCGCTACGACGGTATGGCCGATCGTAAATCCTGGCGATCGCTAATGACTTTTTTGGGTGAAACTCTAGGCTGATTGCGCCCTGACTTGATCCTTTAAGCGGGAGTTTGTCATCGGTGGGCAAAGCTCTTTGCCCACTGATCGATTGAGCAAAGTCTGTCTCTCAATAGAGCATAACTCGCGTCGGGATAGTCACCATAGAGGTGAGAACCCAGGAAAAGCAAATTAGAAACCATCTACTTCCCCTTTCCTGGGCTATAGCTTTCACAATTAAGGACTGTCTTTCATGACTACTCAGATGATGCAAGCCCGAGAAAAAGTGGCGGTTTTTAACACCCGCCAAGAGGCCAATCAGGCCAAACAAACTATTCAGGCAGCGGGGCTGAATGAGCAACAAATATTTATTGACGATCAGATCACCCCTAGCATTCAAGTCTCCGCCCAGGGGACTACCACGGGTGGCCAGGCAGGCTTCTGGATGGGGCTGTTTTTGGGCGGTATTGTGGGGCTGATTGCCACCATCATTGGGTCTTTTTGGCTGACGGGTGACTACCCCCACTCTGCTACCAGCAGATTTTTGGTGATCAGTAGCGCGATCGCCGGTGGTATTTTTGGCGCTCTAGTGGCTAAGGGCTTGCGGGCCAGCCAACCGGCAGATCAAAAAATTAAAGGCAACCCCAATGTGACCCGCCAGTTTCGACTCATGATTGCCGGTAGCTCAGCAGATATTCGCCGCGCGCAAGAGGCTCTAGGTCAACCCGCTGTGACCAGCTAGTACTTCAAGGCAAAGGTAATACCAAATCCGAATTCCCTGCCTTAAGCCGGGGCTTTACCAACGTCCAGCATGCACCAGGGGCTCTCAATCAATTGGTACCTCAGTTGATTGAGAGCCCCTACGCTTGGTTGTGTCTGCGCCGATCCTGCAGGGCAGCCCCAAAGGGGAGCAGGGTTGGGGGGAGGAGGGCCAGAGGGTAGTGATTGTCTATGGATCACTCCAGGCTGTAGAACCGCTGCTGGGCCGAGTCTAGGGTATGGGGTTCTTCCTGTAGCCAAATCTGCCGGGGGGCACCAATTTGAATGTGATGGTGGTCAAACGCAATTTTAAGCCGCCGCCGAAACTCCATCGACACCAGCCACTGTTTGAGGGGCAGGGTTTTGATCCAGATCTGAATCAAAATGCCGGTGTGGGAAATTTCCTGCACGCCAAAAAACTCATTGGTGTCGAGAATAATGGATTGCCACTGGGGATCTTGGGCCATCTGATCGGCGGTTTCTCGTACGACCGCTAGGGCGCGATTGACGTCGGTGTTGTAGGCCACTTCAAAATTGAGGGTGGCCCGTGACCAGTGGCGGGTCAAGTTTCTGACGTGGGTAATAGAGCTATTGGGCAGGGTAATCAAATGCCCCTCTGGGTTGCGCAGCTGGGTGATTCTCAAATTGACGTTTTCGACAAAGCCATCAATGTCGCCAATGATCACCACATCGCCAATGCGAAACTGGTCTTCGATCAAGATCAAAAAGCCGTTGACTAGATCTTTGACCAGGTTTTGGGCGGCAAAGGAGATCACCAGGGCAACCGCTGTACCCAAGGCCAATACCGACCCCGGTATGAGGTTGAGCCACTGCAAGACCCAGATCAAGCCAATGATGTAAACCAGCACCATTTTGACCCCCTTGATCACCTGGGCAATGGTGTGAATGCGCTGGAGATTGGTGGAGGTGAGTGGCTGACCCTTGGCAAATTTTTGAATGAATCGATCGACGGCGAGGTTGATCAGCCGATCGATCAGCCCCACCACAAACCAGGTGATTAGCATTACCACCGGGGCCAAAATCATCGTTCTGGCAAACTGGCGGGTCTGGGGAAACAGGTTGAAACTGTAGGCGATGCCGGTGGCCCAAATCGAGGCGATGCCCCAAAACAACAGCCAGCGCATCAGACGCACCGCATGCAGCTGATGCTCTAGTCTGAGGTGCTGGTGCAGCCCCTGGTGCTGCCGAGGATCGGCTTCGGCGGGGGAGCTGGGTCTAGCGGGCTGGCCGCTGGGTGCCCGGTCATGGACCCCGATAATGGCAGACTCGGCCATCTTGCGCTGGTGCAGTCGCTGCTCATAGCGCCCCAGCCCCAGGCGAATCAACCCCAGCAGCAGGGTCAACATGAGGGCGGTGGCTAATACTTGGGCGACGGTCATCATCTGCTGCCGCTGGGCTTCGGGCTGGCGCAGGGCGATTGCCTGGCTTAGCTCTTGCTGTAAAATGTCCTGCCATTGCTCCGCCAGCGCGTCTTTGCTGATGGCGGAGTATTCGGCATCGGGGTCAGTCACGGTTAGCAAAACCCGAGCCTCAGACAGGCTGGGGTCTCTAACAAACAGCACGGGATAGTTATCGATTTGCTCAATGACCACTTGCAGGGTCTCAGGGTTGAGCTGGGGGGCATCGACACGGCCCTGGGGCAGCAGTCGCTGGAGATTGGACTCAATCTGCCTAGCGCGCACCTCCACCGGAATTTGGCTGCCCACCTCAGCCCGGTTAAACACGACGGGAGACGCAATGCGAAACAGTTCTTGCCCGTCTAGCTGCACCCCCGTCGATTCGATTGTGCCCCGGCGCTCGACATCGATGGGCAGGGGTTCGCTGCCACCGTCGGGGGCGGCAAAGGGAAACAACTGGGCTCTAGCGCTGGTCTGGGGCAGCGCGGGGCTAGCTAAAACGATGGCAATCACGGTCAGACTGGCCAAAACAACCCGGCGAAGGGCTGGTTTCCAGCGGCGAGGGATAAGCATGGGATAGCGACAAGAACATTTCAAGCAACAACCTAACTGCTGTTAACTTATGTCAAGTCATCCTAACGGTAGGTTGCTGAGGTACTTTTGCCAAAAAAGTCTCATGATTTTTGTTCCCGGCCAGAGGGTTGTATTTGGCCAAAAGTTGACAGGTTGGGGGGAGGTTTACGGTTCAAGGTTCAAGGTACAGGGTTTAAGGTTCACGGCAGTCCTTGCACTGTCTACCTTAAACCCTGCACCTGGTTGCACCAGTTATAGCCATAGCCACTCAGGTTAGGACAAAGCCGTCATTCCCGCGTAGGCGGGAATCCACTAGCTTGTAACTGCTCTCGAATGGATTCCCGTTTCCACGGGAATGACAGGCAGGGATCGTTGCGAGCCAAACGTCCTAATGATGTCGGCTATGGCTATAGATGCTCTAGCCCCTGGTTTCCTGCAGCAGTCCAGGCTGTTGCAGGCCTGGGAGACGACTCTGCCCTGTGCAAAACAGCACGGTTTTAATTTCTGCCATCAGTACTTCGGCTAGGGCGGCGACGTCTGCTTCTGACTCGCTGGCGGCTCGCAAAAACGGCATGGCCAGCCCAGCCACATCGGCCCCTAGGGCGATCGCCTTGGCTACATCGAGCCCGTGGCGCAGCCCGCCGGAGGCGATCAGCGGCAGGTCGGGGGCCACCGCCCGCGCCTGTACAATGCAGTCGGCGGTGGGCAGGCCCCACTCGCCAAAGGTTTGCCCTAGCCGTCGCTGGTGGGCATCGGCGGCCCGCTCGCTCTCGACCTTGGCCCAGGAGGTGCCCCCGGCCCCGGCCACATCCACCGCTGCTACCCCCGCTGCCACCAGCCGCTGCACCAGGGGGGCGCTGATGCCGTTGCCCACTTCTTTGACAATTACCGGCACCGGCAGGGTGGCGCAGACCTGCTCAATTTTGTGTAGCAGCCCTTTGAAGTTGGTGTCGCCGCCGTTTTGCACCGCCTCTTGCAGGGGGTTGAGGTGCAAAATCAGCCCGCTGGCCCCTAGCTTGTCGATCACCCGGCGGCACTGATCAACGCCGTAGCCGTAGTTAAACTGCACCGCCCCTAGGTTGGCCAGCAGCAAAATGTCGGGGGCCTGATCTCTAACCGCAAAGGTGTTCATGAGTTCAGGGTTTTCGACCCCCACTCGCTGGGAGCCCACCCCCATGGCCAGCCGGTAGCGCTGGGCCACTGCCGCTAGGCGGCGGTTGATGCGGTGGGCCGCGTCGGTGCCCCCGGTCATGGATGAAATCAGCAGCGGTGCCCCCAGCCGATGGCCCAAAAAGGTGGTGCTCAGGTCGATGTCTTGCAGATCTAGCTCGGGCAGGCCGCAGTGGGTGAACCGATAGCGCTCTAGCCCGGTGGTGATCTGGGCACACTGCACCGGCCCTTCTAGACAAATGCGGAGGTGGTCGGCTTTGCGGGTCTGGGTTGGGTGGACCTGGGTTTCAGGAGCGGCGGGCATTGCAGTCACAGGAAAGCGTGGAAATCAACGCTCATTATCCTAGGGAAGAATGGGGGGCGTGGCTGCGATCGCACACCAGACGTAACACCCTACCCCTTAATTAATTCCACCCCGTCGCGCCCGTCGATATCCTGCAAAAACACCTTCACCGCCTCATCTTTAGCGGTGGGCAGGGTTTTGCCCACGTAGTCGGGGTGCACGGGCAGCTCGCGGTGGCCTCGGTCGATCAGCACTGCTAGGCGAATGGCGCTGGGCCGCCCGTAGTCGATCACGGCGTTGAGGGCGGCGCGAATGGTGCGACCGCTAAAGATCACATCGTCGACTAGGACGACGGTGCGATCGCTGATGTCAAAGGGAATTTCGGTGCGGGCCGGGGTGCGGGTGCTGATCTTGTCGAGGTCGTCGCGGTAGAGGGTGATGTCGATTGCCCCCACCGGCAGCTCTACCCCCTCCAGCCGCTGAATTTGCTGGGCCAGCAGGTGGGCCAGGGGCACCCCCCGGGTGTGAATCCCCAGCAGCACCAGACGGCTGAGGTCGCCGCCGCGCTCCACCACCTCCGAGGCCAGCCGGTTGAGGGTGCGGCGCATCTCTTCGGCGGAGAGAATTTCGATCACGGTGCTGCTGGTCGCCATGGGCAGCGCTCCTGAGGGCGGTAAAGACCCACTATAGCTTGATCCCAGCCCGGTGACAGCGGCCTCTGGCGACGGTCTTGCCAGGGGAATTTTTGGGGCGATGAACCGTTCTGTGAGGGCGATCGCCCGCCCGACTATTCTTCAACGCAAAAGCAGGGGTCGAACTACCCCTGCTTTTGCGTTGAGCTACGAGTAAGCTATGCCAGCAGGCGACCGGCTACGACGGCGACAGGAATAAAGTGAGGGCGCGGTGATCGAAGGATTGCACCTTGCCGGCGTCGTTCAGGTCTTCTACCACCCGATTCAAAAGGTCGGTGGCGCGATCGCGGTGCTGGTGCTCTCGCCCGCGCAGCCGCACTAAAAACTTGACCGAATCCCCTTTACTTAACCACTCAGTGGCTCGGTTGATGCGCAGGGTATAGTCAGATTCGCCGATGTTGGGGCGAAACTTGACCTCTTTAACGGAGGGGCGAGAGGTTTGCTTCTGGCGCTTATTCTGCTGGTACTGAAGCTTACCGTAGTCCATGATTTTGGCTACGGAGGGGCCGTCTTCACTGGGGGAGACAACCACCAAATCGAGCTTGCTCTCTTTGGCCATCCTCAGGGCTTCTCGCGTGTCGGTGACGCCCAGATTCTCACCCGTCTGGGTAATCAGCAGCACCTCAGCGTCTCTAATGTCGCGGTTGACAATGGCTTTCTGTTTTTTAGCGATAGGACAAATCTCCAAATTCTGCAAGAAATACATAGCGAGCTGTCCTGGGGTTCAGCCTATCCCAACAGTCCTCATGATCCTCCAGGGGGGAGGCCAGGTGAACGTGAGTCAGTCAAATCCTGGGACATTCTCAAAGCTTAGCCTGTGGGTATCTCAGTTCGGCCCAGGGCTAATGTATTCTTAATGTCTACAGTACGCTGGGCCGTTTGCGGCCACATCCCTCTGCCGATGGGTTTCCTGTCCTAGGGTGAAGCAGGGGTAGGTCATGTGATTACCGTCTCAAAGTCGGGAGAGGTGGGCACATGGATAAATCGCTCCGAATCCCCAGGCAAGACGATTTGGTTGAAGGGATACTGGTGGGTGACCAAATCGGCGAAGGTGTCATCGGTGGAGGTAGACACAGTGACTGGCCCCGGAGAACCGCCGCGTTCTAGCTGAATAATGATATTTTCTTGCAGTACAGCATCGTGCTTAAAGGCCTGGGTGCGCGACTCAAACAAATGAATGTGGCGAATTGCCGCCTGGCCCAGCACCCAATCGCGAAACGGGCGATAGTAGGGGCCGTTGCAAAAGCTGCGGGGAATGATCGCCACCAGTTGCCCACCGTTGCCCAGCAGTGCTACCGCCAGGGCCACAAATGCTGAGTAGAGATTGACGGTCTCAACCCCAGCCTGCCGCAGGGCCAGACGATGGGGCGAGTCACTTCTGATCTTTTTATAGGGCGGGTTCAGAATGGCATGGGTGTACTGGGGCAGCGCCGTGGCGAATAAATTACCCGAGAGCCAGTCAGCTGCCGTGTGGATGAAGTCATCGGGGCGAATGGTAGGGGCAAAATCTGGGTGCTGTTGATAGGCCGCCAGGGTTTGAGCCAGAGCCTTATGCAAGGTTTGATCAACCTCAAAGGCATCTAATTCAACCCGCTGAAAGTTGAAGCTGCCAGAGACCCAGCGGTCTAAAAACGCCGCTGACAGCGATCCACCCCCGGCCCCAGCATCTAAGAGACGGCAGCAGTCGGTTGAGCCTGGGGTAAATAGACTGGCCATGAACTGGGCGATCGCAGGCGGGGTAAAAAACTGGCCCAGCTGCGCCTGGCGCTGCCGCTCAACCGCTTTTTTGGTAGCTGACTGTGACTTCTCAACCCCTGTGACCAAAATGATGCACCCCTAGAGTCCATGATTCAGAACTTGACCCAGAACTTAGCTCAAAAACTAATGTACTGATTATTCCATAATGCTGCGGCGGCCAGAGCACTGACACCCAGCCCCAGCCACAGTAGGGCGGCGCGGCGGGTGAGGGCCAGGGCGGCGAGAATGCGATCGCACTCAATCGACCTCACCGCATCCCCCAGCAGCGGCTTTTCTTTCACCTGGCCTCGATAGATATTGCGCCCCCCCAGCTGTACCCCCAGGGCGGCGGCGTAGGCGCACTCGCTCCAGCCTGCGTTGGGGCTGGGGTCGGCGGGGGCATCGCGGCGGCACAGGCGCACAACCTGGCGAGGCCGCCCCGACAGCAGCGCAATGGTCAGCACCGTGAGGCGGCAGGGCAGCCAGGTCAGCCCGTCCTCAAAGCGGGCGCTAAACCAGCCCAGGTGGGTATAGGGCGCTTCTCGGTAGCCCACCATGGAATCCAAGGTGCTGGCGGCTTTGTAGGCCAGGGCCACCGGCACGCTGCCCCAGGGCAAAAACGCCCCCACCAGGGCATAGAACAATGGTGCTAGTACCCCGTCGGTGGCGTTCTCGCTAACGGTTTCCAGCACCGCCCGCAAAATCTCCGGCTCATCTAGGTTCTCCGTGTCGCGGCCCACGTACAGCGCCAGCCGCTGCCGCGCGGTGGGGATATCTGCGACAGCCAGTGGATTTAATACCTCCTCGGCGGCCCGCCGCAGGCTGCGCCCCGCCAAGCAGCTGGCCAACAGCACCACCTCAGCTGCTATTCCCACCATGGGATGAACCATCCCTGCCAGGTGCACCGCCCACCACCCCACCAGCCCGCTGCCGAGCATCACGCCTAGAGCGAGGATCACCCCCAGCCTCCGCTCGCCACTGGGCGGCAGTTTGAGCCGCTGAATCGCCCTCGATCCCCAGCCAATCACCCGCCCGATCGCCTGCACCGGGTGGGGCCAGCCCCAGGGGTCGCCGACGATGCGATCTAGCCCAGCGGCCAGCCCCAACACCAGCGCCCGCTGCACCCACAGGTCACTAGACCACAGTTCGCTAGACCACAAAGCTGACATCATCCCCCTGGGCCGCCTGCCAACTGCGGGCATCAAAGTACAGATCTTCTAGGGAAATACTATAGAGGGCTGCTGTGAGTTTTTTAGACAAGCGGTTCCACACCGCAAAGGTGACCCAGTCTTCGGCCTGATCGGCCTGGGGGCTGTGGCGCGGCAGCGGGTCGATCTGTTCGCCCACCGCCGCTAAAATCTGGCCCAAAAAAATTTGGTCGGCGGGTTTGGCCAGCCGGTACCCCCCCTGGGGACCGCGCACCGACTCGACAATGCCCGCCCGCCGCAGGTCAATCAGCAGTTTTTCAAGGTAGGGCGGCGGCAGGCCCTGGCGTTGAGCAATGGTCGCCACCGATACGGGCCGCCGCGAGGGGTGCAGGGTGAGGTCGAGCAGGGCCTTGACGCTGTAGTGACCGCGCGTTGTCAGTTTCATGGCCCGATTTGGCTCCCTAGAAAAGTTAGCCGTTGATGAACCTGTGCGATCGCACTCCGGCTCTGGCCTGTGTCTCTGAGTGTAGGTTTAGCCCCCGCTGCCGGCAAGTTCAGCAGACACCAGTAGGCCCTAACCAAACGAGAGTCTCAAACAGTCTGAAATCGGCCTCAGCGATCGGCGAGACAGTCTAATCCCCCCTTAGTTGCGGGCTAAATTAGCTGATCGACCTCCATTATTCTAGAGTTTCAAATCGGCAAAATCGGTTTTTTTGGCCCTAGGCAGATCGACCCTAGGGAGCAAATAAAGAGTATGCAAAAACCTATTTTCCTGTACTATTACTTTGGCTGTTGTTATTGAAACAGAGTGAGGGAGAGCAGGCTGACTGCCCCTGCCCCAGCTGTTTGGAGCAAACCGTTGTGAACGAGAACAGAGTTAATGGCTAACGCAACCCAGGTAGACCTACTGATAGACCCACTGACCGGCAAAGAGCTGCTGCAAAAGGTCAAAGATCTAGACGAACTCAGCAGAGAAGATAAGGCAAAAGCCTGCGGCTACTACACTACGAGTAAGTCGGGCAAACCCCGAGTCAACATGATGAAATTTCTCAATGCCCTGATTGAGGCCGAGGGCATTCAGCTTGACAGCAGCCACAATGGCAGCGGTCGTGGCGGTCGCAGCGCCAGCTTTCGCATTACGGTACAGTCTAACGGCAACCTGCTGATTGGTTCGGCCTACACCAAGCAGATGGGGCTACAGCCCGGTGACGAGTTTGAAATTACCCTGGGCCGCAAGCACATTCGCCTTAAGCAGCTAGGAGAAAACGGTGCTGAGCTGGACGATGAAGACGAGTAAACTAACCGACGAGCTAGCTAGGTGAGACGGGTTTACAGACAACGTGATCCGTTTTTAGGTCGCTTGAGTACAATGGGCAGGCTAATCCTTCACGGGGTCAATTTGCCCATTTTGGGTGTCTGCTGGCTACAAAATGGGTTCTTTTTTAGTCGTCTTTAGATGTTTTAAACAGACTAGACGGCACTTTTTCTGTGGGCGCTCTTTCTGGGCGCTCTTTCTGGGCGCAATGTTTTATGCGGCGGTGAAGGGCGTCCGCTGGTCACTCCCCATTCAGCCAATTGAGCGTTACAAATTACAGGGTTGTGCGGTTAGTCTATGAACTTTCCTATAGTTTTAGACATTGCCCTAGGGCTGGTGTTTATTTTCTTCGTTTTAAGTCTGCTGGCCAGTGAGGCTCAAGAAATTATCGGCACCCTTTTACAGTGGCGAGCTGAGCACTTAAAGCAGTCAATTGAGGTGCTGCTGGCCGGCAATGAACGCGATACGGAGGCGTCGGCCCAGGCGTTGGCCGATGCCCTCTACGAAAGCCCTTGGATTAGGAGTCTCGATCAAGAGGCCAAAGGGACGATCGCACGCTCGTTTCGTGACTTGTCTCACTTGATTGGGCGGGCCTATCGCGCCCTGACGGGGCAGCGCAATGTGTTTGGCTCGGGCAAAACCAGCGGCCCCAGCTACATTCCCCCGGAGGCCTTTGCCAACAGCCTGCTAGAGCGCATGCAGATGGGTGACCTGTGGCAAGTGCTGGCCAACGATCGCCTGCGCGGCCTGGCCTGCGATCGCGTGCTCACCCCCGTAGCCAGCATTCTCAGCGACCTCAAGGCCAACAGTGGCAACGAGTTTTTGCTTAACCCCGAGCTCCAGCAGCTAGAAAAAGGCATTCATCAGATCGTCGAAGACTTTCGCTCGGGCGTGGTCTCGCTGCCCCAGAGCCTCGACCGGGTGGTCAACCGCCTCGACGAGTTTGGGCTGATGGCCCGTGACGTGCTGCCCGACCACCACCCTCTCACCGAGACCTTTTTGCGGCGGCTAGAATATATCAAACGGGGGCTGGCCAGCACTCCCACCGAGCGAGCGGCCCTGCTCAGCAAGCTGCGCCCCAACGTGGCCCAGCTGCTCGATATTTTTGATCACCACAGCCCCGCCTACAGCGAGCTGAGCTACCTAGCGGAGGGGGGTAACCGAGAGGCCCAGGTGCTGCTCACTCGGCTGGGTCGGGCGACAGTTACTCCGGCCCTGCGCGATAGTTTGGTGGCGATTGCCCAGCAAGTCGAAGTCAGCGCCGATACGGTGCGTGACGACGTACAGCTGTTTGGCCTCGAACTCGAAAAGTGGTTTGACCGGAGCATGGAGCGAGCCACCGGAGTCTATAAGCGCAACGCCAAAGCCGTTGCCCTCATGATCGGCATTGCCACCGCTGTTTCAATCAATGCCGACTCCTTTCACATTGCCAATCGCCTGGCCGTAGACCCGACTTTACGCACCTCTATCACCCAGACCGCCGACCAGCTGGCGGCTGATCCAAACGCTAACCTGAACGAAAGCCTGATCCAGGTTCAATCCGCTGTCAACCAAGCCCTCAATCAAATCCCTTTGCCCCTGGGCCATGGCAGGGTGGTGGTGCAGCAGCAGCAGGAGGCTGAGCAGACCTGGCCGATTCCCTTTGTCCCCCGGCGGGTGCTGGGCTGGCTGATCAGCGGGTTCGCTATCTCCATGGGGTCAACGTTCTGGTTTAATGTGCTCAAGAAAGTGATCAATGTCCGCAACACGGGCGATAAGCCAGCATCGGGCGGGTGAGGTGAGCAAGGTGAATAATTTGGCAACGGCAACCTGGCCTGCCTCTGCTGGCCAAGAGTATATCTGCGATCGCCCGCTAAATCTCTACAAAACCGCTGACCTTCAGGGGTTAGTCACCCAGGCGGCGGCGGGGAGACACCTGCGCCGGGCCGATGGTGTAGCCCAGGGGGCCTGGGCCGTAGTTCTCTGCGAAGATGACTACCCCGGCTGGATTAGCGCCGCTGCCGCTGCGGCGCTCAGGCCCGCTGACCAGCCCTACCGGCCCCCGGCCCTCGACCGCCAGGCCATTGAGCCGCGCCTCAACCAGGTGATTGCCTTTGCCCATCGGGCCATGGCCACCCCCAACACCTATCTGTGGGGTGGCACCGTCGGCCCCGATTTTGACTGCTCTGGGCTGATCCAGACCGCCTTTGCGGCAGCGGGCATTTACCTGCCCCGCGACTCGTACCAGCAGGAGGCCTTTACCCAACCCCTAGGGTGGGATGAGATGCTGCCAGGCGATTTGATTTTCTTTGGCACCCCCGATCGCACCCAGCATGTGGCCCTCTACCTGGGCGGGGGGCGCTATATCCACAGTTCGGGCGTAGACCAGGGCCGCAACGGCATTGGCATTGATGCGTTAGATGCGCGATCGCACCCCGTCAGCGCCGCCTACTACCGCCAGCTGCGCCGCCCGGGCCGGGTGGTCACCAGCTACTGTCCCCAGCGGCAGATTGAAACCCGATAGATTACAGTTCGGCGTATTGGGTTGAGAACCTGCGGTTACACCCCTCCTACATACTCCTATACCTCTGGTGGCTATGACCTCTTCTACCCATACGCTTTCGTTGCCCACTGTGCCCACTGCTTTAGTTGAGCTTTCGGTGGTGGTGCCGGTCTATAACGAGTACGACAGCCTGCCTGCCCTGGTGACTGCAATTGTGGGGGTGCTCGACCCTAGGGGCCAGTCCTACGAGATCCTTGGCGTCGACGACGGATCTACAGACGGGTCGTGCGATCGCCTGCGCGAACTGGCCCAGCAATACCCCCAGCTGCGGGCGGTGATTTTGCGCCGCAACTACGGCCAGACCGCCGCCATGGCCGCCGGATTTGACCACGCCCAGGGCCAGGTAGTCGTCACCATGGATGGTGATTTGCAAAACGACCCCGCCGATATCCCCCGCCTGCTGGAGCGGCTCGACGAGGGCTACGACCTGGTCAGCGGCTGGCGTAAGCACCGTCAAGACAACACCCTCACCCGGCTGATACCGTCTAAAATTGCCAACTGGCTGATCGGGGGTGTCACCGGAGTTGAGTTGCACGACTACGGCTGCTCCCTCAAAGCCTACCGGGCTGAGGTAATCCGTGACCTTAACCTCTACGGCGAGCTACACCGCTTTTTGCCCGCCCTAGCCTTCATCGAAGGCGCGCGCATTACCGAAATTCCCGTTAGCCACCATGCCCGCCGCTTTGGCCGCAGCAAATACGGTCTGGGCCGCACCCTGCGAGTAGTGATGGATATGCTCACGGTCTACTTTATGAAAAAGTTTCTCACCCGCCCCATGCATGTGTTTGGCAGCCTGGGGCTGTTTTCGATGGCGGCGGGAGTGATCCTGGGGATTTATCTAACGCTGGTGAAAATTTTGGCCGACCAGGACATTGGCGATCGCCCCCTGCTGGTGCTGGCGGTGGTGCTGCTGCTGGCGGGCATTCAGCTGTTTAGTTTTGGCCTACTGGCTGAGCTGCTCATGCGCACTTACCACGAGTCGCAGCAGCGCCCGATCTACCGGGTGCGCGAAGTGGTGAGCAACCCTGGTGTCAGAGGGGGCGGTTGACCGGCATGCCGGAATGGAGAACCCAGATCGCTAGGCCTCTTTTTTGCCCCGCAGAAGATTGTCTACCTTAGTGAGCAAAACATCAAATTCAATAGGTTTGCGGATAAAATTACTGGCTTCTAAGGCTAAGCCGTTACCGGTGCTCATGACGTCGTAGGCGGTAACCATTAAGATTGGCATAAACGGCAGATTTGGGTTTTGCCGAATCTGCCGAGTTACCTCATAGCCATTCATGTCGGGCATCATCACATCCATCAAAATCAGGCTGGGGGGCGCGTCATTTACCTTCGCCAGAGCCGTTTCTCCGTTGATGGCGGTGTCTACTTCGTATCCTTCGGTTTCAAGAACGGTTTGCAGCAAAAATAAATTGTCTTCAATGTCGTCCACCACAAGAATTTTGAACTTTGGAGGGTTACACACGGCAGTATGTTAAATAAGTGATGTGATATTAATATGCCTAGCTTATTGGGCTCAGTCTATCCTCACCTCACACTTCAGATACAGTTTGGAGGGTTGAGAAAAGCTATCTGTGCAAACAACCAGACCCCAGCATAGGGCACAGATGCTGCTGTTATCGATCAGCCCTTAACGCAATGGCGAGCGAAGTCCCCCTAATTCTGACGAAAACCTGATAAAGAGGTACCTCCCAGCCATGCCTTAGGAAATACCCCTTTACTTTTAATTTACAACTGCTACAACTCTGCTACAGCTACTGGGGCTAGGACAGAGCGTAGGCACCTTCCACAGGGCCACTAATCTGCTTCCACCCTGAGAGGCCGCCGGTTAATTCGGCTACATTGGTATAGCCAGCCTGGCGAAACTGATGGGCCGATTCAGCGGTGCCCTCTGGGCTGTCGCCGTAGACATAAATGTCTCGGTTAAGCTCCAGATCGGGAGCTATAAAAGCCTCATGCTTAGGCATTGACACGGCACCGGTGATGCGTTGCTCGTTAAAGGCTTCTCGGCTGCGGGTGTCGATGATCGTCAGCGCCGGTTCGCCCCACTGAAGGCGTGACAGCAATTCTTTTGGGGTAGACTGCTGGCCATTCATCGCGGGCGGGCTAGGCAACGGTGCCGTCACAGCGGCTTTGGCCGATTTGACTTGATCGATCACTTGCCCAGAAGCTCGATCTAGGGAATTGTTTTGATTTGGTTGGTTAGCCATGCTAAACCCTCACTGTGCTGCTTTGACTACGGTAAAGGGTGAGCACAACCGCGTTATCTGTCACGGGGCATAATCTTGCAAAAAATCTAGAGAACTAGACAAGGAGTTTGCACCACTTGGGAACCCCCCTCACATCAGACCGCTTCACCTGAATGAACTATGCCATCGGGTGAGGTGGGCTGCTGCCACAGTCTACCAATTCAGTGGGTTAGCGTCGGTGCATCATCGCCTCCATGGCGCACCTGAGAAAGATAATCATCCTAGAATCAACCAAACCCAGGGATAGCAGCCTCCTACTGGCTATAGACAACACCGCAGTTGCCTATAGCTAGATGGCCAAACAATATGAAAACTATAGGAATTTGCTGAGATAAAATCATCTGACTGGGGCAGTCAAGCCGTTCAGAACTATGGCTGTTTAGATAAAGAAATTGACGTATCTTCGCCAGTTTTGCAACTATTATGGAGGCCCTGAGCTCATTTAATTGAGGCTGGGTTAAAGCGTCTGTTTCTGTAAGTGTGAGGTAATTTCTATGGCCTTATCTCGTTCTGCTAGGGTAGTTGCCACCGCCGTTACCGCCCTAGTCGGGGCAGCGGCCTGCGTAGCGCCATCAACTAGCCCCGAGGTGCCTCGTCTCACGGGCACCGTTTGGGAGCTACAGCAAATTCAAATGAGTGATGACACTCTGCTAACCGCCAATCCGCCCCAAAACTACACCGCCGAATTTACTGACAATGGCGAAGTGTTTGTGCGCGCTGACTGCAACCGGGCCATCGGTGAGTTTACCGAATCTGCTGACGGACAAATCAGCGTGATTCTGGGGCCAACCACCCTGGCGGCTTGTCCCGAAGGCTCCATTGGGACTCAGTTTTTGCAGGCCATGAACGACGCCAATATCTATTTCTTCCAGGATGGCAACCTGTTTATCGACCTAGCTTTTGGCAGCGGCACTATGGAATTTTCTGTCGATTAGAGGTATTGGGGTTCTGAGCCCGAGCTTAATGCTGGCTTGGCTCCCCCCAATTTAACCGGGTAAATGTAATCGAACCCACGGCTAGAGCATTGCTACGGTATGGCTCAATCCAAATGCCAAACCCCCGATTTCCAAAAGGCAACGCCGCAGGATCGCAAGGCGTTCGCCCAGAGGCATCGGGGGTAACCCAACAGGATTTAGGTTCCAGATTCAACCAGTGGAGCAGCCGTCTCGGCGCTAGCTAGCTGGGCATCGTGGTTATGGTTGTGGCTTGGCTCATACACCACCGCACTGAGCGGGCTGGGGTAATTCAAGCTCCCCTGGGGCACCCGTGGCGGTTCATACATACGCCGTTGGGGGCTCCCATAGCCAAACCTAGCTTTCCCCTCCACCGACCCAGGAGCCTGATAAAACCTCTGCCTGTGGGCTTGGTAATGGGTCTGATACAGCGTCTTCTGTACGCCATTGGCCGTGGCTAAACTAGGCTGCTCAACGCCTTGGGAAGGACGATAGAGGAAGTCTGAAAATGCTTGCTCCATCACCAATAGCGGGGGGGTCTCCACCTGGGGCGCTTCGTAGCACACCTGCAACAGCGGCTGGGGTTTGGCGTGAACCGGGTTTTGGTAAGCCAGGGCCGGGCTATCGCTCATAGCGGCGACATTTTGCCGCCAGTTAGCAAAGGTTTTGCTCGGGTCAAAGCCCATGGCCCGCTGATAGTGCCAAAGCCCCCCCTGCAAAAAGAAAAAGGCCAGGTAAAAGTGGGCATTGGCCAACCAGGTGCGAGAAGAATAACCCGACTCCATCGCCCCGCTGGGGTCATAGTAGGAGGGCAGCAGGGCCGATTTTAGCGCCAGGGGCGGCCCATAAAACTCGGTGGGGTAGGCCAGGGTATTGAAGCCACAGTAGTACGAGGCCGCAAAACCGGCCAGGGCGATGCCAAACAGCGAGTAGGCCAAAATGCCGTCGCCAGAAAACAGAAACCGCTGCCTCACCCAGTTGAAAGGCGGCACCAGAATGTGCCAAGCGCCTCCTAGCACCAGCAGCACCGCCACATAGATATGGCCACCCACTAGGTCTTCTAGGTTGTTAACGTCAAATAGGTGGGTGCGGTAGCTGAAAATTGTGCCAAAGTCGAGGGTGGGGGCTGTGACCAGACGCACATCCCCAAGGTTGGGATCATACAGCCCGCCAAAGGCCATAGCCTTGATCACCAGCAGTAGGGCACCTAGACCTAGGATCACCAGGTGGTGACCCAAAATCAGGCCCAGCTGTTTGGGGTCGTCCCACTCAAAGTGAAATTTAGCGGCCCGCCCGCTCTCTGCCGCTAGGCTGGGAGCTAGTCGAGTGCGGTGGAAAAAGGCTCCCCCAGCCAGCACTCCGGCAGCCACGATGTGGATCACCCCAATGGCAAACATGGGAAAGGTGTGATCGAGGGTGCCACCGGAGCCAACGCCCCAGCCCTGGGTAGCCAGGTGAGGCAGCAAAATCAGCCCCTGACTATACATGGGGGCATCAGGAGAGTAAACCGCCAACTCAAACAGGGTAAAGGCCCCAGCCCAGAGCATGATCAGGGCGGCTTGGGCCACGTGGGCGACGATAAACGTATTGGAAAGATCAATGAATCGGGCGTTGCCCGCCCACCAGGGATATTGCTCCTGGGTTTTGTTAACAGCGTACATGGCAGTGATTTGACTGTTATGGGGGTGGTCAATGGAAGGAATGGGTACTAGGTATCGGGTGTTGGATGTTAGGTTTTGGGTTTACGGTTTATGGCATGCGGTTCACGGTCTTTTCTAACACCGTGAACCGTGTACCTGACACCCGATACCTAAAACCCAACACCCCTCTTCTCCTAGCTCAAACCCGCAATGATGTGGTCTAAGTAAACATCCATTTCTTGACCGGCATCAGCGCCAACGCGCTGAGTTACCACTTCCTTCATGGCCTGAACCGCCTGAATCGTGGGCTCAATGGGCACCCCTAGGGAGCCATAGGTTTCTCTGAGGCCATTCAGCACACGCTCATCTAAAATTGAGGCATCTGCCGCCAGCATGGCATAGGTGGCGTAGCGCAGAAAATAGGTTAAATCTCGGAGGCAAGCGGCATAGCGACGGGTGGGATACATATTGCCGCCAGGGCAGGTAATATCTCCGTACAGCAAGCTCTTGGCTACAGTTTCGCTGATAATACTGGAAGCACTCTCACCAATTTGGCTAGCTGCTTTAACCCGCAGCGTGCCGCTTTGAAAATATTGCTTGAGGGCTTCTAACTCAGCGCCTTCTAGATAGCTGCCCTTCTCATCAGCGGGGTTAATCACAGCGGTAATGGTGTCTTGCATGGTTCTCTCGCTTAAGGCGTAAAATCAACGACAATCAATCGATTAGATCAGTCCAATTCAGCTCAGAATCTGGGGTTTTCCTCAGGTAGAGCTCTACTTCTGGACTGAGAGTAGGGTGATACTTATCTGAACTAGGGTCTAAAAAGCTCGAACGAGCTGATCAAAGTAGGGAGCAGCCAACGCGCCTTCCTCCGAAGAGAGGGTACCCATGGCAACTTCTTTCAGGCAGCGCATCGCTAGCTTGAGATTGGCTAGGGGTACCCCCAGCGAGACGTACATATCGCGCATGCCGTCTAGGCCAATATCTTCTAAGGGTTTGGAGTTGCCCGCCAGCACACAATAGCTCACGAGGCGAATGTACCAACCCTGATCGCGTTGGCAGAGGGCAGTTTTCTGAGGATTGCCGCTGTTGCTCGGTGTATTGGAGCACTGCGCCCAAAACCGCTTGCTGCCTTCATCGACAATTTTTTGCTCGTTGGCGGCTAACTTTTGCGATGCGCTGATGCGAGTTGTTCCATTGCCAAAAAAGTCTTGTAGTTTTGTCAACTCAGCACTGCTGAGAAAACGGTTAGCCTCATCTGACTGAGTAATCACCTTAGCCACAATACTCATAGCTAGAATCCTCCTGAGTAAAAAAAACGTAGCAGACTAGCTAGCCATTATTGATCAGCAACAAAATCTTTGGAATCTTGCTTTAAGCCAAGACCGACAAGACTTAACCACCTGGTTAGTGGATCATGTAGAGCGGAGCTATTGCATCAGCCCTATGGTCTCTGCTTGAACTCCCTTAGGGCATATATTTTGACCCTAGAACGATGATCCAAGATTTCTCAATATTGGCATGTTTTAAAAAAGTCAATGCACGAGAAAGCCCAATCACATCGCTCAATTATCCCAACATTTTATTCGTTGCCAGATGAATAAAGCAGCAAATCGACTACCTCTAAAAGATAAAATCTATCGGTCACTATGCAGCTATTTTCTTCAAGAAGGATATACATAAGTTCAAGTATGTTTATCCGCAGAAAAAGAATTTTGAGGTCTTCAATGATTACTATCGGCAGGTGAGGGGGCATGGGATGCACCCAGGGGGTTTTCGCGGATCTCTTGCCTTGGTGTGGCGATCCGCCGTGAATCGTGGAAATCTGTAGGGCAGGCGTCTCGCCTGCACGGGTAAGATGCCCCTCCTACCTGCAGGAATCAATGCGGATTGCTATAGGTGCCGCTTAAATCACAGGATTGCCTATCCCAAGCGGTTAGTCAGCCCCTCTACCGCCGTGCTGACGGGCAGCCAAGGTCGTTGGAGTGCGGCAAGCCAGACAGCAAGGACATCCCTTGAGCGGAGCTGGAAGCCGTCATTTCAGCCTTGGTTGGCCGGTTAGGTGTGAAAATCTTTAGGCCTGGCCATTGGCTACCAGCCAAACATAGGCTAGCACCCCCAGCGCCGCCATCCCCGCCAGCGCATCTCCTTGCTGCTGCACAAAGGTTTGAAAGATCGCCCATGAGTCGCGCAGCAGCTGTCGTCGAGTGTTGCCTAGCTCTACCATCAGTGCTTCTACCTGGGCGTTGACCTCAGCCGTGGTCAGCTCATGACGCCGGTAGGCAGCTTCGACCTCGTCGAGCTTGCGCCAGTAATCTCGGGTGGCACCGATTAAGTCAGGAAGCATATGTTAATTTTTGTGACTGTGTTGTTTACAGTCTAGCGCTTCTCCGATTTTGGGGGGTCTATAGGACGAGAGAGGGTGAGTCTATACCTGGGCCGATGGGATCTTGGCCGATGGGACTGCTTGGGCTGGCACTGGCTGTGCTGGCCTTTGATTGAGGGCCGCCATGGCCACCTCATCGCTGTGGGTCTTGAAAAACACCAGTGCCGCCTCTACTTGAGCGACCGAAAGGCCATACTCTTCGGCTATCTGCTCTGTCGACCAGTCCCACTCGGTGGCTGCCATCACCACCGTTTTGACGTGAATGCTAGTGCCGTGCACCACGGGCACCCAGCTATTTTCGGCATCGGATCGAAAGGCAATCTCTGGAAAAGCGGGATCGGGTTCCATCAGGGCGCAGTGGGTCTCTTGCTGAAGCGAGGCTAAAACCGCATGCACCAGCTGCCAACGGGCCTCTATAGAGAGTTGCAGAGCCTGATCTTGTAATTCCTGGAGCGTCATAAACCTGAGCAATATCTATTGATTGAATATTCCTATTAAACTGCAAATGCTGGTTAGAGCTGATCTGCGGTCAACTCTCCCAAGGGTCTAGGGCAACTGGTTTATGCTGATAGCAGTGCATCTTGCCTAGCCTGGAGGTGTGCTCAGCCCCCAATTCCTCTCTAGTTATTGTGCTATGTTCGCCACCACTGCCCCACCGTTGCCTGTCAATCGCGATCGCATTCGCCCCGCCATCCAGTCGCTGCAAGATCAGCTGGTGGCCTGGCGGCGAGGCATTCACCAGCGGCCCGAGCTGGGGTTTAAAGAATGGCTGACCGCTGACTTTATTTGCAGCCAGCTGAGCGAGTGGGGCATTGAGCACCGGGGCCAGATCGCTGAAACTGGTGTGGTGGCCGTCATCGAGGGCAGTGGCCCTGGGCCAGTGCTGGGCATTCGCGCCGATATGGATGCCCTGCCAATTCAAGAAGAGAATGCGGTGCCCTACTGTTCGCAGCACGACGGGGTCATGCACGCCTGCGGCCACGACGGCCATGTGGCCATTGCCCTAGGCACTGCCCACTACCTCTCTACCCACCGCGACAGCTTTGCGGGCACGGTCAAAATCATCTTTCAGCCCGCCGAAGAGGGGCCGGGGGGAGCCAAACCCATGATCGAGGCTGGGGTGCTGACCAACCCCGAGGTGGACGCCATGATCGGCCTGCACCTGTGGAACAACCTGCCTCTGGGCACCGTGGGCGTGCGCACTGGGGCGCTGATGGCGGCGTCAGAATTCTTTTCCTGTACGGTGCAGGGCAAGGGCGGTCACGGGGCGCTGCCCCACCAGACCGTTGATTCGATTGTGGTGGGGTCGCAAATTGTGACGGCGCTGCAAACCATCGTCGCCCGCAACATCGACCCCACCAAGGCGGCAGTGGTAACGGTGGGCACCTTTCACGCGGGTAAGGCCCAAAACGTGATTGCCGACCAGGCGACCATCAGCGGCACTGTGCGCTACTTTGACGCCGCCTACGCCGACTACTTTGCCCCCCGCCTAGAGCAGATCATTGCGGGCATTTGCCAGAGCCAGGGGGCCAGCTACAGCTTTGACTACAAAGCGTTATATCCACCCGTGATCAACGATGCCGGGATCACAGACTTAGTGCGGTCGGTGGCGCTGTCGGTGGTGGAGACCCCCGCTGGGGTGGTGCCCGACTGCCACACCATGGGCGGCGAAGATATGGCCTTTTTCTTGCAGGCAGTGCCGGGCTGCTACTTCTTTTTAGGCTCGGCCAATGCCGATAAGGCGCTGGCCTACCCGCACCACCACCCCCGCTTCGACTTTGATGAAACCGCCCTAGGCCTGGGGGTGGAGATGTTTGTGCGCTGTGTGGAGGCGTTTTTTGGAGAGTAGAAGAAGTGGGTAGGTGGGTAGGGGCAGACCCACGTGTCTGCCCTAGCTAGGGTGATAGACGGGTGGATGGGTAGGGGCTGTTTGGGATGCAAAACGAGCAATGGCGGGGAAGCTCGGTTAGCGGTGGGGTCGGCCCAAGGTTAACTTCTTTAATGGAGGGGGTGCGCTGCCGTTAGAGTTGCTATGCTTGGCGGTTAGGTAGCGAGGATAGCGCCATGGGGCAGGTGACGGGGCGGTTTAGGGTGCTGGTAATAGGTGCGATCGCACTGGCGATGAGTGTTTTGTTGGCCCAGGGGTGGGGGCTAGAGCAGAGCCCCTTCAAGGCCCAGGCCCAGGGCAATGCGCCGCCGCAGGCTTTGGCTCCGGCGCTGCCGATGGTCAGTTACAGTTTTGAAGACCCCCAGGGGCGCTTTCAGATTGGCATTTTTGACGGCTACAGCGTCAGTGCGGCGGGGGGGAACCCTTTGTTTCAGGCCGCCGATGGCAGTCTGGCCTACACCGTGGCGGTGGCCCCGCTGCCCGCTGACAATGCCCCTGATGCGGCCCTGCTAGCCGCCGCCAAAGGCACCTTTGGCAATGGCGAAGGCTTTGTGGCGGGCGATGTGCAGCCCCTGCCCGGCGGCGGGGTGCGGATCAACTGGGCAGGTCGCCTCAGCCAGGGGGCCGCTGCCCCCCAGCCCATTGTCGGCAAGATCTTTGCCCGCCAGCGGGGGGACGAGGTGTTTTTGCTGCTGGTCGCCGCCACCCCAGCTGCTGAAAACCAGGTTTCCGACGCGATCAGTGCCTTGGGCAGTACGTTGATCGTGCCTTAGGGGGAAGGGTTTGCGGTAAGCGGCCTGCCTGGCACTGCAAACCTCACTTCGCCAGCGGCGTTAACACCAGCGTCAATTGGGCAGCCTGAGTTAGTGCGATCGCAATTGCTAGAGAAGATCCATGGGTATCCGCCAAGCCACCTTTTGGGGTCAGCCCCAAACCTACCTACTGCTAGGGGGCACCGCCCTGGGCTACGCTCTGCTGCTGGTTTTGGCTGGGCCAAAGCCGCTGGCGGGTCTGGCCGGGGCCGGGGTAGCCGCCGCCATGGTGGGCAGCTGGGCGGTGGGGTTTCGCCCAGCCGCCGCCGAGCCGGTTAGCGGTAGCGACCTACTCAATGCCCAGGTCTTTGGCAGCCAGCTCGGGGCGATTGGCCAGCGAGTGCCGAAAAAATCTCAGTCTATTGCTCAGGCCCCCTGGCCCCAGGTGCAGACCTGGGCCAGCGAGTCGCAGCGGTTTGCCACCCAGATCTACGAGCGCGACTCGCTGCTGCAGCTGGAGTTGCTAGAGGCCATGCACACCGTGCTCGACCTGGCGGGCCAGGTGGCCGATGCCCTGGCGGTCATCGACCAGATCGAAACCCCCACCTACAAGCAGCTGGCCCAGCAGAGACTAGAGGCCAGCTGCGATCGCCTTCAGACCACCCATGCTCAGCTGCAACAGCTGCAAGATCAAATCGCCCTCTCCAGCCTCGACGGCCCCGGCGACAACACCCCACCCCAGCGCCTGCAAACCCTGATCGACGCCAACAAAACCATTCTCCAAGATCCTTCAGACTCACCCTAGCCAGGGCAGACACGTAGGTCTGCCCCTACACATCCACCCACCCACTCCCCTACTCCCACCATGCGTCGCCTACACCTTCTCCCCTTTCTGCTCGGTCTCTGCGCCGTGCTGCTGTGGAACTGCTCTCCGGGCAACCAGGTGCCCCAGGTCAACTCGGTTGACAGTGCCCGCCAGGCCCTAGAGCAGTCGGTGCTGCCCCGCATTCAGGTCGGTGAAGACTTTATTGCCGATGAGCTAGCCGCCCGCTACGCCACTGACCAGATCGACGATCCCCTGCCCGATATCAATGATTTTCCGCTTCATGCGGCCCAGCCCAGCGGCGGCAATGCGGTCTACCTAGAGATCTACAGCTCATCTGAGAAAGCCAACGTCGACCGCCAAAACGAGCGCTGGCTGGTGGAAGTGGCCGACACCTTTAACCAGCGGCAGGAGACCCTGCCCTCGGGAGAGGTGATTCAGGTGGGAGTGCGGCAGGTGGCCTCGGGCACCGCCGCTCGCCTTTTAGCAGCAGGGGTGGCCCAGCCCGCTGGCTACAGCCCCTCCAACGATCTCTGGGTGGCGATGGTGCAGAGCCAGGGAGTTGACACCGTGCCCGTGGTCGATCGCCTGGTGCCCAACACGGCGGGCTGGGTGTTGCCCAAGTCGGTCTACGACCGCCTGGCCGAAGGTGGCACCGTCAGCTTTGACCGCCTGCTAGATGCGATCGCATCGGGCCAGGTCACCGTGGCCTACCCCAACCCCTACAGCAGCGCCACCGCGCTCAATTTGCTTTACACGCTGTACTGGCGAGCGGCAGGGCATCAAGCAACCGGCGGCCAGCTCACCGTGGCCGAGCTGCAAACCCCCCAGGTCAACTCGGTGTTTGACCAGTTCCAAGAGCAGGTACTGATCACCACCCCTACCACCCTCGACCTGCAAGAGCTGTTTTTGCGCGACCAGAGCAACCTACAAGCCTTCCCGCTGGAATACCAAAACTATCTGGCCCTGCGGCAGGTGCCGGGCTTTACCGACACCGAGTTTGTGCCCTTTGGCGTGCCCCACAACAACCCTCTGGTGGGCTTTAGCTGGAACACACCCCAGCAGCAGCAGGCCCTACAAGTCTTTGCCCAGTTTGCCCAGTCGGCCGAAATGCAGGCCCTGGCCGAGCAGCAGGGCTTTGTCGAAACCGACTACCTCAGGGCCGGGCAGGTGCCCCCATCGCCCAATGGCGAAGTCCTGCTGGCGGCCCAGTCAAACTGGAAGCTGCGCAAGGACGGCGGCCGCACCGTCTACATGGCCCTAGTGATCGATACCAGCGGCTCAATGGAAGGGCAGCGCATGCAGGCCCTCAAGGACGGCCTGCGGGTCGCCGCCGGGCAGATTAACTCCGGCAACTACGTCAGCATTGTCACCTTTGCCGATCGGCCCGTGCGTCGCCTACCCCTGGCTCCCTTTGACCAGCTTCAGCAGCAAAAGTTTTTGGCCACCATTGACCAATTGCGGGCCGACGGAGCCACGGCCATGTACGACGGCACCATGGTGGGCCTAGCCGACCTACTAGAGAAAAAAGCCGCCGATCCCACCGGGCGCTTTTACTTGCTATTGCTCACCGATGGCGAGGTCAACCGAGGCTACACCTTCGACGCCATTCAAGACATTCTCACCTACAGCGAAGTGCGGTTTTACCCCATCGCCTACGGCGAAGTCAACCAGACAGAATTGCAGGCGATCGCCAATCTGCGCGAATCGACCGTACAGCAGGGCACCCCCGACAATGTGCAAAGCCTCTTTAAGGATTTGTTCCAGGTTAATCTTTAGCGGTGCAAGGTGTACGGTTCACGGTGCAAGGTCTGCTGTGAACCGTACACCTTGCACCGTACACCTTGCACCGTACACCTTGCACCGTATGACTTGCCCTCTTAGGCCGTCCACCTCTATGCAAAACCCCAACCAACGACTGATCTATACCCTGGGCCTGGGCTGGCTGGCTTTTGTCGGCCTGGGGCTGGGGCTGGGCCGGCTGCTGGCTGGCCCGGCGGTCACGGTGGTGATTGATCGCAGCTACTGTGCCCCGGCCCAGTGGCAGCAGCGGGTGAGCGATCGCTACGCCGATCTCTACGAGCAGCAGCAGCAGCGCCAGATCACCATTGACCGAGTGATCTACGTCAGCGACCTGGGCCAGGAGGTGGCCGCTGAGGTGCCCTCGCCCCAGGCGGTGCAGGCCCTCAGCACCTATGGTCGCCGCAATGCCGCTCAAATGCAGCAGGCTACGGTTGAGTATCCTGAGGCGAGGGTGCTGACCTGCGGGAATTGAGCCCCGGTGGGGGCGCTAAAAAAATGGGGGGATGGGGGATCTGACCAGTGGTCGTGATTCAGCCCTAAACTGAAGGCTACGACAAAACTTGCCATCGTCTCTATGACCGCTACTCCCACCCTTCCCAGCGACCCCATTGATCGGCAGTCTGACAGCGACTGGCGGCTGTTTCTGCGCATGTGGCCCTACATCTATCAGCACCGCGCCGCCCTGGTGCTGCCGCTGATTTTGCTGGTGCCCCTGTCGCTGTCTAACGCCCTCCAGCCGGTGCTGATTGGCCAGGCCATTTCTCTGATTCGCCAAGAGCCGGTGATGGGGTTTCTAGATGGCCGCACCCTGCAAGGGGGGCTTAATTTGCTGGTGGGGCTGCTGGTGGTGACGGTGCTGATTCGGCTGCTGCTCGACGGCTTTCAGAGCTATCTGGTGCAGGCGGTGGGGCAAAAAATTACCGCCGACATTCGCAACGACCTGTTTACCCACGTCACCTCGCTGGCGGTGCGCTTTTTTGACCGCACCCCCGTGGGCAAGCTGATCACTCGCATTACCAGCGATGTCGATGCCCTGGGAGATGTGTTTTCTACGGGCGCGGTGGGCATCATCACCGACGTGTTTTCGATTGTGGTGCTGCTGGTGGTGATGTTTACCATGCAGTGGCAGCTGGCTCTGATGCTGCTCTGTCTGTTGTTGCCCGTCACCTGGCTGATTATTTATTTTCAGCAGCAGTTTCGCAAGGCTAACTACAAAGCCCGTGAGCACCTGTCTGAACTCAACGCCGCCCTGCAAGAAAACGTGGCGGGCATCAACGTGGTGCAGCTGTTTCGCCGCGAGCGCTACAACGCCGAAATGTATCGCCACACCAATCAGAAGTACATTACCGCCGTTGACACCACCATTTTTTATGACTCGGCGGTGTCGTCTACGCTGGAGTGGATTTCCCTGGTGGCGATTGGCGGGGTGCTCTGGCTCGGCGGCCTGTTGGTGATGCAGGAGGCCCTCACCTTTGGCACCCTGGCCACGTTTATCTTGTTTGCCCAGCGTCTATTTGATCCCCTGCGCCAGTTTGCCGACAAGTTCACCGCCATCCAGGCGGGGCTGACGGCGGTGGAGCGCATCACCGACCTGTTTACGGTGCCGGTGGAAATCCGTGACCCGGAGGGGGTGGGGCGTGAAGAAGTAGGAAGTCAAGCGGTGAAGGGTGAAGGAGTGGGGCATGGGGCCGTTGGCCCAGACACCTTCCCTACCACCCACCTACCCACCTACCCACCCACTCACCCACTCACCCATCCATCCACTCACCCACTCACCAAGGCCTCCGAGATCTGCTTCGACCACGTCACCTTTGGCTACAAGGCCGACGAGCCGGTGCTTAAAGACCTCACCTTTACCATTCGCCCCGGCGAAAAGGTGGCGCTGGTGGGGCCGACGGGGGCGGGTAAGAGTTCGATTATTCGCCTGCTGTGTCGGCTGTACGACATCAACCAGGGGGCGATCTTGCTGGATGGGGTCGATCTGCGCGATCTGCCCCAGGCAGAGCTGCGGCGGCGCATGGCGGTGGTGTTGCAGGATGGGTTTTTGTTTGCTGGCGACGTCAAAAGCAATATTACCCTGGGCGAAGACTACCCCCGGTCGGCGGTGATAGAGGCGGCGAAACAGACCAACATCCACGGGCTGATTGAGCAGCTGCCCCAGGGCTACGACACCGAGCTGCGGGAGCGGGGCACCAACCTCTCGGGGGGGCAAAAACAGCTGCTGGCCTTTGCCCGTGCTGCCATCCGCAACCCCGGCATTTTGGTGCTCGATGAGGCCACCGCCAATCTCGACGTGGGCACCGAGGCGATGATTCAGCAGGCGCTGGAGCGGCTGCTGGAGGGCCGTACGGCGATTATCATTGCCCACCGGCTGTCGACTATTCGCCACGTAGATCGGATATTGGTGCTAAAGCACGGTGAGCTGGTGGAGCAGGGCACCCACGATGAACTGCTGGCCCAGGAGGGTCTGTACTCCAGCCTGTACCGCTTGCAGCGGCTGGGGGCTTAGGCTCCTAGTATATTAAGGCAGAAGGCAGAAGGCAGAAGGCAGAAGGCAGAAGGCAGAAGGCAGAAG
>RECJ01000110.1 GCA_007694115.1 Leptolyngbya sp. DLM2.Bin27 | reverse complement strand
GCCGACTCAATCAAATCTAGCCAGTCGGTGCGCCGCTGCACCGGGTCTAGCCCGCCAGTGACAAAGGCGGCAGAGGCAAACCGGGCACCGGGGGCCTGGGTCGTATGGTGTTTAGCCTGCATCAGCTCAGGGGTAATGAAAGCCGCATCGCTGTAGACGTGGCGGCCCATCATCCAGCGCAAAAAAGCCGGGTGGGCATTGAGGGCATAGAGCCCCTGGCCCAGCAGCGGCGACCACACCAACCACCGCAGCAGGCTATAAATCCGCCGCCGTTCTCCCATGGCCGTGGGCAATGGCCCCCGCCAGGTGGGGGCCACTAGGGCGATTGCTTTTAACCCCGCCACATCCCCCTGTGCTGCTAACCCCAGGGCATAGCCCGCACTGTGGCCACAGGCCACTACCCCGGCCACCTCCGGCACCACATCCCGCCCAAAGTCGTTGAGCATGGCCTGGTAGATTGCCGGGCGACTGCAACCGGGCGGTCGGGCCGACTCCCCAAACCCCAGCCAGTCGAGGGTGATCACCCGGTAGTGCTGAGCCAGCTCCACCGCCAGCCCCTGCAACTCAGCCCGAGTCGAAATGCTGCTAAAGGCGGGCAACAGCAGCAGCGATTGCCCCTCGCCCCGCCCATCGTAGGCGATCGCCACCTCCCGCCCCCGCCACTGCCAAGGGTAATAGCGAGTCTCTGGCACTACCTCAACCTGGTCTAATCCCCGAGCCTCAGTCACAGCGATTCCCCTCTTTTTAACTCACAATTGTGCTCAAACCATGCTGATAATGATTATCATTGTAGGCGGAATGGGGAGGGTATAAGGTATACGGTCTACGGTTCTGCCGTGAACCGCCCACCGTGAACCGCAAACCGCAAACCGTGAACCGCAAACCGTAAACCGTGAACCGCCCCATGCCCCCCTCCACCGATATCGCCATTATCGGCGCTGGCCCCCAGGCTCTCACCCTGGTCACCCACTTGCTCCAGAAAAAAGCCGCGATGCGCAACCGCTTTGTGGTGATTGACCCGGCGGGGGCATGGCTGCACCAGTGGCACCATCAGTTTGGGGCGCTGGAAATTCCCCACCTGCGATCGCCCGCTGTTCACCATCCCGACCCCCACCCCTCGGCTCTGCGCACCTTTGCTGAGGGGCGACCCGATGAGCTGTTTCCTCCCTATGCTCTACCCAGCACCCCGCTATTCCGCGACTTTTGCCAGTCGGTGATCGAACGGTGGGATTTGGCGGATCGGGTGCTGGCGGGGACGGTGCAGCACCTGGAGCTGTGCCAGAAGATGGGACGGCAGCGGTTTCGGCTCAGTTTTGCGGATGGTCGGCAGCTTTTGACTCGGCGGGTGGTGCTGGCGATCGCTGGCGGCACGCCCCAGCTTCCTGCCTGGGCGCGACAGATCCCCCAGACCTATCCGAGCGAGCGACTGCGCCACTCCAGCCAGATCGATCTGCGAGGGCTCTCGCTCCAGGGCCAGCGAATTTTGATTGTCGGCAGCGGCTTGACCAGTGGCCACCTCGCTCTGGGGGCGACGGCTCGCGGTGCCCAGGTGATCATGATGGCGCGGCGGCAGTTTTACGCCAAGCTGTTTGATGCTGAGCCGGGCTGGCTCGGCCCCAAATACCTGAAGGGGTTTCACGCTGAGCCGGGCTGGCCCCAGCGGTGGCAGATGATTCAGCAGGCCCGCAATGGTGGCTCGGTCACCCCAGCTATGCTGCTGCGCCTGCGACGGCTGGAGCGCCAGGGCCAGATCACGTTCTACGAACAGTGCGAAGTCCAGCGGGCTGAGTGGAAAGGATCAGCCTGGCGGGTGCAATGCAGCACCGGGGTCGATCACAGCTGCCTCACCGATCTACCCATAGATCGGATCTGGCTAGCTACGGGCAGTCAGCTCAATGTCGAGCACTGGCCCCTGCTGGCCGACGTGCGGGCACATTATCCCATCGACATTGTCAACGGGCTACCGGTGCTGGATGAGCATCTGCGCTGGCCAGGGTGCAACCTGTTTGTGATGGGCGGGGCGGCGGCGCTGCAACTGGGGCCAGTGGCCCGGAACCTGTTTGGCGGGCGGTTGGCCTGCGATCGCATCGTCCCTGCCCTGGTCAAACCCAGCCTTGGGCGATCTAGAACCGCTGCGACACTGACGGCCTAGGCTGGGGAAAGCTAGAACATGGTTTGTTGCTGGCTAGTTTGACAGGTAGCACAGCTACAGCCCAGGGCATCTCGCAGTGAGCTTGCCTGAGGCCTGGTGACCGCCATGGCGGTAGCCTCTGATGACAACTGGTCAACATTAGGCTGAGCCGTCCAGCTCGCAGCAGCTGGGCTAGCGAATACTACCGCCAAGGCTAACGAACCTGAGCAGCCGATCACAGACAACATGTTCCGCTGATTCATAGAGCTTCTTACAAACATCAGTTGGGTGACCTCCTCCCGCTGCCAAGGCAAGCAGCGGGGTTTTCACGAAATAGCTCAAGGCAACTCGTTCAAACATGGTAGCGACTGAGAGCGCTGAGGGCAATTTTGGCAACACAATCACCCAAGCATTTTGCTGCCTGCATTCATACCTAGGTTTAGCAACCCCGAAGCACCGTGGCTGCTAGGGTGCTGCCAGGGTGTAGAGCGCAACTTAGAGTGCAGTCTAGAGCGCAACGCGGGTAGCCACATCGCGGGGGCGCTTTTTAACCAAGGTGGGGTCGAGGTAGGTAATCGCCTCGGCGCACGATCGCACCCGTTCAATCGGCTCAAACACATTCACTTGATAGACGATCTGGTTGTCCCAGTCGAGGGCGGTAAGCCAGCCGCTGCGGGGATGGTAGACGCCTGTATCGATGTCGATCCAGCCGCGCCCGGCGACAATCTGGCCGGGCTCTACGCCGGGGAAGGTAAAAGTAATCGTGTGGCCAGTGACGATCAGCTTGTCGGAGAAAAACGGCGTCAGGCTGCTGTGGAAGGTCTCGCGAATCCAGCACATTTCGTAGCTGCTCTGCTCGGCGATGGGCAGCATGGGGTTGACCCCGGCATGTACCAGCCACAGATCGCCTAGATCGATATAGAGGGGGAGCTGGCGCAGCCATTCGAGGTGGTCTTCGAGGGTGGCCGCAGAGTCATGGTAGCTGGTGAGGGTAGCCTGACCGCCGCTAAAGATCCAGCCCTGGAGGGTGGGGGGGTTGATTTTGCCGTCAACAAAGGTGTCGAGAATCAGCTGCTCGTGGTTGCCCCTGACGCAGCCGGTGGCGTGGATGCGCACAAAGTCAACCACATCGGCGCTCTTGGGGCCGCGATCGATCAGGTCGCCAACGCAGTAGATTTCGTCTTCTGGTTCAGGGGCGATCACATTACACAGCCTTTTAAGACCGTCGTAGTGGCCATGGATGTCGCCGATAATAATTCTTCGGGGCATGGGGCAGAAACTCCTTGAATTCATTATGCCTCAACCCCTAGGGCAACTCGCAATTTTTCGTAATGATTACTTATTTAGCAATAGATCTGGCCCCCTTGTCCTACTCAGATCGGCAGATTTATAGAACCTACAGCTTGATTTGCTCCAAAAAGCGCCCCTTCTAGGGCTGAACCAGGTTTATTTCTAAGGTTCTCAGGCATAATAAAGGCCAGCTTTAAGCCCGGCATTGCCATGAGTCGTTCCCCCTCCCGCCGTCCGTCGATAGTTCCTCTCCCGCCTGCAAGGGGGCGATTGCGGCGGCGATCGCGGCGGCGGGCTAGCCCCTGGCGACGGCTGGCTCGCCACACCCCAGCCCTAGAGCTGGGCGCACGGCTGGGGGTAAATGGGTTTGTGATTTTGGCGGCGGCGGCTTCGCTAAACCGCCTGGTGCCCCACCTCCAGGGCCAGGTAGAGCAGCTTGAGACCGCCCGTCACGCCCTCGACCAGGCCCAGACCGCCAACACCCGCCTGCGCTCAGACTTTGATCGCTACTTTGACCCGGCCCAGACGGGGCGAGTGATTCAAGAGCAAACCGGCTACCGGGTGCCGTCGGAGCGGCAGGTGGTGTGGACGGACTAGGGATAGAAAGTCGTCGTCGGCAACCCTAGCCCTTCCTCTAGGCCCATCATCAGGTTGAAGCACTGCACCGCCTGGGAAGCCTGACCTTTCATCAGGTTGTCGATGGCCGACATGACGATCACCCGCCCGGTGCGGGGGTCGGTTTCGAGGCCGATGTAGCAGCGGTTGGTGCCCCAGGCCCACTTGGTCTGGGGGTAGGTGCCGTTGGGCAGCACCGTCACCCAGGGCGACGAGCGGTAGAAGGCGCTGTAGATGGTGAGCAGGTCGTCGCGCACCAGGCCGGGGTCGCGCAGGGTGGCGTAGATGGTGGCCAAGATGCCCCGCACCATGGGGATCAGGTGGGGGGTAAACTGCACCATGACCTCTTGACTGGCCAGGTGGGTGCAGATCTGCTCGATTTCGGGGGTGTGGCGGTGGCGGGCGATGCCGTAGGCTCCGAGGGAATTGCTGGCTTCAGCCAACAGCATGCCGGTTTTGGCGACGCGCCCCCCGCCGGAGGTGCCCGATTTGGCGTCGATGATCAGGGTTTCGGGCTGGGCCAGGCCCTGTTTGAGCAGGGGCGCAATGCCCAGCAGGCTGGCGGTGGGGTAGCAGCCGGGGCAGCCGACTAGGCGGGCACTGCGAATGCGATCGCGAAATAGCTCCGGTAGCCCGTACACGGCTTCGCCCGCCGTGGTCTGGTCGGTGCGATCGCCCCCGTACCATGACTGGTAGGTGTTTAAGTTTTCAAATCGGTAGTCGGCAGACAGATCGAGCACCTTGCAGCCCTGCTCAAGCAGCGTTGGGGCCATGGTGCAGGCCAACCCATTGGGCAACGAGAGAAACACCGCCTGGCAACGCTGGGCGATCGCATCGAGATCCACCGCTTCCACGGTCAAATCTACCGAACCCGCCAGGTGGGGGTAGATGTCGGTGTAGGGCTGCCCGGCGCTGCTGTCGCCGCCTAAATACACCAGCTCAACATTGGGGTGCTGGGTGAGCAGGCGCACCAGCTGCACTCCGCCGTAGCCCGACGCGCCCACAATGCCGACCTGAATTTTTTCCGCTGATGACTCGCTCATGGCTCTTGGGGCTGTAGTGAAGGCTAGGTGGGGTAGAACTCATTGCCGCAGGAGGGTTGCCAACCAGGCTAGCCGGTCCCGCGAGATAGGCACTGTAATAGTAAACCAGGAATCTCGAATCAACATGGTGGCTTTAGATGCCGTAGCCAATCACCGCCGCTTACTTCCGTCCTGGAGAATCATCCAGGCTAGGGCAACGTCAAGACTAAAAAGTCAAGACTAAAAATTAGGGTGCCATTCGCGCAGCAATGCACCGCAAGTAGGCCATGCCTAGAAAAGCCATACCCTAAATTCAAGCCCTGACAGACCACTAGGGCTCACGCTCCCGGTGAAGAGTGAGCCATAAAGCTAGAATTTTAGAAGTACACGTCATTCATACAGGTTCGCCCCACCGTGCTCAATCCAGAATCGGAGATGCCCGCAGCCCCCAGCCCTATGCCCTCCGAGCTAGAACTGCCGCCCAATTTTCAGTTCGATTCCATTGAGTCGGCGCTCCACGACCTCGCGGCGGGCAAGTCAATTGTGGTGGTCGATGACGAAAACCGCGAGAACGAAGGCGATGTGATCTGCGCCGCCCAGTTTGCCACCCCCGACAACATCAACTTTATGGCGGTAGAAGCGCGGGGGCTGATCTGCCTAGCCATGACCGGCGATCGCCTCGACCAGCTCGACCTGCCGCTAATGGTCAGCCCCAGCGCCTTTGAAGACGAAAACGAGCAGACCGCCTTCACCGTCAGCATCGACGCTGCCCTCAGCTGGGGCGTGACCACGGGCATTTCCGCCGACGATCGCGCCCGCACCATTCAAGTTGCCATCAACCCCAATGCCCGCCCCCAAGACCTGCGCCGTCCGGGCCACATCTTTCCGCTGCGGGCCAAGGAAGGCGGCGTGCTCAAGCGGGCCGGCCACACCGAAGCCGGGGTCGATCTGGCCCGGTTGGCGGGCCTCTACCCCGCCGGGGTGATCTGCGAAATCCAAAACCCCGACGGCTCCATGGCGCGGCTGCCTGAGCTAGTCAACTACGCCAAAACCTTTAACCTGAAGCTGATCAGCATTGCCGATCTGATCAGCTATCGGCTTCAGCACGAGCGCTTTGTGCAGCGCGAAGCGGTGGCCACCATGCCCACCCAGTTTGGCGACTTTGCCATCTACGCCTACCGCAACCTGCTCGATGGCTCTGAGCATGTGGCCCTAGTCAAGGGCGACCCCGCCACCTTTGCCGACCAGCCCGTCATGGTGCGCGTTCACTCCGAATGCCTGACCGGCGATGCCTTTGGCTCGCTGCGCTGCGACTGCCGCATGCAGCTCCAGGCGGCGCTCAAAATGATTGACGCTGCCGGGCGCGGCGTGGTGGTCTACCTGCGCCAGGAGGGGCGCGGCATTGGCCTGGTCAACAAGCTCAAGGCCTATTCGCTGCAAGACATGGGCCTCGACACGGTGGAGGCCAACGAAAAACTAGGCCTGCCCGTCGATCAGCGCAACTACGGCATCGGCGCGCAGATTCTCAACGACATTGGCGTGCAGAAGTTTTGCCTGATTACCAACAACCCCCGCAAAATTGCGGGCATCAAAGGCTATGGCCTAGATATGGTGAGTCGGGTGCCGCTGATTATTGAAGCGACGGCCCACAACTCAGCCTATCTGGCCACTAAGGCCCAAAAGCTGGGCCATTTGCTGGTGCAGACCTACCTGGTTACGGTGGCGATTCACTGGCGCAGCGGTAAGCTGACCGTGCAAGAGCGCTACCAAAAGCTAGAGCAACTGCGCGGCTTAGCCCAGTCGCTGGGGCTGATGCTGCAAGAGGAAGCCCGCCCGGTGGCAGCGGCTCTGTTTAGCCAGCCCGATGTGATTGTCAATTTGGGGTTAGAAGGGGTGAGCGAAGCTGGGGCCGAAACCTGGTATCGCGACTGTAATGAGCCGAAGATGAAAGCGATCGCAACTCTGCTCGACAAACTCGCCGCCTGGCCCGAAATCGACCAGCTGGCGTTTTTGATCTCCGACGGCAGCGACCCCTTCAGCGGCTTGCAGGTGGGCCTCGATCGCCAGGTGTTTCACCACGACGCAGCGCCCACCCCCGAAACCGTCAAACCCTCTGACCTCTGCGAAAGCCTAGAAAGCCAGCGCATTTACGTGTTCTCTAGCCACCTGCCAGCAGATTAAAGCGGCGCAACCGGACGGGGTGCAGAAGTATGAACCTGGGTCGGGGCGCACAGCTGTGCGCCCCTGCGAAGACCATTGGTGCTCGTTACTCTAGGGGAGTAATGCGTCGGGTCATGACGCTGATGTATTCGCCGCTGCGCCCGGTGGGAATGGGGTTGACCCAGGCAATGCGATCGCAGTACCTGAGCAATTCCATGCGGTTGATGGCTTCGGTGACGGCGGCATAGTCGCCCAGCAAAATGTGGCAGAGCCGGTCTGGGTGATAGGTGGGCAGCTTGAACTGCGTGGAGACGTTGAGGTCTCCAGGGTTGGGTTGATACATGTACGATTTCTCCGTTTTCGGTTGAGGAAAACGGGGAAGGCTCTAGCGATCCCAATGAAGGTAAAACAAGACGCTAGCTCTTAGAATGACTCCTAAGGGCATCTCACTTACC
>RECJ01000317.1 GCA_007694115.1 Leptolyngbya sp. DLM2.Bin27 | reverse complement strand
ACGCCGAAATCCTCACCATCGCCCCCATTCTCGCCGCCCAGCAGCGCCTCTCGACTCTGCCTACCGCCGACGAGCTGCTGGTCGAAAGCTGCCAAACCCGCGAGGGCCAGCACCTCTATGTCTTCCCCTTCGAGGGCCGCTTTGTCCATGAGGGGCTGGGCTTTCTCTGGGGCTACCGCTTTGCCAAGCAAAAAACCGCCACCTTTACCATTTCGGTCAACGACTACGGCTTTGAAATCCTTGGCCCCAAGGATTATCCCTACAAAGAACTATTCTCCAACGACTTCTTTAGCCTGGAGCATCTCGAAGCTGACATTCGCGCCAGCCTCAATATTTCAGAGCTGACCCAGCGCAAGTTTCGCGGCGTGGCCCAGGTGGCGGGGCTGGTGTTTAAAGGCTATCCGGGGTCGCGCAAGACCTCTAGCCAGCTCCAGGTGAGTACGTCGCTGCTCTACGAAGTCTTCACCAAGTACGAACCCGACAACCTACTGCTGAAGCAGGCGGAGCGGGAGGTGCTGCAAGATCAGCTCGAAACCCAGCGCCTCACCCAGACCCTAGGCCGGCTCGACCAGCGGGCTGTGGTGTGGCAAGACACCCAGCGCCCCTCGCCCCTGGCGTTTCCGCTGCTGGTGGAGCGGCTCAACTCGCGAATGTCAAACGAGACGCTGCTAGAGCGCATTCAGCGGATGAAAGACCAGTGGGAGAAGCGCTAGGGGTGGGCGAAGTTGCGTATGCTGAAAGCTAATGGCGGTAGGGAAACAACACGGTAGAGCAACACCATGATCGATCCCGACACTCGCTGGGTGCAGCGGTTTTCAAATTTTGAGCGCGCCTATTTGCTGCTGGCCGACGCGCTGCAAATTGACGCCCCTTCGGTAGTAGAGCGGGCGGGGTTGATTCAGTTTTTTGAAATGGCCTTTGAGCTGGCGTGGAAGCTGCTAAAAGACTACGAAGAGCAGGAAGGATTGACGGCAAAGACACCCCGAGAGGTGATTAAACAGGCCTATCAAGTGGGGTTGATCAGCCAAGGTCACGACTGGATGAACGCGCTGCAAGACCGCAACCTGATGGCCCACACCTACAGCGATCGCACCGCCATAGCCGTCGAAGCCAAAATCAGAACCGAGTATTTTCCTCTACTTGAAGAACTCTACAGCCTGTTTAAGGCCAAGGCGGAGGCAAATTCCTGATGCCCTACGGTCTTTTAGACAGCGACTTGCGGCATATTGCCGATGCCCTGGGCGGCTTTGATGAGATTGACGAGGCAGTGCTGTTTGGCTCGCGAGCCAAGGGCAACTATAAGCCAGGTTCAGATGTGGATGTGGCGATCAGGGGCGATCGCATTACCCTTCGCACCGTGGCCGCCCTGGCCGACTGCCTCAACGAAGACAAGCCGCTGCCCTATTTTTTTGATGTCATCCACTACGAAACCCTGGAAGAGCCGCGACTGATCGAGCACATTGACCGGGTGGGAATCGTGATTTTTCAGCGATCGTCGTACTCGCCCAAATAGTGCTCCACCCGCTGGCGGGTGGCGTCCACCGTCAGCCCCTGGCTCCAAAATTCGACTATGGCGTGGCCAAAGGCCCAGGCGGCGCGATCGGGCTGATCGTTGTGCTCTAGCAGCAGGGGCCACAGGGCCAGCAGGTCGAGCTGAGCCTGGTCGGGGCCCAGCACCTTAAATAGATCGTAGGCCAGCTGGAGCTTGCCCAGCACCACGGGCAGCTGCTCGACCGGGATCTGCTCGGCCAGGAGGTAGGCCAGGGCCGGGGAGCCGGTGGTGAGGGTGGCGAGAAACTTTAGCACCGGGCTCTTGAGAAAGGCGGTCACCCCCTGGGTGGTGCTCATCTGTACCCGGTAGCGGTCGATCAGGCGGGCCGAAGCGGTGATCTTGGTTTCGCGATCGCGCAAAAACCGCGCCAGCCGCAGTTCTTTCGCAGGGTCGATCAGCTCCACTAGGGCGCTGGACAGGGCGTCGGTGTTCCAGGCGGGGCGCTGGGCGTCGCGGGTGACGAGGGGGAGAATCTGGTTGCACAGCTCCCCCAACTGCTCCTGGCGGTAGCCCGTGGCCTCGCGGATGGCGATCTCCTTGGGGCGGCTGCCCCAGCGCCAGTCGTAGGGGGGCTGCCACTCGCGGATTGGCCGCAGCCGATCCACCTGGGTCAGGGCTGCAATGGCGGGTAAATCTGGCACCTCTTGGCCCATGTCGCGCAGCAGGTCGGCATCCATTTGCAGGGCCGGGTCGAGGGCCGGGGTGACCAGCAGCAGCAGGTCGGCCTGGCGGGCACAGTCGAGCAGCTGGTCGCGGTAGTCGCTGCGATCCACCTGCTCGTACCCCGGCGAATCCCACAGGGTGAGGGTTTCGCCGCCGTCGCCCTGCCAGCGATAGGTGCTGATGGTGTCGGTGCTGGGCAGCACATCGACCTCGGCCAAGTCGGCATCAAACAGCGTATTGATCACGCTGCTCTTGCCCGCCCCCGTGCGGCCCACCAGCAAAATGTTCACCGGCTTCGCCTCCACCTGCTCCACCGACTCCGCCTGGTCGAGAATCTCTCTCAGGGTCTGGGTCTGGGCCTGGGGTAGGGGCTTTTGGGGGCCGGGCATGGTCGGCAGTTCTCCACTGTAGAGGGCCACGGCCTGGCGGTAGAGGTTTCGCAGGGTGGCCTCCCGCAGCAGCGCGTTAAAGTTGCCCAGCAGCTGCTGGTTGGCCAGATTGTTGGTCGGCTGGCTGAGGGTGCGGGCCGCCGCCACCGCCGGGTTTAGCAGCCACTGGGCCCAGGTCCAGGCCTGCCACAGATTGCGGGCCGAGGGCTCCACCTGGCGGTAGACCTCGTAGCCCTGCACCGCCTGGCCCACCGTCACCTGGCCTAAAACCGGAGATAGCGTCTCAATCCAGCGGTCTACGTCATCCACGGTGCCCCGCAGCAGCCCGTAGGCGTCGGGCAAATAAATATTCAGCAGCGGGTACTTCACGTCGGGATGGTAGGCCTGGGCCACCGCCGTCACCACCTCCCGGCAGCGGCCCAGCAGCGGGTTCCAGTCTTCCCACACCGGGGGGTCATTTTGGGCGGCGGTGAGAATATGTTCGAGGGCCAGGGCCGCCGAACTCGGCACCGCCCCAACAGCGGGCATGTCCACCTCCGCCGCCGCATCTAGCTCCTGCTGCGCCTGCTCCAGCGCCGCCTCCATCTGCTTTAGGGCGGGCTTAGTCCAGCTGACCAGCAGCCAGCGCCACAGCACCAGCATCACCACAATCACTGCCCAGATCCAGTTCAGCCCCCAGGCGTGAATCTGCACCGCCGCCGCCGTTAGGATGAAGCCTGCGATCGCCACCAAAGGCAGCGCCAACACCCCCCACTGCCAGGGCTTAAATTTCACCATTGCTCGGTTCCCCAACGCCCAATGCCTATAGTTTAAGCAGAAGGGGTTTGGGGTTTACGGTTCACGGTTTAAGGTTCACGGTTCACGGTTTAAGGTTTCGCCTAACACCTTGCACCTTGGACCTTGCACCTTGCACCTATCCCCTAAGCCATCTGCCCCAACGGCAAACCAACCTCAACCCCCTCCCCCTCATGCTCCATGGCCCGCTCTGCCACCGGCAGCGGCTTGCGGCCATAGCTCAGCTGGTTGAGCCAAAACACATCCTCCGTGCGCACCTGCTCAAACCCGGCATAGCCCAGCCAGGCATCCACATTGCCCTGGCTGTAGTCGCGAATGAAGGGTTCTTCAAAAATGGTACTGAGCCAGTCGGTGGCCCGCAGGGTGCGCTGGTTGCCGTCGAGCACCAGCATTTGCCCGCCCGGCGTCAGCAGCCGAAACGCCTCTGAGAGGATGGTTTTGGCCACCGCTGGCGGCGTCTCGTGGAACAGCAGCGTGGCGCACACCACATCAAAACTGGCGGCGGGCAGCCCGGTGGCCATGGCGTTGCCGTGGCGATAGGTCACATTTACCCCAGCAGTGCGGGCCTTGTGGTCGGCCATCACCAGCATCTGGGGCGACAGGTCGAGGCCAATCACCTCCGCCTCGGGAAAGTGACCCTTGAGCATCAGGGTGGTGGTGCCCGTGCCACAGCCCAGATCTAGAATGCGGCGGGGATTGCCCCCAATCGCCTTCACCAGGCTCTCGCGCACCCAGGTTTCGCCGGGGGGCAGCACGTACTGGGTGATCGGGTCGTAGGTCAGGGCGGCATCTTTATTCAAGTAGCCATGCTTGACCCCGTGGAAGTTGCTGGTCTTGTAGTAGTTGGGGTACACCACCTGGGGGTTGGTGAATTCCGCCACCGCCGTTTCCCAGTCGATGCTCTCGCTCAGGCGCACCAGGGCATCGCGGTCGATCAGGTGTGAAAAAATCGGCGCTAGAAACTGCTCAAACAGGGTCTTAGACTGAGGTGCCATAGAACTTACCAACGCCCAAAAACTGCCATCAGCCTAGCAACTTCGTTTCCCTCTGGCCAGGGCAAAAGCAGTGGGCCAATGCGCCACGGCCTTGGGCAAAAGGCTCCTAGAGCTGTGAAAATGCCATAATTTGAATCACTAGCGGTACTGATACGCCATGATCACCACCACCCAGCGCCTGACCCTAGATGAGTATCTAGCCTATGACGGCGGCAGCGATCGCCGATGCGAACTGGTCAATGGGGAACTGCGACCGATGAGTTTGAGAGCCAGTAAGCATGGTGCCATGATCAAGCGCCTGGAAAGAATATTTGACGTTGAGGCTGAGCGCGTTCAAAAGCCTTGGACTGCCCTAGCCGGAACAGTAGGCCTGCAAAGCCCTCGCAGCGACCGCTGGGACACCGTCAGAATTCCCGATGTATCGGTGCTGACGCTAGAGCAATGGGAGGCGTTGCAAGATCGAGAGGCCGTTATTCGCCTGCTGGTGGTAGAAATAGCCAGTGAATCGACTAAAAGCGCCGATTACCGGGCAAAACGGGCAGAGTACAGCGTGCTAGACATACCCGAGTATTGGATCGTAGACCCGCTGGCGGGTAAAGTGACCATTCACATTCTTCTGGAGGGATGGTACGAGGCCACAGAATACCAGGGGCAGAGTGTAGTCCAATCGTCAATCTTGCCGGAGTTGGCTTTAGCAGCTGAGACCAGCTTGCAGGGCTAGCATGGAACAACACAATGACTTTGCGCTAACGGGCTACAGCCTGCGGGTGGGCTCCACCCTTGATCGCGCCACCGTAGTCAAATTTATGGAGCGCACCTACGCCGAGCTTGACCCCCACCAGCCTACGGGCCATATTGCCAAAACCGTCGATCGCTATCTCAGTCGCGATACGCCCCTCTGGTGGGCCAATCTGGAGTCTACCGCTGAGTCTACCGCTGCTCCGGTGGGGGTGATCTGGCTGGGGCAAGCGACCGACCAGCGCAGCGGCGTTTTGCACCCCTACGTGCTGATGCTCTACGTCGCCCCCGCCCATCGCCGGCGGGGCCTCGCCACTGCTCTGCTCACCGTGGCTGAAGCTTGGGCACAGCAGCAGGGGCATGGCCAAATCACCCTCCAGGTGTTTAGCGACAACCAAGCGGCCCAGGCGCTCTACACCAGCCTGGGCTACCAACTCGAAGCCGTACTGATGAAGAAAGACTTGTTTGAGGCAGACGTAACAACTGGAGACTAGGTCGGGTGCAACGACCTGTAAGGCCAAATCTCGAATGAATACCTCTGAGTTGTAGGGGCGTAGCACGCTACGCCCCTACGGAGTGCCTGATTATGAATAGGGGTTTACCAAATCGGATTTGGTGTAATACTAAATCCGATTTGGCTAGCCCCAGTTGGGCTGGGGCAAACACCGTTTGCCCCTACGTAAGCCGCCTGTTTGGAATCGGGGTTATGCGATTCGGATTTGGTGTAACCCAACCTCAAAGTAGGTGGTGCTGGGTTTTGCTAGCGCGCCACCCAGCCTGCCGTGCCCTCTCTGCCAAAATTGCCCTAGCGCTGGTACCAGCCCGCCAGGGCCAATGCCAAAGCATCTGCCGCATCGTCGGGGCGGGGAATGCGCTCTAGGCCCAGCTCACGGGCCACCGCCTGCTGCACATCGGCTTTGTCGGCATTGCCGTAGCCGGTGAGGGCCTGTTTCACCTGGGCGGGGGTGAACTCTAGGTAGGGCAGGCGGTGCTGGGCCAGCACCAGCATCACCACTCCGCGCGCCTGGGCCACCAAGATCGTGTTGGCCATGCGGTAAAAGAAGAATTTCTCAATTACCACCTGGTCGGGTTTGTACTGGTCGAACAGGCTGTGCAGGTCGGTGTAGATGGTGGAGAGGCGATCGCCCACTGGGGTCTTAGCCGGGGTCTCAATCACGCCAAAATCGACCACTGTGGCCTCAGCATGGCTGCCTGGGGCCTGGAGGGAACCGGGGTCATCGCCGTCGATCACCCCAAACCCCAAAATGGCTAGCCCTGGGTCAAGCCCGAAAATGCGCTGACCCACGGGAACTCCTACCGTGCCCCCACGGGCTGGCGACCGTTCATGGCGGCTTCGTCGGGGTCGGCCAGGCCAAACACCTTGCAGAACACCTTCTCGACCTTGTAGCCCGAGTCGATGCTCTCTAGGGGGTCTTTGCGCAGGCGGTGGCGCAGGCAGAGCACGATGACGCGCTTGATGTCGTCGAGGGTGACTTCGGTGCGGCCCTCGTAGGCGGCGATCGCCTTGGCGGCCCGGTTGGTGACAATGTCGCCCCGCAGCCCGTCCACGTCTAGCTCTGAGCAGACCTCAGAGATGCGCACCCGGTCTTCGTGCTCTAGGTTGACCGAGGCCAGCCGTTTTTGAGCCTCGACCAGCTTGATCTGGAGGGCTTCTTGCTCGGCCTGGTGCTTGGTCAGGTAGGCGGCGGGGTCTTGGTCAAACTCAGAGCGCTCTTCGACGATCTGCACCCGCAGCTCGGGGTCACGCACGGTGCGAATCTCGGCGTGCATGCCAAAGCGGTCGAGCAGCTGGGGCCGCAGTTCGCCTTCCTCGGGGTTGCCCGAGCCCACCAGCACAAACTGAGCCGGGTGGCGAATGGAGATGCCTTCACGCTCCACGGTGTTCCAGCCGGAGGCGGCGGAGTCGAGCAGCACATCGACCAGGTGGTCGTCGAGCAGGTTGACTTCGTCGACGTAGAGAATGCCGCGATTGGCCTTGGCCAATAGGCCCGGCTCAAAGGCTTTGACCCCCTCAGAGAGGGCTTTTTCGATGTCGATGGTGCCGCAGACCCGGTCTTCGGTAGCGCCCAGGGGCAGGTCGACCATGGGTACTTTTTTTAGCGCCACGGGCAGGTCGTCGGTGCCGCGCTCGGCGTGGACGTCTTGATCGCTCGGCGAGCGGCTAAAGGGGTCGTCGGCCACCACCTCGATCTCGGGCAGCAGGTCGGCCAGGGCGCGAATGGTGGTGGATTTGCCGGTGCCGCGATCGCCCATGATCATCACCCCGCCAATTTTGGGGTCAATGACGTTGAGCAGCAGGGCCAGCTTCATGTCGTCTTGGCCAATCACGGCGGTGAAGGGAAATACCGCGCGGCGGGCGGGGGCAAAGGTGGCGGGCGGGGTCGCAACAGTAGAATTCACAGGCGTTTTAGAGATGACGGCAACAAGTTAACAATGACTTCCATTGTGCCACAGTCCCTGCGTCCCGCCCGCCAGAGCTGGGCCAACCTGATCATTCTCCAGGGCAATTTCCCAGAGTTTTAGAGTACACCAACTAATCAAGCATCCAATCTAGGCCCTTATCCTTCTCCCCTTCTCCCCTCGGGAGAAGGGGAGCCGGATTCAGAACCCTTCTCCCCCAGGGGCAGGGGCAGGGGTGAGGGCGGAGAGCCATCGTAAAAAGAATCTTAGG
>RECJ01000152.1 GCA_007694115.1 Leptolyngbya sp. DLM2.Bin27 | reverse complement strand
TTAGTAGAGCAGATCAACACCTATGGGTGCTCGATCACGGCAGCTCCATTGGCCAACTCACTGTAGGCAAATGGCCATCGCTTGTTGAGATATTTCTGCCTTGCCCCCATGCCCTGGGCTAGGGCCTAGGCAGATCTAGAAAAACTTCAGGTAGCGTTGCAGTTCCCAGTCAGAAATGTGGCAGTGGTATTCTTCCCACTCCTGGGTTTTAAAGTCGATATAGGTTTTGTACATCAGCGGCCCCATCACCGCTTCGCTGAGGGGGTCGGCGGCAAAGGCGGCCACCGCCTCGCCCAGGGTGCGGGGCAGGGTGTCAATGCCCATGGCATCGAGCTCAGCCAGAGAATAGGTGTACATGTTTTCGGTGTGGGGCTGGCCTGGGTCTAGCCCCTCGCGAATGCCCTCTAGCCCCGCCGCCAAGATCATCGCGGCCCCTAGGTAGAGGTTGGTGGCGATATCGGCGGCCCGGCACTCGACCCGGCCCCCACCCAGGGGAATGCGCAGCATGTTGGTGCGGTTGTTGTTGCCGTAGCAAATATAGACCGGTGCCCAGGTAAAGCCCGACATGCTGCCCTGGCGCACTAGCCGCTTGTAGCTGTTGACCGTGGGGCAGGTCACCGCCACAATCGCCTTGGCATGCTTCAGCACCCCGGCAATAAATTGGTAGCCCAGCTTTGAGAGCCCGCAGGGGTCGGTGGGGTCTTCAAACAGGTTCTTGCCCGTGTCTAGGTCGGCCAGCGACATGTTGTAGTGGGCACCGCTGCCGGTCTGATTGGCGTAGGGCTTGGGCATAAAGCTGGCAAAGTAGCCCTGGGCGCGCGCCAGTTCCTTCACCATCAGCCGAAAGAACGTCAGGCGATCGGCCATCTTTAGGGCGTCGCAGTAGGTAAAGTCGGTTTCAAACTGGCCCTGGGCATCTTCGTGGTCAAAGGAATACACGTCCCAGCCCAGCCCGTTCATGGCGCTGACGATGGTGTCGAGAATTTTGTAGTTGTCGAGCACCGTGGGGATGGCATAGGCGGCCTTGGGCAGGGTGTCGCGATCGCTCACTGGCCCAAAGCCAGTCTCGGTGTCTTTAAAGATAAAAAACTCGGTCTCAATGCCCAGGTTAAACCGATAGCCCATCGCCGCCGCCTGCCCCAGCACCCGCTTGAGAATGGTGCGACAGCAGGCCTCAAAGGGCTGCCCCACCAGGTGTAGGTCGCTGGCAAACCACACAACCTCCGGGTTCCAGGGCAGCACCGTGGCGCTGTCGGGGTCGGGCATGGTGCCCACTTCATCGTCGTTAATGGCTTGGGGCACCCCGTCGAGGGCCGCGCCGGTAAACAGCTCAGAGCCCTGCATCATCCGATCAAAGTGGCTGAGGGGCACCACTTTGCCCTTGCACATGCCGTGGATATCGACAAAGCTGGCCAGGGCGTACTTGACCCCCTGCTGATCTAGGCTGTGGTGCAGCGCCTGGAGTTGGGGAGCAAGCGGTTTGATCTCGGGATACGCCATAGCCTTTCATCCTTCACGTAAACAGTAACGACAATCAAACCCTTGCTCTCACCCAGCGGGGAGAAACCTCAACGCAGAGCCGCCCAGCGGGCTAGGGCAGCAGCGACACCGTCTGGGCTGAGGCCACCACTTGGTCGTACCAGGCGGCGGCCAGCTTGTCGGTAAACTGGGCCGACTGCACCCAGTGCGTCACCAGCTGCTGCCGCAGTTGCTCAAACAGGTGCGGATAGTGGGCCTCAATCCAGTCGGTCTTAAAGGCCAGCCAGGTCATGACAATTTCGGGCGTCACTTCGGGGTGAAACTGTAACCCATAGATATTGCTGCCCAGGCGAAAGGCCTGGTTGGTGCAGACGTCGTTGGTCAGCAGCAGCTCGGCTCCCACAGGCAGATCAAAGGTGTCAAAGTGCCACTGCATCATCGGCATCCCCGGCGGATAGTCGCGCAGCCAGAGTTCTTCGGCCGCCGTCACCGACCCTACTACAGGAAAGAGCGGCGTGAAACCCAGCTCGGGAACTTCATTTTGATAGACCCGACCGCCAAAGGCACGGGCAATCAGCTGCGCCCCTAGGCAGAGGCCCAGCACCGGTTTGCCCTGCCGCTGAAACTGCTGAATCAGCTCCACCACATGTTTTAGGTAAGGAAAGTGCTCATCGTCACAGGCATTCATCGGGCCACCGAGCACGACCAGCCCGTCGTAGTCACCCTGGGGTGGCGTTGATCCCTGGGGCACTAGCCAGGTGTGCAGCCAGGCACCATTGGCCTCTAAATACCGACCCAAAATGCCAATGGGGTCAGCCTCAACATGTTGAACAACCAAAATATCCATGGGTGTAACCCAGCCTTTGACCGTTAGCTCAGCAATCATCAACCTCAGGGTGCAGCTTTGCTCAGCCGTAGCGATTACGGCTGGCTTAGACCAGCCTCGGCAGCTGACCCGACCATAGACTCGGGGGGCTGTCCAGCACTTGTCATATCAAGTTATCTCAGAATTTTTCGAGAATGGCAAATAATTCGTTGGCCCCAGGCACCGATCATCGTGGATCCTACAAGGTGAAAAGGCGGGTGCTGCGAACGGTCGCCGGAGAATCAAATGCCACGATTGCGGTCAGCAGAGCTACGCCACAATATAGGCGCTATCGGAGCCGCATATAATAGCAACAATAGCCTCTAAGATTGAGCCTGGCGATCGCATCTGCACCCGTGCAGCGCCGCTGGTGGAGGTTGCAGGGTCAGGGTTGGGCACCTTTGCTGCTGGCCATGGTGCCCAGTTGGTGGGGGCGGTATCAGGGAAGGGGTGCGAGCCGCTACATCTACTCCACAGCTGAATCTCTTACGGAAACCGTTTTTACAAAACGCAGATTGTCTTTAAGTAACCTCGATCAACTCCGATTTGGCCCTGAGGCTGACTGTATGAAGCTCTCCCACCTCGGCTACGCCAGGTGGGAGAGCTTCATACCCACAGGTTCCGAGGTGGGGGAATGCGTCGCCAAATTTGTTCAAACATCCTTGTAGACTAACTTATGCTTTAAGTAGAAGGGTTCAATTACTTGAGCACGGCGTGGGCTTTTCACAAAGCGCCAAACCCTTGTCCAGCATGGGTCGCGCTACGCTAGCTCATTCTTTGTTTAGGCTAGCCTACCTACTTAGTCATCAAACACCAAGGTGCTTAGGGAATACTTTTACCATGTCCCGAGATCACCATGTCCCAACAGCAACTAGAGGCTGCCCAAGCCCAGATTCAGCATTACGCCCAGCAGCTAGCAGCTGAGCGTGATGCTGCTAGCAAGGCTTACGCTCAGCTGCAAGGGCAGCTTGAGCAACAGCAGCGACATATTACCCAAATTGAGGCCCAGGCTCATCGGCTACGGTGGATTATCAACACCAGCCCAGCGACTACCTACAGTTGCGAGGCTACCCCTCCCTACCTCTGCACCTACATCAGCCAAAGCATTGAGGCGGTTTTGGGCTATACCCCGCCAGAGTTCAAGGCAGAACCGGATTTTTGGGAGCAGCGCCTGCACCCGGAAGATGCCCCCGGTGTGTTTGCGGCCATCCCTCAGCTGTTTGAGCAGGGCAAGCTCCAGCATGACTACCGGATTCGCCATCGGGATGGGCATTACGTGTGGATCCGTGACACCCTCATGCTCTTTCGGGATGCCCAGGGATTGCCGGAGGTGGTGGGTTACTTTACCGATATCAGCGAGCAAAAACGGTCTGATGCCGAACGCAAACAGACCGAACAACGTATCGAGCAAGAACTCCAGCGTATTGCCCAGGAAAATCGCCAGTTTCGCGAGACTTTGATAGCCCAGGAGGCGACCTACCGCCACCTGTTTGACTGTAACCCTCAACCCATGTGGGTGTACGACCTGGAAACCCTGCGGTTTTTGGCCGTGAATGCTGCTGCGATCGCCAAGTATGGCTATTCCAGTGCAGAATTTTTGGCCATGACCATTGCCGATATTCGCCCGTTAGGAGACGTGCCCCGCCTGCTGGAACATGTGACCCAGTTAGATTCAGGGCCTGATATGGCTGACATTTGGCAGCACCGCCTGCGAGATGGCCAGGTCATTCAGGTCAAGATTGTGTCCTATGCCTTGGAGTTTGAGGGGCGACGGGCTGAACTGGTGATGGCTCAGGATGTCACCCAACGAGTGGCGGCTGAACAAGCTCTCTGTGATCTCAACCGGACGTTAGAGCAAACCGTTGCAGAGCGCACCGCAGATCTTTACAGAGGCCAGGCCGAGATGCGAGCCATCCTCAATAACTCTCCGGCCAAGATCTATGTTGAAGATCTCGAAGGGCGCTACATTTTTGTCAATCAAACATTTCTGAGGCTCTTTAACTGCCAGTTTGAAGACGTTATTGGCAAAACTGCTCACGAGTTTTTCCCCCCTGAGATTGCCGATACCCTGCGGATGAATGATCTGCTGTTGTTAGAACAGGGTGGTGTGCAGCAGTTTGAGGAACTCGTTCGAGTCAATGGTGAAGACCGGGTCTTCTTATCCAATAAGTTTTTGCTGCGGGACGAGCAGGGTGAGGTCTACGCTCTCTGCGGCATGTCTACCGATATCACCGATCGCAAAGCCATGGAAGTAGCCCTGCAAGCCAGTTGCGATCATCTGCAAGCGATTCTGGCGGCCCTGCCCGATCACGTTTTTCGGGTGAACCGTGAAGGGATCTACCTTGACTTCTACCCCTCCGACTCCACGCTGGAGATTACAGGCCTCGATACCTTAGTTGGGCGCACTATGACAGAAGTGTTGCCCCCTGATGTTGCCCAAGCTCACCTGTATCGGATAGAGCAAGTGTTGAATACCAAAGCTATTCATGTTAGCGAGCAGCAGGTGGAGGTTGGCGGTGCGCTGCTGGTCAGGGAAGTGCGGGTAGCCCCCTGCGGCTCCAACGAAGTGTTGTTTGTGATCCGTGATATTACTGAGCGCAAGCAAAATGAAACTCAACTCAAGCGCCAACTGGCGGCCATTGAGGCCGCTGTGAATGGCATCGCTATTGTGCAAGACGACACCTTTTTATCTCTAAACCAAGCCCACCTGAAACTATTTGGTTACACTCAAGCCGAAGAACTGATTGGGCAACCCTGGACAGTGCTTTATAGCCCAGAAGAACTCTCCCACTTTGAACAAGAGGTCAAACCCATATTAGCGCGTGACGGAGTCTGGGTCGGAGAAGTCCTGGCCACTCGCAAAGACGGCATCCTTTTCCACGAAGGACTATCCCTGACGCTGACCGAGGATGGCTTAATGATTTGCGTGTGCGAAGACATTAGCGATCGCAAGCGCACAGAAGCCTCCAACCAGCAGTTGCTCCAGGAGCTGGCAGGGTTTAAGTTAGCACTCGATGAATCAGCGATTGTGGCCGTTACCGATGACCAGGGCGTCATAATCGATGCCAACGATAAGTTCTGCAAAATTTCGGGCTACTCCCGTGAGGAATTAATCGGCCAGACTCATCGGTTGGTGAACTCAGGCTACCATTCAGCCTATTACTTCAGAGATTTGTGGCGCACCATCGCCAGCGGCCAGGTGTGGCGGGGTGAAATCTGCAATCGGGCCAAGGCTGGTACCTGGTACTGGGTTGACAGCACAATGGTGCCCTTCCTAGATTGCGAGGCACGACCGGAACGCTATCTGTCCATCCAGTTTGACATTACCGATCGCAAACAGGCCGAAATTGAGCTGCGAGATCTAACCAGTCGCCTTACCTTAGCGCTACAAGCGGGAGCTTACGGTACCTGGGATTGGGATTTGGTGAGTGATGCCATTTGGGATGAACGGATGTATGAGATCCATGGTCTACAAGATCTAGGCCGGAATGCCACCTACCAAGACTGGCGTGATCTTGTGCATCCTGATGATATTGGCTCGGTAGAGGCCCAGTTACAGGCAGCAGTGCGGGGTGCAGCCACCTTCAATGTTGAGTTTCGCATTTGGCGGACAGATGGTGAACTGCGTTGGATCCGAGCGGTTGCTAGCACCCAATACGATACTGAGGGCAATCCAGTACGGGTTGTGGGCATCAACTACGATAATACCGATCGCAAACAGGCCGAACAATCTCTGCAAGCTAGCGAAAACCGATTCCGTCGGGTTTTTTCCTCCAACATTGTGGGAATGATGTTTACCGACTTTAGTGGCCAGGTGCTCGACGCTAATGATCGCTTCCTACATTTGCTGGGCTACACCCGTGCTGACCTAGAGACCCAGGCAATTAACTGGGCTACCCTAACTCCACAAGAACATCAAGCGAATGATCTTAAAGCCATGGAGCAGTTGCGTCTCTATGGAATGATTGAACCCTGGGAAAAGGAATATTACCGCAAGGACGGCAGCCGAGTTGCGGTGTTGATCGGCGTTGCCCTATTTGATGAATCCGACACCCAGTGCGTCTGCGTTGTGCTCGATATTAGCTATCGCAAACAGATCGAACTAGACTTGCAGCGCACCAACGCTGAACTAGCCCGAGCCACCCGCCTCAAAGATGAATTTTTAGCCAATATGAGCCACGAACTGCGCACCCCCCTCAATGCCATTCTGGGCCTGACCGAGGGACTGCAAGAAGAAGTGTTTGGCCCCATCACCGACCGTCAGCGCCGCAGCCTGACCACCATCGAAACCAGCGGCGATCATCTGCTATCGCTGATTAATGATGTTTTAGATGTGGCCAAAATTGAGTCTGGACAGCTCGAACTCGACTATGCTGCGGTCAATGTATGTCTGCTCTGCAACTCTAGCCTCACTCTGGTCAAACAACAGGCCCACAAGAAACGTCTGCACATTGAAACGCACGTTTCCAAAAGCTTGCCCGAGATCTATGGAGATGAGCGCCGCCTGCGCCAGATGCTCGTCAACTTGCTTAGCAACGCCGTTAAGTTTACCCCTGAAGGGGGCCGCATTACTGTCTCGGCCTCTTACAAATCTCTGACACCGGCGGAGATCGCTCTCAATCAAGACCTCATTCATCCTGAGAGAGAGCCCTACGCTACGGTAGGTGTTTTGATGCTGTCGGTTGCCGATACGGGCATTGGCATCAATCCCGAAGACGCAAAAAAGCTGTTTCAACCCTTTATTCAGATCGATAGCTCCCTCAACCGCCAGTACCAGGGCACTGGGTTGGGCTTAGCCCTGGTAAAACGGATTGCCGAAATCCACGGCGGCAAAGTAGCGCTGACCAGCGTAGTCGGCAGCGGCAGTTGTTTCACCCTGCAACTGCCCATCATTCCCATCCTCACCGGCAACTTTTCGGCAACAGCCCCCGCAAGCTCCCTTGAGGCTGCTCCATTAGATCCTGTAGATCCTGCTACTGCTCCCCTAATTTTGCTAGTCGAAGACAACGCCGCCAATGTCAGCACCATCACCGCCTATCTAACCGCCAAAGGGTACTCTTTAATCGTCGCCCAAAATGGCCTAGAAGCGGTTAATCTGGCCACTAGCGCCCACCCCAATTTAATTTTGATGGACATTCAAATGCCCCAACTCGACGGGTTAGAAGCCATTCGCCAGATTCGCCAAAATTCAGCCCTGGCTGCCGTGCCCATTGTGGCCCTCACAGCCTTGGCCATGCCCGACGATCGAGAGCGCTGTCTGGCTGCCGGAGCCGATGACTATATCAGCAAACCCATTCGCCTCAAGCAACTGGCCCAGGCGATTCAAACCCTGCTGGCAAAACCTCCTACAGAATAGGCCGCCACGTTGCTCTAAATTTCTGTTCTTGCTTCCTTTCGTTCCATTAACTAATGATGCTCCCCCCCCGCAACTCCCCAATATTTGTTGTTGGCTTAGGGGCTTCTGCCGGGGGCCTGCCTGCCCTACAGCAATTCTTTGCGGCCATGCCTAG
>RECJ01000193.1 GCA_007694115.1 Leptolyngbya sp. DLM2.Bin27 | reverse complement strand
CGTAGCGAATCAGCCGTCAATGCCGATTAGCGCATAATGGAAAAGAGCTACCATCGCGTTACCACCTTTCAGCCGACCGCCTGGTAACCCATTGATCTTCGGTACAGATGGTGATGATCATGGCTGGAGAAACTGACCTGACCCAACTGATCAAAACCATGAAGCCCCTGCTGCGGCAGGGAGACTATGTGTTTTGCACTCTGCCGAGCGCCACCCACTGCCCGCCCCACCTCGACCCTGTGGGCTACTTCAAAGAAGAGGAAGGGCTGACGCTGATGTTGCCCAAGCCCCAGGCTGATACAGCAGGACTATCCTACACAGCCGTTTTCGCTCTGATCACTCTGACGGTGCACTCTAGCCTGGAGGCGGTGGGGTTTATGGCTGCGATCGCAACCCATCTTGCCAGCCACGGCATCAGCGTCAACCCAGTCTCGGCGTTTTACCACGATCACCTGTTTGTGCCCGTTAGGGATGCTGAGCGGGCGATCGCACTGCTGCAATCGCTTACCGACCCAGCTGGCTCTGAATCACCCGCTTAATGCCCGTCTCCACATCCAGCCACGTCGCTTAGAAAGATGAAAGACTATAGCAGCGTCCGCCCCTCCGGGCTAGCGAGAAAACCGCGCGATTGAGACGACATAGGCCTTGGCGACAACGAGAGCTTTGTTCAAGGGTATCTAGCAATTCGTTAGAATCTATCCGGCCAATCACAGGGGCAAACCATGGCAAAGCCAATCATCATCACCGGGGCCTCTAGCGGCATTGGCTACGAGCTAGCCAAGGTGTGCGCCGCCAAAGGCCACGACCTAGTGCTGATCGCCCGCCGCGAAGACCGTCTACTGAGCCTCAAGGCCGAGCTAGAAACCGCTCGCGGCGTGCAGGTGCTCACCTACCGGGGCGACCTCACCGACGCCGACACCCGCCAGCAGTTCTTCGACTGGACCCAGACCCAGGGCATTGCCCCCTACGCCCTGGTCAACAACGCCGGGTTTGGCGATCTCACCGCCTTTGCCGAGGCCGACTGGGCCAAGCACAATGCCATGCTCCAACTCAACATCGTGGCGCTGACCCACCTGACTCGGCTCTACCTGCCGGGCCTGATTGCCCAGGGTCAGGGCCGCATTCTCAATGTGGCCTCTCTGGCGGCGTTTTTGCCGGGGCCATACCTGGCGGTCTACTACGCCACCAAGGCCTACGTGCTGTCGTTTACCAATGCGATCGCATCTGAGCTACAGGGCACCGGGGTCACGGCCACCACCCTCTGCCCCGGCCCCACCGAGTCAGAGTTTCAAGAGCGGGCGGCGGCAAAAGACGCCCAACTCTTTGCCATCGAGAATATGCCCACCTCAGCCGAGGTAGCCGCCTACGGCTACGCCGCCATGGAAAAGGGCCAGGGCACCGCCATCCACGGCACCAAAAACAAGCTGCTGTCATTCAGCGCGCGGCGGCTGCCCCGCCACCGTCTGGCGGATATTGCCAAGCGCATGCAGCAGCCTGTCTAGGTGAGAGCCGTGAATGATGCCGCTTTGCAGCAGCGTTTAGCAGATCACTTGCAGCAGGTGGCGCGCGATCGCAACCCCTACCTGGCCTCGGCCAACCACTTCTTTGTGCAGCAATACCTTCAGCAAGAGCTGTCTCGCTGGGGCCAGGTCACCGCCCACAGCTTTGAGCACCAGGGCCAGCTGCACCACAACTGGGTGATCAATCTGCCGGGGCAAGACCCCAGCCGCCCCCCGATTCTGGTCGGGGCTCACTACGACTCGGTGCCTGGCTCCCCCGGTGCCGACGACAACGCCACCGGGGTGGCGGTGCTGCTAGAGCTAGCCCGCGCCTTTGCCGCCCAGCCGGGGAAATCGCCCCTGCGCCTAGTCGCCTTTGACCTCGAAGAACTGGGCTTTGTCGGCAGCCGCCACTACGCCCAAGCCCTCCACCAGCGGGGCGCACCCCTGGGCCTAATGCTGTCCCTAGAAATGCTGGGCTACTGCTGCCACCGGCCCCACTCTCAGCAATATCCCCCAGGGCTAGAGCGCCTTTACCCTAACCGGGGCAACTACATCGCCCAGATCGGCCCCTGGCAGAGCATTCCCACCATGGTGCGGCTGTGGCGGGGCTTTCGGGCCGCCGGGGTGCGCAGCCAGTGGCTGCCGGTGGTGAATCGGGGCCAGGCCGTGCCCGACAGCCGCCGTAGCGACCATGTGCCCTTTTGGGATCTGGGCTACCCAGCGATCTTGGTGACCGACACCGCCAACCTGCGCAACCCCCACTACCACCGGGCCACCGACACCCTCGACACCCTCGACCTGGCGTTTCTCACCCAGGTGTGCCAGGGGCTAATCTACGGATTGCGCCGTCTGTAGCTGCTGGTAGTCGGCCCCGGCTTTGATCACCAGGGCCGGGTCAACCCAAGCGCCGTCGTATTTCATGCCCCAGTGCAGGTGCGGCCCGGTGGTGCTGCCGGTCATGCCCACGCGGCCAAGGCGCTGGCCCGAAGTCACCCTCTGCCCCTGGCGAATTTCGATGCCGCCCGCGCGATCGACCAGCACTCGGCCCCCTGCTTTTTCGACCACAATGCTGCCCTGCATATGACAGTAAATGTGGGTCCAGCGGCCCGACTGAATGATGGCGGCGGTGCCACAGGCGGTGTGGTCATGCACCGCGATCACCTTGCCCTCCCACCAGCTGCGAATGTAGCTGCCCATGGGGGCAGCCAAGTCGAGCCCGTAGTGGAAGCGGTGCCCGCCCATGGGGTGCTGACGATAGCCAAAGGGCGACGTATAGCGCGAGAAATTTTCTACCGGAAACGACGCGCCGCCCCAGGGGTTGGCCGGGGCGGTCTCGGCGGCGGCCTGATCCTCAGCAACACTCTGGGCAGTCGATTTAATCAGTTCTGTCATCACGCCAACGCCTACACTGAGCGCAACAATCCACCGGAGGGCAAAAGCCCCGCTGTGCTGAATATTCATAGCAGAAAAAATAGGTAGCTGAAGACTGAAACAGTACATTTGAGCTAATTATAGTTCAAGTGTACCATTACGCCAAGCCATTGCCAAGCCATTTTGGGACGCACCTAGATCTCAGTCATCAGGGGCAGCGGCCCAAGGTCTGCCCTAAGACTGCGGCCAGGTCGCCCACCCGGTAGAGGTGAGTCGGCCTCAAGCCTGCGATTCTGACTCTATTGACAGCTTTGATGATCAAACACCGGGTCAGAGTCGGGTGATGCCTGGGTTGCACTCAGTAGCAGCCTGAAGAGGTAGCGCTCGTTGGGCTGGTTAGCCTCTAGCTAGGCCGCTGACCACCCAGGCAAACCCTGCCCTCGAAGCAAGATTTAACCCCTTTCCATCACAACTTTCCGTCACAACTTTCCATCACAACCTAGAGCAAAAGCCCCCTCAGCCATGCCCATTCAATCTCTCAATCGGTTCAGAGACTTTGCCGCCAGAAAAATTGGCCTAGCTGGCCCGCTGCAAGTGCTAGCCTACCGGGGCTACGGCAGCGCCGACCAGCTCTCCTTCACCGGTCGGGTGCTGCGAGATGATGGGCTTCACCCCTGTGACGAAGACTGGTCTCTGTGGAAAAACGGCCTGAATATGGTGCGTCGCTTTAGCCACGATGAGGTGTCGGGGGCGCGGCTGCGGCTGACGTTTCAGGGCCAGACCCACGAGGTTGAAACCGACCGGCAGGGCTTTTTTCGCGACCGGGTAAGACCCCAGTCGTCGCTGACCGACCATGGCCTGTGGCATGAGGCCGAGGTAGAGCTATTAGAGCCCCAGTCTGACCAGGGGCCGGTGCGGGCCGTAGCCAAGGTGATGGTGCCGCGATCGCAGGCCCAGTTCGGCGTGATTAGCGACATCGATGACACCATTGTCCACACCAGCGCCACCGATTTGCTCCAGATGATTCGGGTGGCCTATCTGGGCAACAGCCAGACCCGCCTGCCGATACCGGGCATTCCGCCCCTGTATCAGGCGCTCCAGGCGGGGGGAGACGGCCAGGGCGAAAACCCGATCTTCTACGTCTCTAGCAGCGCCTGGAACATGTACGACCTGTTTGAAGAATTTATGGATGCCCGAGGGCTACCGGCTGGGCCGATTTCGCTGGTTGCCCTCGACCTGTCGTTGCCCAACTTGTTTTCGTTTAACCACAGCGATCACAAAAGCGATGAAATCGAGCCGATTCTTGAGAAGTATCCCGATCTGCCCTTTATTTTGATCGGCGACAGCGGCCAAAAAGACCCCGAGATTTACACCCAGATCGTGCACGACTATCCGGGTCGGATTGCCTGCATTTATATTCGCAACATTCCTAAAGAAAACCCAGAGCGCCAGCAGGAGCTAGAGGCCTTGGCGGATCAGGTGCGTCAGGCGGGCAGTCAATTCGTCACCTTTAAAGATGCAGTCGACGCCGCCCACCATGCCGTCGACCAAGGTTGGATCCAAGATCAGGTGATCCCTGAAATTGAGCAAGCGGTCGCCGCCGCTGCCCACCTCCCCTCCTCAGCCACCGCCGACTGATACCCAATTTCCATCCCATCACCCCCAGGCCCCAGGGCCAAACTGCAAAGGCGTTGGCATCGCCAAGCCATCGGTATTCTGGATTCTGGGGTTTGTGTAGGTTGGGGGGCGCAGAGCACACCCCAGCCGCAGCGCCGGGCTGGGGTGCTGCTGTCGTGCCGCCCAATCTACCGGCTTAGGTCTGCCAGGCCACGACCGGCAAATGTGATGATCTTTCTCGGGTGAAGTGGGGTTCACTAAGGTCAGCTTCCGATCATAAATTTGTTCCGGTTGACCCCATCTTCCCTGCGTTTTATCCCCAGACAGCTATGGCATCTAAGCAAAACAGCCCCGATTCCGCAAAGCAAAAAGCCCTGACTACGGTGCTCAGCCAGATTGAGCGCAACTTTGGCAAGGGCTCGATCATGCGCCTCGGCGAAGCTAGCCGCATGACGGTAGAAACCATCCCCACCGGAGCGCTCACCCTAGATCTAGCCCTAGGGGGCGGGCTGCCCAAGGGGCGCGTGATTGAGATCTATGGCCCCGAAAGCTCGGGCAAAACCACCGTTGCCCTCCACGCCCTGGCGGAGGTGCAGCGGGCGGGGGGGGTGGCCGCCTTTGTCGATGCCGAGCACGCCCTCGACCCGATCTACGCCCAGGCTGTGGGGGTCAATATTGACGAACTGCTGGTGTCTCAGCCCGACACGGGCGAAATGGGGCTAGAGATCGTCGATCAGCTAGTGCGCTCTGCCGCCGTTGACGTGGTGGTGGTCGACTCGGTGGCAGCCCTGGTGCCCCGAGCCGAGATCGAAGGCGACATGGGCGACGCCCATGTGGGTCTGCAAGCCCGCCTAATGAGTCAGGCCCTGAGAAAAATCACCGGCAGCATTGGCAAGTCGCACTGCACGGTGATCTTTCTCAACCAGCTGCGGCAGAAAATTGGCATCTCCTACGGCAACCCGGAGGTCACCACCGGGGGCAACGCCCTCAAGTTTTACGCTTCGGTACGCCTCGATATTCGCCGCATACAAACCCTCAAAAAAGGCACCGAAGAGTACGGCATCCGCGCCAAGGTTAAGGTCGCCAAAAACAAAGTCGCCCCGCCCTTCCGCATTGCCGAGTTTGACATTCTCTTTGGCCAGGGCATCTCTACCATGGGCTGCCTGGTCGATCTCGCCGAGCAAACCAATGTGATCGTCCGTAGGGGAGCCTGGTACAGCTATGGCGGCGACAACATTGGCCAGGGCCGCGACAACACCGTGCAGCGGCTGCTCGACGATGCCGCCTTTGCCGCCCAGGTCGAGGCCCAGGTGCGCGAAAAGCTCGCCATCAACGGGGCTCCGGTGGTGGTCGAAGCCCCCGACGACGATGACGACCGGACTGGGGACGAGTAGGGCCAATGGTGAGAGGATAGGGCCCGCGCCGCTGACTCTGACCAGGGGTAGTAGCGGTTTCGCTGCGGACAGGGGAGGATAGGGCTAGCCCATTCTTGCAGCCCTATGGATACTCCCCAAAACCGTTCTAGCTCTGGCCGAGGCCTGGCCATTGCCACTGCGATCGCAATTCTGGGCGCGGTGGCGTTTAACACGATCCTGAGCCGCTTTCCGCCCGGTGGGCAAAATGTGGGCGAAATTTCTAACACGATCTTGGCCGGGGTGCTGATCACACCGGCTAGCTATGCCTTTGCCATCTGGGGGTTGATCTATCTAGGGCTATTTGCCTACGGCATTTACCAGTTTCACCCCCGGCGGCGGCAAGACCCCCAGATTCAGCGGGCCAACAAACTGCTCATTGTGGCCTGTATTGCCCAAACCATCTGGATTGTGTTGTTTTCTCTCCAGCAGTTTGGCTGGTCAATTTTGGCCATGCTGGGCATCTTGGTGCCGCTGATCGGGATTTATTTGACCCTGGGTATTGGCCGCCAGGGGCAGAGGCCAACCGCCGACCATCGCGTCTCACGGCAGCGGCGCTGGATGGCCCACATCCCCTTCAGCACTTACCTGGCCTGGATTGCGGTGGCCACCGTGGTCAATGTGGCATCGGCCCTCTACGCCGCCAACTGGGACGGCTGGGGGCTGTCTGCCGTCACCTGGACGGTGATCATGGTGTTTGTAGTTGCCCTGCTGGCCCAGGTGGTGATCTATCGGCGCGGCGACACGGCCTTTACCCTGGTGTTTGTGTGGGCGTTGGTGGCCATTGCCGTGCGCCAGAGCGATCTGGCCGCCGTGCGGTGGATTGCGCTGATCGTGGCCGGGGTGCTGCTGGCCTGGCTGACCCTGGTTAAAGTCGGGCTGCCCAAGCGATCGCAGGGGTGACAAAGCCCTGAAGACAATCGGATCAAAGCCCAAACCGGCAATGCTAGCTAATTGCAGTGGGATAATAGGAGCGCAGCATTTTTCGCTGCTGACCTTTTAACCCCCTCTCCATGACCTCTGAACCTGCCTCAAACCAGCCCTGGCTCTCCATCAAGCGCCTATTTTTAATCATTGTCACCGCCCTGGTGGGTCTGGTGCTGGCGCAATCGCTGCTCAGCAGCTGGAATGAGCCCCAGGTGGCCAGCCAGCTACAGCTGTACCAAACTGACCTGCTGCTTGAGGGTAGCGCTTGGCAAGGGGAGGGCCTACCCGACGACCAGTGGCCGACCATTCGCGCTGGGTTACTGGGCCAAGACCCCATCGCCGCCGCCCAAAGGCAGTACGAAGAGGTGCGCCAGGGAGCTACCGAGACCATGGCTCGCTACGCTACCCCAGCGCCGTCCAGCCCGTCTCTGGCCGATGAGACCAACGCCGGCAAGCCCCTGGCCCGACGGCTGCAAAACGCCCTCACCCAGCAAGACCAGCTGATTCACCGGCTCGATATTCGCCTGGGCCTGATGGAGGCCTACCGGGGTCAGACCGAAGCCGCCGTTGACCGCTGGGTGCAGGTGCGCGATAGCGACACCGCCCCAGCCCCAGCCATCCGCACCGCCGATACGCTGGTGCGGCTGTGGCAAGATCGCGACACCGCCCCAGACGACGAAGCCTGGCTGCAAGAGTCCCTCGACGGCTGGTTTGAATACCGCGCCCTCGACCAGCTCTACGCGATAGAAGGGCGCGAGAGTGACCGAGTGCAGTTGCAAGCTTTAGAGCAGGAAACCGCCCAGGGCAAACTGGTCAAGCTGGCCCTGGTGGGCACCCTCCCGGCCCTGGGGGCGGTGACGGGCATTGGCCTGATCATCTGGCTGGTGGCCCAGCGGGTGCTGCGGGGCAGCGGCTCGGTGCTGCGGCAAAATGCCGGGCGCGGCTGGGAAATTCCCTGGACGGGGGAGATCATCTGGCAGGTGCTGATTGTTGGTTTTTTCTTTGTCGGCCAGATTTTGCTGCCCCTGGTGCTGGGGGGGTTGGGCTTTAGCAGCGCAGCGCTCAGCAGCCGAGGGCGGGCAATATTTTCGTTGGTTTACTACCTGCTGATGGCGGCGGGGTCCCTGGGGGTGCTGTGGTGGTCAATTCGCCCCTGGCCGTTGCCCCAAGATATGTTTAGTCTCAAACCGTCGCGGTCGGCGCTGCTGTGGGGGTTGGGGGGCTACTTTGTGGCTGTGCCGCTGATGTTTGCGGTGGCCCTGATCAACCAGCAGATCTGGCAGGGGCAGGGGGGCAGCAACCCGCTGCTGCAAACCGTGCTCGAAGAGCGGGATGGCGTGGCGCTGCTGGTGTTCTTTGTGACCGCTGCGATCGCCGCCCCCCTGTTTGAAGAAGCGCTCTTTCGCGGCTTTTTGCTGCCCTCGCTGACCCGCTATGTGTCGACCGGATGGGCGATCGGCCTCAGCGCTTTGATCTTTGCCGCCGCTCACCTCAGCCTGTCTGAGGTGCTGCCCCTAACCCTGCTGGGGGCAATACTGGGGTTTGTGTATACGCGATCGCGCAGTCTGATCTCCCCCATGGTGCTCCACAGCGCTTGGAATAGCGCTACCATGCTGGGCCTGTTTATTCTGGGCGGCTGAGCATCCTGGGGTGCCCAGGTGGGGGCGATCGCCTTGAAACCCACCGCATTTCACCGGCAGCGGCCCGGTGCAGGTTGTCACCCGGCCCTGGCTGACTAAATCAACCTGCTCACCCGGCCCAAAACCGAGGGACTTGCCATGGCCCAGGTGATCGAGTTGCTATGATACCGAACCCAAATTCCATATCCCGATTGGCAATCGGCCAACCCGTAGGGGCGCACCGCCGTGCGCCCAGGGGTATCGGGAGTAGCCAAGCAGGATTTGGTATTAGTTCATGGCCGCAGTCGAACTGGCTCGGTTCGCAACCGCCCAGAATTTTTGCAAAATTGTCTCAATCCGCTGGCTACAGCCATAGATTCCAGAAAGACCGCCCCTTGAAGTAATATTTACCCCTAGCTCCCAGAGACTCCTTAGAGACCCCTTAGAGACCCCTAGATCCCTTGCACCCCGTCTGCCCATGAACGAGGGCGATTACCAACGCCGCATTAGCTATCGTCTGCTGCTGACTACCCTGTGGGCTACCCTGCTGCTGCTGGCGGTGCAGGCTATTGGGGGATGGGCCAACCAGTCGCTAACCCTGCTGGCCGAGTCACTGCACACCCTAGTCGATGGGTTTAGCACGGTGCTCAGCCTAGTGGCTGTGACCTCGCCCCAGCGGCAGATGGGCCGCGAGGTCTGGGGCCACGGGCGGGCCGAGGTGGCGGGCACGCTGATGCTCTGCGCCTTTTTGGGCTTTACCGGAGTGAGCCTGCTGTTTATTGCCCTGGGCCAGGTGTTTAATGGGCTCACCGGGGCGACCAATGCATTCCCGGTCGCGATCGATCCCCAGGTGCTCAGGTTCACGGCGGCGATGGTGATTCTCAACGTGGCCCTGGGCATCTATGCCAGCTACCAGGCCCGCAGCCTCAGCAGTCAGACTCTCAGGCTCAATACCCGCCACTTTTTGGCCGATGCCTGGCTGAGCATTGTGATGGTGGGGGTGCTGTTGGCGATTTGGCAAAACCAGCGCTGGCTCGACCCGGTATTTGCCCTAGTGCTGCTGCCGCTGGTAAGCCGCAGCCTGTGGCGGGTGCTCAACGATCAGCTGCCGATGCTGTTGCGGCCCACGGCGATCGCCCCCGAGGCGATTGCCCACATCGCCACCCAGGTGGAGGGGGTCACCCGCTGCACCCGCATTCGCTCCCGGGGCATGGTAGGCCGCCAGGTGTGGGTTGAGATTCACCTGGTGCTGCACCCAGAGTTTTTAGAGGCGTCAGAAACCATTGGCGAACAGATCGATGCTCAGCTGCGCCAGCGCTACGGCCCCCTGCGAACCCAGGTCTGGGTCGAACAGGGTCGCCCCTACCAAGATGCGTTCTCAGCACCGGGCCGGCCCGACTATCTCCCCCCTGACTCCAACGGCAACGACGATTGGCCCTAAGGGAAGTTTGGATGGGTGCTTAACACTTGAACAAGGTGGGGGGGCAGGGTGCAAGGTACACGGTTCACGGCCTGCCTGAGCCTCATACCTTGAACCCCACACCTTGCACCTCACACCTTGCACCTTAAACCGTCTTCTAACCCCTTGGCCCGCTTTGCATCGGCCCCAGATATCGGGTCAGATAGGGAGAAAATACTTCGTAGATCAGGGTCAGCGGTTTGCCCCGGTGCCAAAACAGATAGTGGCGACCCCAAAATGGCCCTGCCATGCCAAAGGCGTCTTCTAACGCTTCAGAGTCGCCGTAGTAAATGCCCTGAATATCGCGGTAAAGCTCGGTGCGCAGGCGGCCCAGGCTAGCCCAAATGGGCAGCGACTTATTTTGCAGATACTCATCTACATGGCTGGCCTCCCACCAGGAGGCAGCGTAGGCCAGCCGCTGACCCGAGGCGGTGCGCAGCCACACCTGGCGGCGCAGGCGGGGGCCGGGCACCACGCGAATAATGTCGGGGGCACCGTCGAGATCCATGCCCACCGGGGCCATGTCGATCACGTCAACTTCGGTGCGATCGCGCGTCAGCAGCTGCAAATGTCGGGTGGGTGAGCCATCGCCCAGCAGCAAAATCTGCCAGGCCGGAGCCAGCTGGTCGTGGGGCAACCCCGCTTGCACAGTGGGTCGCCCAGCCTGCCAACGGGGGCGGAGGGCGTGCCAGTCAACGGGCACCGCCGGATCGACAAGGGGCTGTAGGGCAGAGGTCAAGGGCTTTACAAAAATTCATGACTTCACTCTATGCTATCGCGCTCATCTAATCCTTTCCAGCCAAATTTGACGGATCACGGCAGGCTACAGTGAAGCAGTTCACATCAAGTCTACTATCGGGGGGAGTACGCCACCATGGCGGAGGAAATCAAACTGGCGGTCAACGGCACCCTCATGCAGGGGCTAGCGCTCAACCCTAACTTGCTCAAGGTCGGGGCTAGCTTCCTCTACGAAACCGTGACCACCCCTGATTACCGCCTGTGGTCAATCGGCGACCGGCACCCCGCCATGGTCAGGGTCAGCAGCGGCGGCGTGGCCGTAGCCCTAGAGGTATGGCAGATTCCCGCCGCTGGTCTAGTGCAGGTGCTGCTGCAAGAACCCCCAGGGCTGAGCATTGGTAAAGTCACCCTGGCGACCGGCGAAACGGTGCTGGGGGTGCTGGGAGAACCGGTTTTGTGCGAGGGACAGCCCGAGATCTCGGCCTACGGCGGCTGGCGCGCCTACCGGGCTAACGGTTGCGATCGCTCCTAGTCGTCTGCAAAGCCAAAGGTGACAGGTTGGTGGGGTGTACGGTTTACGGTGTACGGTTCAAGGACTGCCGTAAACCGTAAACCTTGCACCGTACACCCTGCACCGTTAGACCGTTAGAGCTGCCATTGACTACTCTACCGTCAGCACAAAGCGGCCTCGCTCCCCCGCCCGGAAGCTGTTGACCAACACCCGGTAGACCCCGTCGCGGGGCAGCCTAATGGCAATTTCAGAATTGGTGGTGGTGGGGTTGGCGTCGTCGTTGACGGCAATCCGGTTGCGGCTTTCGTCTAGCAAAATCAGGTAGGTGTCAAAGTCGGGGCTTTCGAGCCGAATCCGCACCGCCTGACCCGCACGGCCTTGAAACGAAAATTCCTGAAAGAAAGACCCGTCTTGTAGGGTGCGATCGCCCGGCCCCAAATTCCCCTGCTGACGCAGGACGGTACCGCCCCCCGCACTTAGCCCTGGGCCATTGCCAGCCTGACCGCTGCTGAGGCGCAGCTGGTAGTTCCCCGACTCTCCTTCAGCTAGGGCATTGGCCAGCACCAGATAAGACCCTGTGTAGGGCAGCCGCACCGAAATCCGGGCGTTAAGACCGTCGCCGCCGTCGTCATCTTGAATGGAAAAGTCGCTGTGATCGGGGGCCAGCAAAATCAGGTAGGAGTCGAGATCTTGGCTAGTCATGTCAAGGGTAATGACTTGCCCCGCCCGCCCCTCAAACACGTAGGGGTTGTACAAACTGCCGTCGGGCAGCACGTTGCTGTTGTCGTTGAGCTGACCCCGCACCGTTGCGCCCATGGCAAGGGGGGTGGGTTCGCGGCGGCTGCGGCTGGTGGGGGCAGAGGCCGCCGCCGTACCGGCCCGCACCGACGCCAAAAAAGCCTGTACTGCATCAGTGGGAATGGCAAACCCAATCCCCACGTTGCCGCCGCTGCTGCCGGTGGTAAAGATCGAGGTGTTGACGCCGATCAGCTGTCCACTGCTGTTGAGCAATGGCCCCCCCGAGTTGCCGGGGTTAATGGCGGCATCGGTCTGAATCAGGTTGCGATCGGGGTCAATCCGGCTGACGATGCCCACCGTCAGGGTGCCCTGGAGGCCAAAGGGGCTGCCAATGGCAAAGGCGCTCTGGCCCACCCGCACCGAGTCACGGGGAGCAATCGCCACCGTAGGCAGGCCCGTAGGGTTGCCCCGCAGCCGCACCGCCGCTAGATCCAGGCGGTTTTGGCCATAGCCCACCACATCGCCCTGAAAGCTGCGACCATCGGCCAGGCGCACCGTCACCACCCGCTCGCGCCCCACCACGTGGGCATTGGTGAGAATTAGCCCGCTGGCATCGACAATGCTGCCGCTGCCGCCGCCGCTGCGGGTGTTGACGGCCACCACCGCCGGGCTCACCTGATCGTAGACCCGAATGGTAGTGGCTTCATCGACTACAGACTGGGCCAGGGCTGGGGCGCTCAGGCTAGCGTGCGGTGGTATGTTACCCGGTAGAAAGGCCAGCAGCGCCCCCAGCATCAATGAACCCGACGTCAACCGCTTAACTGCTGCCTGTGTCATAACCACCTAAAACGCCCTACAAAACACAATACCGAGCTAGATTGAGGTGCCGCCTGATACCTAATATCTACCAAGCTACCCCCCACTGTCAGGATATATCCCTGGGCTGAGAAGAATCTGAACTATCGGCCACTTTAGCCGCAGGCACTGACCCTGGCACAGTTGGGGCTGCCACTACCCGGTTGCGCCCCTGGGCCTTAGCCTCGTACAGGGCGGCATCTGCGGCCTTGACCACATCGTTGCCGGTGGGGCCATAGTCAGGAAAGCTGGCCACCCCTAGCGAAGCCGAGAGGGGGTTGAGGATCACACCGTTGTACTCGACTCGGAGCTGGCCTATGCCTTGGCGAATTGCTTCTGCCCGCGCCAGGGTGACCTCTGGCGGTGAGTCAGGCAGCACCAGGGTCATCTCTTCGCCGCCGTAGCGGCAGGCTACATCTGAGTCGCGCACGCTGTCACGGAGCAGCTGACCCACCACTTGCAGCACGCGATCGCCTGCTTCATGGCCATAGGTGTCATTAAATTGCTTGAAATGGTCGATATCGAGCATGATCACGCCAACGGTGTGTCTGTGCCTTTGGGCATGGTGAATCACTTGCCCTAGGGTTTCTTTTAGGTAGCGGCGGTTATATAGCCCGGTGAGCGGGTCGCAAATGCTTTGCTGCTGTAGCTTTTCGCGCAGGTGCAGCTTGGCCAGGGTTAGAGCTATCTGCTCGGCCACCGTGCGAGCTAGCTGCTGGGTAGGCCGATCGATGCGGGCAGTGCTGAGGTAGAACAGTCCCAGGGCCTCTCCTAGGGTGACGAGGGGAATGCAGAGGGTAGTTGTGGCTTTGGCTTCGGTGTGGTGGCAGCGCAGCCCCAGGCACTCGGGGCCAACCTGGTGCGAGAGACCCCGGCGCAGCGCCCAGCAGTCCTGCGGGCTAAAATCTAGCGTTGAGTCCAGCTGATCTCCCCAAATGGCGACGTTCTCCACTCGATCGCGGCAGTCGTTGATAATGAATATGCCCCCGGTGCTGTTGGGGAACAGCGGCTTGATCAGGGTAGAGAGATCTGGATAGACCTCCTCAACTTTGAGACAAGTCTGCAAAAAATCGCTCATCTTTCCCAGCAGCTGCATCTGTTGATTGCGCTGGTCTAGCTCCTCAACGCGAGTTTCAAGCTGTTGATTGGCCTGCTGAAGATCGTAGGCGGCTTGTTTGAGCGGAGTAATATCGCGGAAGGTGACTGCAAACCCATCTTCCAGTTTGACGGCAATGTTCTCAAACCAGGTGTTTATGCCGTCGTGGGTGTAGTGAAACTGGCGCTGAATCGAGTTGCCAGAGGTGACGACATCGACGTAGAGATCAAACAGGCCATCGGTTTTATTGCCCGGCATTTCTTCGAGCAGGCGTCTGCCCACCAAATACTCGGCGGTGCGCCCCACCAGTGCACAGGCGGCGGGGTTGCTCAGCAACCATTCAAAATCGACGATGGCACCCGCCTGGTCACGCACTGACCGAAAGGCCATAATGCCGTCGAGGGAGCTGTTTAACACCCCGGTGAGCTGGAGCTTCGTCGATTCTAGATCCAGCTTTGCCTGTCGATTGAGGGTGATGTCTCGGGCCGCAGCGTAGATCTGGTTGCCCACGGGCACCGACCGCCACTCAAGCCAGCGATAGGACCCATCGTGGCAGCGATAGCGATTGACAAAGCCAATAATCTCCTGCTGCTGATTGAGTCTCGATAGGGTCTCTAGGGTGCTGTCTAGGTCTTCGGGGTGCACGTAGTTTAAAAACCTGGCCTGTTCTAAGGCCGCTAGCGGATAGCCCAAAACTTTTTCCCAAGCGGGGTTGAGACGATGAAAATAGCCGTCGGTATCGGCAATGCAGAGCAGGTCTAGAGATACCGAAAAAAACCGCTCTAGCTCTGTGGTGGCGGCTTGCAGGGCAAGTTCTACAACTTTGCGATCGCTGATATCGCGCACAACCACCAGGCACTCGTCTGGGCCACAGGGGGTTAAACGCACCTCTTCGTAGTGCATCTCGCCCTGGATTTCAAACTGCTGCTCCCAAACCTGTAGATTGCCGGTGTCTAGGGCTTGCTCAATGCGCCGCAGCTGGTAGGTGAGCAAGTCAGGGGGCACCACCTCGGAGAGGTGGTGATGAATCGGCAAAAACACCCCCGCAGCCGCATTTGCCGGGGGCCGAAAATCGTGGCAGGTACCGTCGCGCCCCACCCGCAACAGCAGGTCAGGCATGGCCGCCAAAATCGCCCGGTTGGTGGCTTCGCTCTGGCGCAGATTGTCTTCGGTCTGTCTGCGATCGCTGACATCGGTATGCATACCAATTACCCGCAGGGGCTGACCCTGGGCATCCCGCTGCATCACCTGACCGCGATCGAGAATCCATTTGTAGCTGCCGTCTTTGCAGCGCATCCGGTGTTCGTTTTGGTAGATCGGCGTCTCACCGCTAAAGTGCCGCTCTAGATCGGCGTAGCAACCAGCTTTGTCGTCGGGGTGCACGCGATTGTCCCACTCGTCTAAACGGGTGCCGATCTCATGGTCTTCGTAGCCCAGCATCGCCTTCCATTGGGGAGAGAAATAGACCTCATTGGTTTGGATATTCCAGTCCCACAGACCGTCGCCAGAGCCCTCTAGGGCAAACTGCCAGCGGGCAGCGCTGGGGGCTTCCATAGAGGCGATATCTGTGGGGGGCCGCGATCGTTCTAGCGCCGCTTGCAGAGCCTGGTTGATATCCCGCAGGGTCACCACTTCGCGCTGTAGCACGGCATTTTCTGCCCGCAGCTGCTGCACCAAATCGGCTAATTTTTCCACGTCATCCGCTCCACCTTCCATGCCCTGTCCTGTGGCTGTCTATGCTCTCAGACCAAATCTACCTCTGGTTCAGCCGGGCGCAGGCGATGCGCCCCTGCGGGTTAACCGTTTGGCAACCGGGGTTGTGAAACTCGGATTGGGTCTGAGGCCATGGGGCGTCCTCAACCAAAGGATTTTCGATCTATACCCCATGTTTCCCGCCAGACACCGTAAATTCACTGTCATAGCGGAGCAAACCAGGCTCAAACCACCGCTCATCCCTTGGCAAAGCCCCCACTCAAACCAGCCATATTCAGCCAAGGGGTTCTGCCTAGAGGCAGACTACAGATCCTAAGCCAGATTGGACATCCTCAATTGCTTACAGCAAAGGCTATTCGTCACAACCCTGGTCAAGCAGCAGATTTTCCGTAAAGATTAATAGAGCGATCTTAAGAATCTAGCACCAGGCCAGAAGTCCGCCTAGGATGAAAACATCTTTACTCCCTAGACCCTCAGGTTCATGTCAGAGCCGAATCCCAAAGCGCTACTCAACGAGATCTCTGACGCGGGCAGCGGCAGCGCGGCGGTTGATTGCCGCCTCAAAATCGACCAAATGCTTTCGCTGATCGACAGCATTTTGCCCTTTGAGGCCTGCCTCTACCATGAGATTATTCCGCTCTCTGTGGAGTCAAGCCACTTGCATCTGGGTATGGTCAACCCCTCAGACACCGTTGCGGTTGACTACGCTCGCAAACAGGCTTCGTTTATTCACTGTTCGTTGGTGCCGTGGCCGGTTGCCGCTGACTGGCAGCGCAAAATGCTGTCTCAGTACCTGAGCCATGCCGCCCAATCCAAGGGGCACAGCCAGGCTCCCCCAGGGGCTCAGTCGCCGCTCTCGAACAATGAACTGCTGACATTTATTGTCGATAGCCCTGATGATTTATCAACTGACACCGCAGATCAGCCTAAGGCCACCCCGGTCACCAATCTACCGCTAGAGCCCCAACCCCTAGAGCTGGTGCTCGACCCTGCCATTGACCGCATGCCCCTAGATCGCCTGCACCTGCTGCCGCCGATCCAGATGACCCAGGTGCTGCTTCACCGCGCCCTCAGCGATGGCATTGGGCGACTGTACCTAGAACGGGGGTCATCCCAGGGGCGCGTGCTGTGGAGCCAGGATGGCGTAGTGCAGGCGGCCCCCAAACCGCTCACCCTTGATCAATTGCAGAGTGTGATCAACGAGCTTAAACGGCTGACCCACCTGCCCCTGCTGCCTACCGCCGCTGCCAAACAAGCCGATATTGAACGGCTTTACCAGGGCGATCGCGTTTTGCTGCGGCTACGACTGATCGCTGGCACCCACGGCGAAGAAGCTACCCTCCAGGTGCTGCGGGGGGCGGCGCTCAAGTTTTACCAGCAGCAGCAGCTGCGCCAGCTAGGAGAAGATGCCCTAGGGGTGGCCCAAACGCTGCAAAAGCGGATTACCGAAATTCGCGATCGCGCCCGCCAGTCACTCAGCATTGAGTCACCCCCAGGCCGCACCCTCGAATCGCTCAGCCAACTGCTCAAAGCCATGGAAGCTCAAATTGAGCAGATCATGCAAACCTCCGGCAGTAACGAGCAATAAGCCAGATCTAAGCCAGATTAAGGACCTAGTACTTCAAGGCAGAGGTTTGTAGGTCGGGTGGAGCGCCAGCGGAACCCAACAAAAACTTGCTGCTGTTGGGTTTCACTTCGTTACACCCACCCTACTCGAACCCCAATTTTTAGGTTTGACGCTTCACTTCAATTACTAACGCTTTGCCTAGCCTTCCGACTTCGAACCCCAGGCGCTGGTCATGCGGCCAAAGTTCACTTGAAACTCGTCTAGGCCAAATAGGGTGCCGGGGCGATCTTCATCCCAAGAGGCCGACAGCACCCCATAGGTAAGGCCCACAACCCCAAGCCCAAAGCAGCCCAGGGTCACCAACAGCACAAAATAAGGGGGCAGCTCAACGACCTGGTTGACGACCAGATAGTAGCTGACAAAAAAAGTCAGGATGCCAGTAACTGTAGGCAATCCTGAAAAGGCAAACATCCGGCGCAGCATGCGATTGCTCACCGCCTCAGGGATGGCGGTCGCCCTGGCAGCGGACTTGGCGGCGCTGGTCTGCTTAGCCGCGCTGGGCTTTACCGTACTGGTTTTTTGGCCGGACGTAGCGACCTTGCTCGCACCTTTGGCGGAGGCTGGCTTAGCCGCTGCTTTGGGTTTTGCAGGGGCTTTACCGGCCCCCTTACTGCCAACGGGCTCAAAGGGCAGACGTTTGCGGGGAGACTCGGGGGCCATAGGGCGATCTAATTGCTACCGATAACACCGGTCATGGGCTAGAGGGCATTGGCTAGGGCAAACTAGCTAAGCTGCTGAGCCTAGCCGCGAATACCAAGCTTTTTAATCAGCGCCCGGTAGCGCTCAGAGTCCTGCTTTTGCAGGTAGCCCATCAGGCGCTTGCGTTGGCCAATCATTTTCAGCAGGCCACGGCGAGACGAATAGTCTTTTTTGTTTTTTTGCAGGTGGTCACTGAGCTGACTGATGCGAGCCGTGAGCATGGCAATCTGCAGATCGGCAGAGCCAGTGTCGGTTTCGTGCACCTGATAGTCAGAAATAAGTTCCTGCTTGCGCGCTTGCAACAGAGTCATGGGACAGACAGCTTCTCTAGAAGGATAAATTTGAGTCAGGATTTTTCACTATAGCATAGGGGCTGCAGCATAGAGATGGGCCTGTCACTGACTCAGCCAGGCAATTGCCTCCCGCATCCAGCTTTCAGGGTCTGCCGTCTTCTGTAGCGTAGAGCTGCGGCCCACGGCCTGCAAGGCTTTGAGAATTTCGCTCTGGCTATAGCCCAGGGCGCTAAGCGTGGCTTCGATCTCTTCGTAGAGGGTGGGCACCGGCCCATCGGTGGGCACCAGCCCTACCCCTGTCTGGGTCTGCCAGTCTTGTAGCTTAGTCTTGAGCTCTAGCACTAGGCGCTCGGCGGTTTTGGTGCCCACCCCAGGGGTGCGCGACAGCAGCCGGGTGTTGCCGCTGACCACCGCCTGGGTCAGCTCGGCCTCGCCCAGGGTGTCGATCAGAGCCAGGGCCATTTGGGGGCCAATGCCGCTAACGCTAATTAACAGCCGAAACAGATCGCGCTCCTGGCGCTGGCCAAAGCCAAACAGCACCGCCTGATCTTCGCGAAAGTACAGGTGGCTAAACAGCTGCACAACCTCGCCCATAGGCGGCAGCAGCGAGAGCTGACGGGCAGGCACCTGCATGTCATAGCCCACCTGATTGACATCTAGGGTGACAATAATCTTGTGGCTGCCGGGTTTTTGAACGTCGGCCAGCACCCCCTTGAGGTAGCTGATCATGAGTCGGCGGCAGGTTTTTGGGAGGGGCGAGGACGTTCTGCCCGAGGCTCAGATCCAGGGCTGGGCGACCCAGCTTTGCTGCCCCTAGGCCGCTGGGCTGGGCTGGCAGGTTCTTTGGGCGGCTGCAGATGGCTGCGCCCGTTTTGAATAATTCGCAGCATTTGAGAGAGCTGCTGTTCTACGTCAGAGAGCACCCGGTCAGCGTAGCCATCGGCTTCTTGCTGAATCATGTCTTGCTCGGCCAGAGCTTTTTGCCGCAGGGCTTCCCAGTCTCGCTGGGCCTGGAGCTGCATTTGCTCGATGTCGACTAAGACCTGGGTGCGTAGCCCCTCGCAGTCTTGCTGGGCCTGGGCTTTGATCTGCTGGGCCATTTGCTCGGCCTGGCGCACAATGCCCAACTCATCGAGTATCTGGGCTGCCTGCTGCTCGGCGGCGGCGATCAAATCTTGGGCATAGCGCTCGGCTTCGGCCAGCAGGGCACTGCGCTGCTGCAAAATTTGCACCGCCTGACGAAAGGCAGGGGGCAGGTTGAGGCGAATGGCGTCTAGCTGGTCAAGCAGCTGGTCTTCGTCAATTAAGGTGCGCCCGCTAAAGGGCACCCTGGGGCTAGCCAAGATGATTTCTTCTAGCTTGTTGAGTTCTTGCTGGATGTCGATATCGCCAGGCTTAGGTAAGGCGGTCTCACCCTCGGTCACCTCTACAGACAGTCCATTGGTTTGGGTTCTGGCACCACGGAACTGGGACGCTGGGGGTTGGGCGTTGAGGCGGGCGGGGTCTGGGCGTAGCATTGGTAAACGTCTCGCGCTACATGGTGGGGAACAAGGTGGTCAATCGGGCCGCCAAAGTGGGCAATTTCTTTGACCAAGCTGCTGCTGAGGAAGCCGTACTCTGTAGAGGTTGAGAGAAAAAGGGTCTCGATATCATCGGCCAGGGTTTTATTAGTATGCGCCATTTGCAACTCTTTTTCGAAATCAGAGAGCACTCGCAGCCCCCGCAGCAGCACCTGGGCATGACATTGACGGGCGTAGGTGATGGTGAGGCCGTCGTATTGATCGATATCGATATTGTTGAGGTGGCCGACTGAGCGCTCGATTTGATCGATCCGCTTGGCGGTTGAAAACATGGGCACCTTGTTGGGGTTGCTCGACACCAGCACGATTACCCGCTCAAACAGTCGGCTGCTGCGGGTAATGATGTCTACATGGCCCAGGGTAATGGGGTCAAAACTGCCGGGATAAATGGCAATCAAAGCGGCCTCCCCCAGTATGAATGTGGCGATTATAGCTGAATTTTGGGCGATTAAGCGGGCAGGGGCGGGCAGCAAAGGGGCGGGGTAGGGGGGAACCGGGCAGATGTTTTGCGCGGCGCGCTGCTGGTTTTCTCACTGCACCGAGGGCGATGGCCAGCGGGGTCACTCAGCGCTGGCCCCAGGCGCTGGTCCCAGGCGCTTGCAGTAGATGCGATCGCAGCGAGCCGTCTCCACCCCGCTGGCGGGCGCGTACCCGCTGGCTTCGTACAGCCCGACGGCCTGCTTGAGCACCGAGGCTGTTTCTAGCCAAATTTCGGCAAACCCCCGCTGGGCCGCCGCCGTTTCTAAGGTGGTCAGCAGGTAGCGGCCTAGGCCCTGCCCCCGCGCCTGGGGCAGCAAAAACATTTTGCGCAGATCTACGGCCCGAGGGCCGCGATGGGTGGGGCGATAAGCTCCTGTGCCAACCAGCTCTCCGGCGTTCTCTACCACCCAAAACTCGCCGCCGGTTTCCCAGTAGCAGGCTTCGACCTCTCGGGCATCGCGATCGCTGTCGGTAGGCTCACAGGTGAGGTTGTATTCTGTTAGCACCTGGTGGATCAGATCAACGACGGCATTGCGATCGCTGGGTTGCCAACTGCGAACCAGGTAGGGGCCAAAGGTGCTGCGGTGGTCGGGGAGCGAGGAAGGCATACCGATTTTGAAGTTGAGCGGGGCGACGTTGAGCGGGGATAGCGAGATCCCAGGGTTCTACTGGTGTACCAACCGATTCCTGTAATGGCCAACCAAAGAACCCTGGGATCTAGGCCTCTGGGCTCAGGCTACCAGCACCCTAGCTGTGGATGCGGGGCTGGGGGTACAGACTAGAGAGAATTTTACTCTCTGCGGCGGCCAAGGTGTCTAGGCGGCATTCTACCGCTGTTCGGGGAAAACGCCCCGTGGCCAGCACCCAGTAAGCTCCGTAGTGGCGCGCTTCTGAGGCCATTAGACTGCGGTAAAACTGGGCCAGATCGCGATCGGGGCAATGCTCGGCCAAGAGCCCTAGCCGCTCATGGCTACGGGCTTCGATCAGGGCCGAGACCAAGAGCACATCGAGCTGGCGGTGGGGTTCGTCGGGGCGCACCTGCTGGCGCAGCCCGGCCCCGTAGGGGGGTGGCGGCAGCGGGCCAAAGGGCACCCCGCGCCGCTCTAACCACTGGTTGACCTGGGCAAAGTGGGCCAGCTCTTCCTGGGCGATCGCCGTCAGCGCCTTGACCAACCCGGCGTCAGCCGGATAGCGATTGATCAAGCTCATCGCCACCCCCGCCGCCTTGCGCTCGCACTGGGCATGGTCGAGCAAAATCTCGTCTAAATTGGCTAAAGCCTGATCAATCCAGGCCTGGGAGGTGGGCGTTTGAAGAAATCTGATCGTAGCAGCAGTGGTAGCCATATAGACAAAAATAAGAATCTACGGGCAGCGGCTAAAGACTTTTGAGGTGTTGCACCAGGGCATACAGCCCCAGGCGATAGCTGTCGGCCCCAAAGCCACAGATTTGGCCCACCGCCACGGCGGCTATGTAGGAGTGGTGGCGAAAGGCTTCACGTTTGTGAATGTTGCTGAGATGCACTTCTACGGTGGGAAGACCGACGGCTGCGATCGCATCTCTAATCGCCACACTGGTGTGGGTGTAGGCCCCAGGGTTGATCAAAATGCCGTCCTGCTCACCAAACGTGGCCTGAATGCAATCGACCAAGGCTCCCTCGCTGTTGGACTGAAAGCTACTTAGAATGGCACCCCCCTGCTTGGCTTCATCGGCCAACATAGCGTCAATGCTGGCCAAGGTCTGGGTGCCATAGACCGCTGGCTCCCGCCGACCCAGCATATTTAAATTGGGGCCGTGGATAACTTGAACCCTAAACAATGATCTATTCCCCTCGACCGCCAAAGTGGTAGCAGCCCTAGGTACTAAAGTATCTCAAAAATATCTCAAAAGCTTGACTGCCTGGCAGCACCCACCCTGGTGTTGGGTTTCCACTTTGCTCCACAGTGAATTCACCTTGGCTAGCCCCGGTTGGGCTAGGCAAACACCGTTTGCCCCTACACGAGCCGCAGACTTTAATTAAAAGACTTAAGACCAGAGAAACCTTAAAATTTCCCTGGTCAAAGCCATTTCAATACTCTCAGTCAAAGAAAAGCTGCCTATGTAAAGCAGCTTGACTAAAAATCAACCGGACAAGACTCAAACGTCAAGTAGTGATGACGCTCAGCTGCGATCAATTTTTTAAGAGCGCCCTAGCGTCGGGGTTCATCTACAGGGATGGGAACCAGGTCTGGTTCTCCCTGCGGTTCAGGGCCAAACAGAGCCTCAATCACCTTATCAACCCACTCACGCAACTTGTCGAGAGCCTTATCGATGTAATCCATTAGGGCAAAACTCCTTACTGGCACACGCTACCCCGGCTGCTCTTGCCTGAGACGGGCCTTAAGGCCCAGTGGGGTGCTCTTAATCCATAAATACATAATAGCCAATTGAAGCAAATGATCAACCTGCCCTTAACAGCAGGTTGCGCCGGAGGGCATCGAGGGCAGAAAGGGCGCTGAGTTGGCGCACCCAGTCGCGGCCCCGATAGCCCGAAAATTCGTGCTTGTAGCTGATCACCTCGCCGCTGGGGGCAGCTAGGCCAATGTAAACTAGCCCGACGGGTTTAGCCGGGGTGCCACCCCCTGGCCCGGCAATGCCGGTAATGCTCAAGGCCCAATCAGTTTGCAGTAGCAGCCTAGCGCCCAGGGCCATTTGCTCGGCGACAATCGCACTCACCGCCCCATGCTCCTCTAGCGCCGCCCCATCGACCTTGAGCAGGTTGATCTTGACCCGGTTGTCGTAGGCAATCACGCCGCCTTTAAAGTAAACCGAACTGCCCGCAATCTCGGTCAGCAATTGCCCCAGCCCACCCCCCGTGCAAGACTCGGCCACCGCCAGGGTTTGCTGGCGCTCCAGCAGCAGGGTTCCCACCACCGCAGCCAGGCTGTCGTCGTCAGCCCCGTAGCAGTCGGCCCCCACCAGGGCGCGAATGCCCGCCTCCACTGGCGCGATTTGAGCCAGGGCAGAGGCTCTAGAGACAGCCCGTACGCTAATGCGCAGCTTGGCCTCACCCTTGCTGGCGTAGGGGGCCACCGTGGGGTTGCCCTGGCTCAGGTAGGGGGCCACCCGTTCGGCTAAGGCCGACTCGCTAATGCCCCAAAACCTCAGCATGCGGCTGACAATTGTGGCGTTGACCCAGCCCTGGCTGTGCAGGTAGGGCACAGAGGTTTCGCGCCACATGGCCTGCATCTCGCGCGGCACGCCGGGAAACGTCATCAGCGTTAGCTGGGGGCGCGGCGACCAGATAATGCCTGGAGCCGTGCCCTGGGGGTTGGGCAGCACCATCGCCCCCTGGGGCAGCAGCGCCTGTTTGCGGTTGCTGGGGGGCATGGTGCGCCCCCGAGCGGTAAATTTGGCCTCAATATCGGCCACTAGGTCGGGGTGCTCCACCAGGGGGGCACCAAACAGGTTGGCCAGCGTCTCTATAGTGAGGTCGTCGGGGGTGGGGCCTAGGCCGCCCGTAAAAAGAAGCAGCTGCGATCTGCCCTGGGCAATGGTGACAGCCTGCTGAATGCGAGCTGGGTTGTCGCCCACCACGGTCTGGTAGTGGTGGGTAATGCCGAGAATCGCCAACTCCTTGGCTAAAAACTGGGCGTTGCTGTTGAGAATATCCCCCAGCAGTAGCTCTGTGCCAACGCAGATAATCTCGGCGGTTTTGGCGGCTGGATCAAGGGGCTCGGTGGAGGGCAGCTGAGGCGACGGACTGGGAGACATGGGGCAGGTTAGGGGCGTAATAGGGCAGGTTGGCTGGGGCGCAGTTGCTGGGGCGCAATAGTGTCATTATGACCATGGCAGGGGAGCCAGGAAAAGCTCAGTCAGCCGATTAGCGCTGTTTAGCGCCGTTCCCCGACTGGGTTGTACATGATTGTTGCCAGGGGAGAATGCCCGATGACAGGTTGGAGCAATGGTCAAAGACCCGCCCTCAGCGGCGATCACAAGCCCGGCGATCGCCAACTCAGCGATCGCAAGCCCGGCTGGGCCCAGGGACTAGTCGCTCTGGTGCTGGGGGGGCTGATCTACCGCACCATTGTCGCGGTTTGGATGCTGCCGGGCTTTGATGAGGCCTACTACTACCTCTACAGCCGCTATCTCAACTGGAGCTATTTTGATCACCCGCCCATAGTTGCCCTCACCACCGGGGTCGGCTGGTGGCTGACGGGGGTGATTTCTCCCTTCACCCTTCGCATTGGCGCATTGGTGATCTACTGCCTGAGTTTGGGGCTGTTATCTCTGGCGGCGACCAGGCTATTTTCAGCGGCGGTGGGGCAAATGACCCTGGCCCTGGCCACCCTGATCCCGCTGATTGTGATCAGCTTTGGCATTCTCACCTCCCCCGACAACGCCCTGAGTCTATTTTGGAGCGCCACCCTCTTGGTGGCTGCCTGGGAATTTTTTCCCCACGGTAGCCGGGGCCAACCCAGCGGGGCTGATGACGTAGCTAAAACTAGCTACCGCCCCTCCTGGCGGATTGTGCTGCTGGGCCTGACGGTGGCCCTGGCGGGGTTGAGCAAGTACCACGGCTTTGTGCTGGGGGTCAGTCTGGTGGGGTTTTGTGCGGCCTATCGGCCCTACCGGGCGGCGCTGCGATCGCCCTGGACTCTGCTTGCCCTAGCCGTCTTTGCCCTCACCCTGTTCCCTTTGTGGTACTGGAACAGTCAAAACGACTGGATTTCTTTTCGCTTTCAGCTGGGGATGCGGTTCGATGGCGACACGGGCAGCAGCGGCTTTAGCCTGGGGCAGATGGTGGGCTACTGGCTGCTGTCTGTCCTCTACCTGTTTCCGCTATTTGGTTTGCCGCTGTGGTGGGTGGCGGCCAGGCAGAGCGGCCAGCAGGCGCTGTTTTGGCTGGCCCCCAGCCGCAGCATTGGCGAGGCCCAAGACCACTACCGGCGATCGCTAATTCTCTGGCTGTCGCTACCGATTATGCTGCTGTTTACCCTGCTGGGGGGCAAACAACAAATTTTGCCCGCCTGGCCCGCCCCGGGCTACTGGGGCATGGTGATTTTGCTGGCGGTCCAGGTGCTGGTCTGGCAGCGGCAGCGCCCGCGCCTGATTCGCCGTTGGCTGTGGGGGTCGGGGCTATTTTTGACCGCCCTATCGGCGGTGGCGCTGCTGCACCTGCGGCTGGGCATTTTGCAGCAGCCCAGCACCTACGCCGTCTTTGGGGGGCTCGTGCCGGTCGAGCAAGATGGCTCAGTCGAGCTGATCGACACGGGCCAGCTGCGGCAGCAGTTTGCCAACACCCCCGAGCTGCGGCAGGCCCTCGACGAGGTCGGCTTTGTCTTCACCAATGAGTACTACCTGGGGGGTTACCTGGCCATGGGCATTCACCCGGTGGTCGATCTGCCGGTGACCGCCTTTAGCCAAGACCCGCGCGGCTTTGCCTTCTGGTTCAATCCCTACGACTGGATCGCTCAAGACGCGCTCTACATGACCCTCGACCGCTTCGTTCAAGACGACGAAATTCTCGATCGCTACCGGCCGCTATTCGAGAGCATTGAGCCGCTGGGCACGGTGCCTCTAATGCGAGGTGGCGAGGTGACCGAAACCATCCACGTCTACCGGGCCAACAATCTGATCCGGGCCTATGACTACCCCTACGGCCCCTCAGCGGGTGCGCTGTCGCAGCCGCCAGCCGGTGTAGCTGAGTAGCGCCGTTGCCGCCAGGGCATAGACCACGCCGCTGGGCACCCCGGCAAAGGCCAGGGCCAGGGTACCGGCCCACAGGGTGAGCACATAGATAAACAGCACCGTCACCCGGTGAGACAGGCCCGCCTTGAGCAGCCGATGGTGCAGGTGACGCTTATCGGCCACAAAGGGAGAATTGCCTGAACGCAGGCGATCTAGGATGACTGCCGACATATCTAAGATCGGCACCGCCAAAATCAGGTAGGGCAGCAGCACCGCCGCCGTCGTTACCGTCTTGACCAGGCCAATTACCCCCACAGCGGCCAGGGTAAAGCCCATAAAGTAGGCCCCCCCGTCGCCCATAAAGATCTTGGCGGGGTTGAAGTTGTAGCGCAGAAACCCCAGGGCACCGCCTGCCAGGGCAGCGGCAATCAGAGCAGCGGCAGGCTGGTTCATATAGAGGCTGACCACAATCATCACCAGGGCGGCAATGCCCGAAACCCCTGCGGCCAGGCCGTCTAGGCCGTCGATCCAGTTGATGGCGTTGGCCATGCCCACCAGCCAGATGATGGTTACCGGCAAGCTAATAAAGTCGGGTAGCTGGGTCAGCCCATAGAAGGGAATGGTGAGAAAGTCGATGCTGACCCCCACATGCCAGGCCATGGTCGCCACCACCGCCTGCATAAACAGACGGCTGAGAGGCGACAGGCCAAACAGGTCATCGGTCAGCCCAATCAGAAAGAAGGCTAGCCCCCCCAGGGTGACACCCCAAATTTGAAACTCCTGGGGCGGAGCCAGATAGGCCCCGGTAGCGTCGATAAACCCCCCCAAGGCCCACACCACCAGCAGGGCCAGCAGCGTCCCCAAAAAAATTGATACTCCGCCCAGGCGCACCATGGGCTGTGAGTGCACCTTGCGCTCGCCGGGCTGGTCTACCCGCCCGCTCTTGAGACCAATGCGGCGCACAACTGGCGTGGTGCCCAGTACCACCGCGGCGGAAATACCAAAGGCCAACACGTGATACAAAACAAACGGCATCCTCACCCCTCCTAGTTGGAGAAACCTCCACCCCGTCAAGCCAGGCGTTACCCCAGCAGCCTACAGTTCCTCGGGAGCATTTACTCACTTTTATTCAGGCTGGGCCATCCAGAAGCCTGGGGCCAGAGTCGCCTGGTTAGAGCGTAGTTTGCCCGAAACAGTCAATAGGATAGGTCGAGTTTCGTCCGATCGGCAAAAACTCCATGCATTATGACAGATCATTAAGGTGTCACCCTAACTTTCTGCGCTTCTGCATGGAGTTTGGCGACCATCTCAGCCGCTACCCAGGCACCCCGAGGGGCCTGAGGGCAAAGAATTGGCTGTCAGGTACTGGGCTGGGACGCGGCCTTAAGCCCTACACCCAGCACCTGGCACCTAGCTATCAGCCCTAGACCAAAGCCGGCACGAGCCCGCCTAGGTGAGCGTAGAGGGGGAAGCGATCGCACAGAGCCGCCACCCGTCGCTGACAGTCTGCTGCGATCGCAGCATCTTCGGGGTTGAGCAGGCGCTCGGCCAGAATGTTGGCGATTTCGGTGAACTCGACTTTGCCCATGCCCCGGGTGGTCATAGCCGGAGAGCCCAGGCGCAGCCCGCTGGTGACAAAGGGCGACTCGGGGTCGTAGGGCACGGTGTTTTTGTTGGCCGTAATGTTGACGCCGCTGACCAGCTGATCAGCGCGCTTGCCAGTCATGCCGATGGAGCGCAGGTCGCAGAGCACCAGGTGGTTGTCGGTGCCGTCAGACACTACTTTGATGCCCCGCTGCTGGAGCTGGGCCGCCAGCTGCTGAGCGTTGGCGATTACCTGAGCGGCGTAGGTGCGAAACTCGGGTTTGAGCGCTTCGCCAAAGGCCACGGCCTTGGCGGCAATCACATGCTCTAGGGGGCCGCCCTGGCTACCGGGAAACACCGCCTTGTCAAACTTTTTGCCCAGCTCGGCATCGCGGGTGAGAATCAGGCCGCCCCGGGGGCCGCGCAGGGTTTTGTGGGTGGTGGTGGTGACCACATCACAGTAGGGCAGGGGGTTGGGGTGTTGGTTAGCGGCCACCAGACCAGCGATGTGGGCAATGTCGGCCATCAGGTAGGCCCCGACTTCATCTGCGATCGCGCGGAATTTTTCAAACTCGATGGTGCGAGGGTAGGCCGAGTAGCCGCAGATGATCAGCTTGGGGCGTTGCTCTAGGGCGATCTGACGAATCTCGTCAAAGTCGAGTTGCTCGGTCTCGCGACTAACGCCATACTGCGCCACCTTAAACCACTTGCCTGAGAAATTCACCGGCGACCCGTGGGTGAGGTGGCCGCCGTGGGAGAGATCCATCCCCAAAATAGTGTCGCCAGGTTCTAGCAGAGCTAAAAACACCGCGAAGTTGGCCTGGGCACCCGAGTGGGGCTGCACGTTGGCATGGGCCGCCCCAAACAATTCTTTGGCGCGGTCGATGGCCAGCTGCTCAGCCTCATCCACAAAGGCGCAGCCGCCGTAGTAGCGCTTGCCCGGCAGGCCCTCAGCATATTTGTTGGTCAAGACCGAACCCTGGGCTGCCATCACCGCCGCAGAGGTGAAGTTTTCGCTGGCAATCAGCTCCAGGTGGTCGCGCTGACGCTGGAGTTCGCGCTGCAAAATACTCGCCAACAGCGGATCGGACTCTTGGAGAAAGTCAAAGTTAGTTTGAGGCACGGGCAAGGCTCCCAACGGTGGACAGAACTATCTCTAGGCCAAGGCTAGGCCAGGGCTCAGCCAGAATGAACAGCTAATGGGTGGCCGACCAAGCTTGAGCTACCTGTTCTCGGATCATCCCGCCAACCTGTATCACTCCGTCAACAACCGACGGCGGCTCAAAACAGCCATTGGCCTCGCTTGGCCTCAGACCAGAGCCCGACCACCCAGCGCCAGAGCAACCTACGGCATTGAGTAGATTTAATATGCAGTCTATTATCTTATCTGGGTGGCTTTGAATTGGGTAGGTTCCCAATCCTCCTCTGGAGACTTAGACCTGCACAAATTCAGAATTGACGGGCAAATGTTACGGATTGCAACATATAATCTTTAGAAACCGCAGGGGCAGGGTTGCTTCGGGGAATGGGCCGATTTCAACTGTTTTGCCAAAGTTGGGTGCAGTTGTGAGAGGCTAGTTTAAGCAGAATTGCCTGTAGTCGGTTTGAGATTGATATTCTCCAGGTTTGGGTCATTAATGCTGCAACTGACGGATTCTCCCCCCATCCAATCCCTATCCTCCGTTGAGGATGCCTACGAGGTGTGTCGGCGCGTCACGGCGAAATACTCCAAGACGTTCTACACCGGCACCATGCTGATGGCCCCTGCCAAGCGGCGCGCCATTTGGGCGATCTATGTCTGGTGTCGCCGCACCGATGAGCTGGTGGATGGGCCCCAGGCGCAGTTCACCAGCGAAAAAACGCTGGATCGCTGGGAGGCACAGCTGGAGTCGATATTTGCGGGCTGCCCCGTTGACGACGAGGATGTGGCCCTAGTCGACACCCTAGAGCAGTTTCCCCTCGACATTCAGCCCTTTCGCGACATGATTGCAGGGCAGCGGATGGATCTGCACCGCAACCGCTACGAAACCTTTGAAGATTTAGAACTCTACTGCTACCGAGTGGCGGGCACCGTGGGGCTGATGTCAACCACGGTGATGGGCATCGACCAACAGCTGCAAACCGCCCCCTGGAGTCAGCAGCAGAACTTTGACCCCACCCCCCAGGCGATTGCCCTGGGCATTGCCAACCAGCTCACCAACATTCTGCGAGACGTGGGCGAAGATGCCCGCCGAGGCCGCATTTATCTGCCCCTGGCCGACTTAGCTGCCTTTGACTACACCGAAGCCGACCTGATGGCCGGAGTGGTTGACGATCGCTGGCGCGCCGCCATGGCCTTTCAAATTGAGCGGGCGCGGCAGTTTTACGCCGAGGCTGAGGGCGGCATTGGGCTGCTGAGCGAAGATGCCCGCTGGCCCGTGTGGTCAGCGCTAGCCCTCTATCGCCAGATTTTAGATGTGATCGAAGACAACGACTACGACGTGTTTACCAAACGGGCCTTTGTGCCCTCTCTGCGCAAGCTGCTGACCCTGCCAGGCACCCTACTAAAGGCGCGGGTGCTCTAGGCTTGAGGAGATTTTCAGGAGAGGAGATGGCGGCTTCAATCGAGCGACTGTAGCCGCTGTGGGGTGGGCCCTGCCAGCCCTGCCAAGGTGGGGCAGATTGAGGGGTCAATCCCTCAGATTGGCCCCGAGCCAAGGACTGAAGTCCAAGGCTCAAAGCCGAAATCCTCTGAAGAGGATTGGGAGCCGAGTTCCCCAGGCCTACTGCTGTTGGGTTTCGCTCCGCTGCACCCAACCTACGAGAAACCTGATGTTTAGCTTGTAGGTTGGGTGGCGCGATAGCAGAACCCAACAAGGCCTACTGCTGTTGGGTTTCGCTCCGCTGCACCCAACCTACGAGAAACCTGATGTTTAGTTTTGACGCTGCACTAGCGGTCAGGCAGGGTTAGCAGGATTCGTTAAGATATGTGTATAAAGTTTTAACCCTACCGCTGTCTTTTTTTCCCTGCCATGACGACCTCCTCCGCCCCCGCTGTCGAAGCCTCAACCGCCACCACCTGCCAGATCACGCTACTCTACGACGGCGACTGCCCCCTGTGCCTGCGGGAGGTGAATTTTTTGCGGCAAAAAGACAATGGCCGTGGCCTGGTGGCCTTCACCGACATTGCCGCCGATGACTACAACCCCGAGGCCAACGGCGGCGTAGACTTTGCCACCGCCATGGGTCGCATTCATGCGGTCAAAGCCGACGGCACGGTGATCAAAAACGTCGAGGTGTTTCGCCAGGTGTATGACGTACTCGGCATGGGTTGGATCTACGCACCAACCCGCTGGCCAATTGTGGGTGCTCTGGTTGACTGGGCCTACGGCGTTTGGGCCAACTGGCGGCTGGCGGTAACCGGGCGGCCCAGCCTCAAGACTCTTTTGGCTGAGCGTGAGGCAAAACTGGCCCAGGGCTGCGGCGAGGGTGAAGCGAGTCGCTGCCGAATTTAGCTGTTAGGTAAAGAATTCTCTCAGCTGGCCCCACGGTAAGCCGAGGTTGGCGACAATCTATGGGTCTACCAAGGCTGCGCGGCTCAGGGTGTTTCGGCAAACTCACGCTGACCACCGCCACCAAGGAGACTCACCCGAT
>RECJ01000286.1 GCA_007694115.1 Leptolyngbya sp. DLM2.Bin27 | reverse complement strand
GACTTTGGCTTTGTGATGAAGCACTGGCTGGAGGTGCTCAACCCCGACCTGCAAAAGAAAAACCTGGGCATCGCTGCCGAGAAAACCATCCGCACCAATACCCGCACCTGGTACATGCCCTTTGCCCGCACGCTGAAAATTCAGTACCCCAATGGCCTAGAGCACCTAATTTTTACCGCCTACACCCCGATCGATGACCAACATTCCCAGGTGGTACAGTTTTGCCTGCGAAATGACACCGAGGCAGAGGCCAAGACTGCCGACATCATCGCCTTTGATCGCCAGGTGACCCGCGAAGACCGGGTGATTCTCGAAGGTACCGACTACGATGCGCCCCTGAGTCTGGCGGAAGAGCAGCACATGGCGAGCGATCGCCCCGGCCTGCTCATGCGTCACCGGCTGGCCCGCCTGCTAGAGCAGCACGGCGAGGTAGAGCAGCGGCGACAGGATGCTCCCGTAGCCGCCAAACCCTGGGTAGCAGCCGCTGCCCCCGGTAGCGGCCGAGGGGCTAAAAATTCAGCCTGACGCCACCCTAGAAGCCCGAGTTATACCTGACCCACTCCAGCATAATCGGCAGTCGGCGGGCGACGATCACCCCCGCCGCAAACCCCATGCCGTGGCCCACCCACGACTTGCCCCGCTGTAGCGGCAGTAGCCCCCACAGGGCGCTGCCGTAGAGCAGGCCCACGACGACGGCGGCAGCGATCGCCCCTGGGCTGCGGTCAAAGTATCCCCGCAGCAAAATATAGCCCAGGTAGCCAAACACCACACCGCTGGCCCCCAGATGGCGGGTGCCGGGGCGACCCAGCAGCCAGATGCCCACGCCGCTAAACAGCCAGCAAAACACCGTCACCAGCCCCAACACCTCTAGTCCCTGAAGCAAGATTATGGTGCCTAAAATCGCCAGCGGCCCAGAGTTGGCGACCAGGTGGCCAAAGCCGCCGTGGAGCAGTGGAGCCACCACAATGCCGGGCAGCCCCGCTAAACTGCGCGGCTCAATGGCGAGCTTAACCAACAGTCGCCGCCCGGTGACAAAATCGACCACCGCCAACATCCACATCAGCGCCAGCAGATAGGCCAATAGCAAAACGCCCTCGCGAAAGCCGTCGGGCAGGGTAATTTGGTCGAACGCAAACAAGGTGATTTTAGAACCCTACAGAGAAAACCAGACCGAAAAACCCGACCGAACCATGCCCCTCAGGCTAGCACCTGGGCCAGGGTTGGGTTTAAGTATTGGGCCAGTTGGGGGCCATCTACCCCCAGATCGGTGCGATCGCAGGCGGCAGCGCGAGCCGCCTGAGCGTGCCACCAGGCCCCGACTAGGGCAGCATCCATTGCCGCCTCTGGGGATGCCTGGCCCTGGGCCAGCAAACCGCCAATCAGCCCGGTGAGCAGATCGCCACTGCCGCCCCGGGCTAGGGCTGGGGTGCTCTCGGGCACATACCAGAGGGTGCCGTTGGGATGAGCGATCGCAGTGCAGGCTCCCTTTAGCAGCACCACGGCACCACTCTGGCGGGCCGCCGCCACCGCCGCCGCCGCCCCATCGTCACTGGCATCGAGCTGATCGGGAAACAACCGCTTAAACTCGCCCTGGTGCGGGGTAAGCACCGTTGGAGCAGCCCGGTTCGCTAACATATTGATACAGCCCAAATCCGCCAGCAGGTTGAGGCCATCAGCATCGAGCAAGAGGGGGACAGCGCTACCGATTGCGGCCTGAACGGCGGGCCTAGCCTGGCGGCTCAGGCCCGGCCCGCAGGCGATCGCATCGTAGCGGGCTAGATCTAGATCGTCGGGCAGATGGGCGATCGCACCGTCATCGGTCTCTGGACAACCCACCACCAGCGCTTCGGGCAGCTGGGCCACCACCATCAGCCGCAGCGATTCGGGCACCGCCAGGGTGAGCATACCCACCCCGCTGGCCCTGGCCCCCAGGGCCGTCAGCAGTGCCGCTCCGGCGTAGGGCCGCGACCCGGCCACCAGCAGCAGCTGCCCCACCCGATACTTGTGGGTGTCGGGCTGGCGGGGCAGGGGCAGTTTAGCCCGCACCGTGGCCGCCGTCGCCCGCCGCACCGGGGGCAGCGGGTCTAGCTCGGCGGCAATCGCCCCAGGGGGAATGTCAAAGTCAATTAGATGGGGCTGACCCAGGTACGCCAGCGCCCCCTCCTGCAGGCAGGCCCGCTTCCACAGGCCCAGGCAGAGGGTGTGGGTGGCTCGCACCGCCGTGCCCAGCACTGCTCCGGTATCGGTGTGCAGCCCCGAGGGCAGGTCAATGCTGACCACCGGGCAGTCAGCCGAGTTGATCGCCGCCACCACAGCGGCCAGAGCCCCCTCTAGGGGGCGTTCTAGACCAAAGCCAAACAGCCCGTCGATCAGCAGGTCGCAGGGGGCGAGCCCAGCCATATTGTCTACGACAGCAATGCCCAAATAGCTCACGTAGCGCAGGTGATCGGCGGTCAGCGGCTTTTGGCGGCTGGTCGGGCAGCACACCTGCACCCCGTAGCCCTGGGCCGCCAGCTCTCGCCCCACCACCAGAGCATCGCCGCCGTTGTGGCCCGGCCCGGCCACCACCCCCACCTGGGGGTAGCGCCCCAGGGGAAATTGGGCCATCACCCAGGCGGCAATCTGCCCGGCCACTTTCTCCATCAGCGCGGCCACGGGCATCCCCTGCTCAAACAGATGCGCTTCTATTGTTCGCATTTGCTCAGCAGTGACCACCCAGTCAAGGGCCCGATCAAAAAGCCCAGCGCCCCCCCTATTGCTAGAGGTGTCGCTGGGCAGAGGTGGAGATTTCATCGGTGCTGGCCCCTCAACTCAAACGGCATGGCTTACCGTTCAAAGTGTACGCGACTATTGCCTAGGCCAGCTTCGCGATAAAAGGCATTCCACCGATTGGCCAGCTCACGGTCGGCGAAGGGGCCAACCGCTACGTGGGGCCCACGGGGAGCCATGCGCTGCTGCACGCGATCGGGCGGTGTACCCAGCTGAATTACCTGGTTACTCACGTTGCCTAGGTTAGAGCTATCCGTGGGGATGACGACAAAATAGGGGGCTCTGGGGGCAGTGAACGACTCTGTCGGGGGAGCCACGTTGGGTGGCGGCATCATTTGCCCGCTGGGTGGGGCCGCAGGGATGCCGTAGTTGAGTTCTTGGCCAAACTCCACGTTGCCAGGGATCGGAGGCATTTGGGCTACACCGGGGGGCAGGGCGGGCACGGGCACAGCGGCCCCTGGCCCCTGGGGAAATACCGTATCAGGCAGCGGCGGCAGGTCACCGCTCGACGCGTAGACGTTGCTGGGCAGTGCCCGATTTTGGGCAAAGGATGGCACGGCCGCAGCCACCTGGGCCATCTGGGAGGCCACCCCGAGGGCGGCTAGATCGCTGATGCGCTGCTGGGCGTTGCGAGACAGGTTAAACCGCCCCGCCTGGATCACCGACCGTCCCTGAAAATTGGTGCGAAAGGCCGTGGGCTCAACGGTGCGAACCCGGCTCAGGGTCGCGTTACTGGTGTCGTTGACATAGATCAAATATTGCTGGCCGCTGGCGGGGGCTACACCTGGCACCGGCAAAGCGCCTGCGGGTAGCGGGGGCACCGCATCGTAGCCCTGGGTCAGCCCCTGGGGGGCAACCCCTAGAACCGCAATTAGAGCTGCGATCGCAGCCACTGACCTAGGCTTGAGCCTGGGTCGGCTCAGCCCTACCCTCACTCTTTTGAGCGCCCACCAACTAGTTTGCATTGCCATCACCAACACTGCCCCATTGCTTTAGGATGAACCGGCAGACAGTCAAGCATCAGAGACGTTTTGCCCGCCCTATTTTTAATATCTTGAGGATGTTAGCGCAGATTTTAAAAACCGCATCGCTCAATTTCTCACCGTTGGCAACCGTGATCTAGATCACCCTGGTTGCCCCACGACATCACCGAGAGGGTTGTCTATGAGTCACCCCTAGCAAATGTATCATTTCTTACTATGGATACAACTCTGTGACCGTAGACATCATGACGACTCCCTGCAGCAAACCCCTCAAGAGCAATCCCTTTGTCACCCAGCGCGATCCGGAGACGGGGGAGTGGCGGGTGGTAAAGCCTTTCCCCAGGAGTCGTCAGTAACTCCTGGGGAAACTACACCGGCAGCCTCCCAGATTGAGTCTTCGCAGCAGACAGACTCGTCGCCCCGGCATTTGGCCAGAGTCGGTCAGAGTGCAGATACCAGAGCCAGGAGGGCTGGGCTATAGTGTGGCTCATTCTGGTGTTTGCCAGACGCACTACCAGACGCACCACACCATCGCCATGGGTCAACTTTATCCTCCCCTTGAGCCTTACCACGCCGCATACCTGCCAGTCTCAAAGCGGCATCAGCTCTACGTCGAGCAGGCTGGCAACCCCCAGGGCAAGCCCATTCTGTTTTTGCACGGCGGGCCAGGGGGCGGCATCAACCCCACCTACCGACAGTTTTTTGACCCCCAGCGCTGGCGCATTGTGCTGTTTGACCAGCGGGGCTGCGGCAAAAGCCTGCCCCATGCCGACCTTGAAGACAACCACACCTGGGCCTTGGTCAGCGATATCGAGACCATTCGCACCCACCTGGGCATTGAGGCTTGGACGGTGTTTGGCGGCAGCTGGGGCAGCACCCTGGCTTTGACCTACGCCCAAACCCACCCCGATCGCTGCCAGGGATTGATTTTGCGGGGCATTTTTACCCTGCGCCAGCGCGAGATTCGCTGGTTTTATCAGGAGGGGGCCAGCTACCTCTACCCCGACGCCTGGGAGCAATATTTGGCCCCAATTCCAACGGCGGAGCGCGATGACCTAGTGGCCGCCTACTACCGCCGCCTGACCAGCGACGATGCCCAGGTGCGGCTAGCCGCTGCCCGCGCCTGGGCCGGGTGGGAAGCCAGCACCAGCAAACTGGTGCAAGATCCCGATCTCCTGAAACACTTCAGCACCGATGAGTTTGCCGTGGCCTTTGCCCGCATCGAGTGCCACTACTTTATGCATCGGGGCTTTTTTGAGACCGACGACCACATTCTCAGTCAGGTACACCGCATTCGCCACATTCCCGGCGTGATTGTGCAGGGACGCTACGATGTGGTCTGCCCCCCCACCACCGCCTGGGAGCTGCACCGGGCCTGGCCCGAAGCTGAGTTTATCCTGGTGCAGGAAGCGGGTCACTCGGCCATGGAGCCGGGGATTGCGGGGGCGCTGATTGCAGCAACGGACGCGTTTGCGAGTGGGTGAGGGGATGGGTGGGTCGGCACCTTTGGGCGTTCTATGACCTACGGCTCAAGACGGCGTACAAGATGGAGTTATGGGGCCGGCAGTTAATTCTGCGACCTGCTCCACACACTAGCAAGTCAGACCCACACAACGGGATTCTAGGCAAGCGCAGCGGTCACACCTTCACGGGTTTTGACGGCTGGCAGGCTAACAGCGCTTGGAACGCCGCTCGGAATATTGCAAAGTAGGATGGGTTTGCCTGTCCTCTGGGGCTATACGTTCGAAGCCCTGGGGTCTTTGACAGCCCCCAGGGCTTCGATCCTCCCTTGGCGTCAGACCGTGCAGAAATGCAAATGGGTGACTCAGTGAATCCGCAGCGGCCTATTGCTGCTGCGGGCTAGACCTGAGAATTACCGCTTCCTTAGGACGGGGAGTGTCAAGAAAAACTATGAGCCAACGCACCCCCCAGAGGAGTGTGCTACTGATCATGAAGAGATCGAGATCCCTGGCCTAGCTGGCCCTAAATCGTGATCCCTGGGCAGATTTTGACGATTTTGACCTTGTGCTAGCACCCTAGCGCAACAAATTGCTAATTGAGGACAGTCATGGCATCGGCACCGCAAAGCACTACGCTGGGGGACTTGGCCCAGGATGCGATCGCACAATACCTGAAGCACACCGTCGCCCACGCCCAGCCCGTGCTGGCCGACACCGACCCCGAAGATCTGCACCAAATGCGGGTGGGGCTGCGGCGACTGCGCACCGCCGTGCAGGTGTTTGAGGCCGGGCTAGACCTGCCCAAGCGGGGCCGAGAGCCCAACATTGCCGCCCTCGGCCGCAAATTGGGCCGGCTGCGCGACCTGGATGTGACTCGGATGAGCCTGTGCGATCGCTACGCCCCCGACCTACCCGCCGACGAGCATCAGTATCTGGGCCTGGTGCTGCTCTCCTTGGCCAAGCAGCGCCACAAGACCTTTAAGCGGGTGAAGCGGCTACTCAAAGGCAAACGCTATGGCCAATTGACCCAGGCCCTGACCGACTGGGTCAACAAGCCTGCCTACAGGGCCATTGCGGCGCTACCCGCCGACCAGGTCGTGCCAGACCTGGTGCTGCCCCTAGTCAGCCAACTCTGGCTGCACCCCGGCTGGCTGGTGGGCACCACCCCCAGCGGCCTAGCGATCCAGTCTCACCTCAGCCCAGCGGCCATCGACCACCTGATCGCCGACTCTGGGCCAGTGCTCCACAGCCTGCGCAAGCAGGTCAAGCGCGTGCGTTACCAGCTGCGCCTCGTGGCCGATCTCTACCCCGGCACCTTAGAGGCCGACATTCAGCGGCTCAGCGCCATGCAAGACACCCTGGGCGAGCTGCAAGACAGCGAGGTGCTCGAAGACTTTATTGGCGCTGTGGTGCCCGATGCCAAAACCCAGATGCCCAGCCTATTGGCTCTGCTGGCCGACAGCCGCCACCGCGCCTGGATCCGGTGGCAAGGCCACCAGAAGCACTATCTAGATGCGACCCAGCGGCAGCAGTTGCGCCTAGCGTTGCTGCACCCTGGCCCAGTCCAGCAAAAGCAGCCCGCTTCTCTAGCAAACTCCACCAAAGGATCGACGCCATCCACCGCTCGTCGTCGCAGCACCAAGGGTCAACCCGCCGCCCCAAAAGCGTCTCGGGCCAAGGCAAAGCCAACCCCGCAGCCCCCCGAAACCCCATGACCTCCTCAGCGGATTCGGGCTACCATGGCAGCAGGGGTGAATGGATCAAATGACGCTATCGAGTCGGCAGGTCTGGCTAAATTTTCTGGCGCTGCTGCCGGCCACCGGATTGACCGTCCTCACCCTTGCCGTGGCGTTCCTAAGATTTTATGACGCACAAGACTTCCAGTTCCTCCAATTCGTTGCCCAGCCCCGCGCCTGGAGCAACCGACTCACCGTGGCAGCCCTCCTGGTGGCGCTGGTTAATCTCGGCGTTGAGTGGAACCGTCGAAATCGAGAGACAGAACGCCTTAGCCGAGCAGAGGCTGAGCGAGCTGAAGAAGAGCAACGCAGAGCTGAGGAGCAAGAACGAGCAACTCGCCGATCTCGAATCCAAAATCGATGGATTGTTCTCCAAATACAACATCAGCTCGACTCCAGCGAGCAAACCCGAGCAGCCATGAGAGATTTTCAGCTCTTTTTGCAGGAGTACGGCGAGTGATGGTGCTTTTAAATTGCTAGGGTGGGCATTGCCTATCGGCAAAACTTTGCTGCCTTTCAGCCCCACCCGAGCATCAGTCCGTAGGCGAGGGCGGCGCTGCCCAGGGGCACCGTGAGGTTGTCGAGGCCGTAAAACGAGAGGGTTTCGAGCAGGGTGGCGGCGATCGCTACCACCACCGCCGTACCCACCACCACTGGGGTAAACCCCGCCGTGAGCCCCAGCACTAGCAGACCCACCACCAGGCTGGCAGTGGCCATGGCCAGGCTACCCTCCCAGCTCTTTTGGTTGCCAAAGATCTTGTAGGGGTGACGGCCAAAGTTTTGCCCCACCAGGGCGGCTAGGCCGTCGCCCCAGGTCATCACCAAAATGCCCAGGGCCGCGTACTGGGGTAGACCCAGAGGCCAGAAGATCGCCGTCAGTAGCCCAATGCTCACCGCGTAAAAAAACGTACCTAGGCTGTTGCGCCCCACCCCGTTGATGCCCG
>RECJ01000212.1 GCA_007694115.1 Leptolyngbya sp. DLM2.Bin27 | reverse complement strand
GTCCTGGGATTCGACGCTGTCCTGAGGCTCAAGGCTGTCCTGGGGTTCGATGTTGTCCTGGGGTTCGATGCTGACTTGAGGTTCGATGCTGTGCTGGGGTTCGACGCTGTGCAAGGGGGTTGTCATGAATACCTGCTTCTTTGCTGCCACGCCCTACCACCATATTCCCTACCCTGTTTTCCTAAATATGGCGTCTGATTTAGCCATAGTTAGGTTTAGGGCGGCAGGCTTGATTTTAGAGCCACTCACCTAAATCCCCCGTCAGTCGCCAGACCAGAACGCTATTGCCCAGCCCAGCCAAAACTTTGCAGCAGATTGATGTGTTAATCAATATTAAGCGAATTTTGCCCTGATTTCGTCTCTCAGAGGATAGGATTGAGCCACTTATGCAGGTGGACTGAGGCCACGCCACGGCTGGCTCTGTTGTAGTCGGCTAGGGCCTGAGCCCGATATCAATGGGTGGGGATGCCAAAAATTCAGCTGGGCAATTCAGCTGGGCAAATCCCTGATCGAGGTCACTGTTATCGCTAAAGTCCATTTCCATTCGTAATGAAAATACCCCACAGTTTAGATGCCTTCCAAGGGTGCAGGCCCTGCACCTCTACCTGGGGGTATCCCCATAGGGGCAAACAACCGTTTGCCCCTACAGGAAGGTTCTTTTCGAGCAATAGCCTAAAGACCATTTGACAGAAAAATCGACAGAAAAAATCACCCAACAGCAATGTATACCTATGGCGACACTCATTCCGATTATTTTGGCTGGGGGCAAGGGCGAACGGTTTTGGCCAGTGAGCCGTCTGGCTCGCCCAAAGCAGTTTTTGTGTCTTGACGGTAGCGATCGCAGCCTCTTGCAGGCCACCGCTGACCGCCTGCTCGACTCGGCCAACGGTTGGGAAAATATCTGGGTGATCACCGCCTCGCACCTGGCCGATCGGGTGCGCGAGCAGCTGCCGGATCTGCCCGAGGCCAACCTCTTGGTCGAACCCGTAGGCCGCGACACTGCCCCAGCGGTGGCCTGGGCCACCCTAGAGGTGGCCCAGCGCTACGGCGACGATGCCCTGGTGGGGTTTTTCCCCGCCGATCACTGGATTGCTGATCAAGCGGCGTTTGTCCAGACGCTGGCGGCGGCGGCTGATCTAGCGGCAGCCCAGGGTGCGATCGCCACCCTGGGCATTACCCCCACCCATGCGGCCACGGGCTATGGCTACATTGAGCAGGGCGAGATGGCGGGCACCTACGCCGGCATCAGCGCCTATAGGGTCAGCCGTTTCACCGAAAAGCCCGACGCTCCCACCGCCCAAGGTTTTATTGACAGCGGCCGCTTCAGCTGGAACAGCGGCATGTTTATCTTCCCCGCCGGGGTCATGATTGACCAGCTTAAAATCCACGCCCCCGGGCTGATGCAGGCGCTGCTGACCGAGGGGGTAGCCGCCTACCCCGGCCTCGACAAACTCAGCCTTGACTATGCCGTCATGGAGCACACCGATCGCGCCTACGTCATGCCCGTCACCTTTGGCTGGGATGACCTGGGCGACTGGAACGCCGTCGAACGTCTGCTGAAGCAGCCCGACGCCAAAAATGTTGATCTAGCCACCCATGTGGCCCTCGACACCGAGGGCAGCATTGTCTACGCCGCTGACCCAGACGAGATTGTAGTCACCATTGGCCTAGAGGATGTGGTGATTGTCCGCGACGGCAACGCCACCCTGGTGGTGCGCAAAGACCGCACCCAAGACATCAAAGCCGCCGTCAAGCAGATCGGGGCCGAAGACCGCTTCCAGCATCTGCTGTAGTGCGGTTTACGGTTTACGGTTCACGGTTTACGGCAGATGTAAGCCGCAGCCCGCAGCCCGCAGCCCATAAACCGTAGCCCCCCTGACTTCTTGACACCGACGTTCCGGCTGAGGCAACGGTTGATATAATCGCGGGATCAGCCGTCTACATCTGCTCTGCGCTACGGACTTCCGTGGTGATCGGCAGCTCTAAGCCATGACCCCAACCATTGACGACATCGACTTTCAAGCTCGCCAGGGCAGCGTAGCTGCGATCATTCAAATCCTGAATGAGCATTTCGCCAACCACAGCATTCGCACCCGTGCCATTCAAGACAACGGCATTTTGCAGCTGCTGGTGGAAGCCCCTACCGCCGACGCCCTGCCCCGTGAGGGGGTCGTAGAGCAAGTGCGTGCCGTGCTGGAATCCATTAGCCCACGGGGCATTAGCCGGGTCAATATCAACGGTCGCATTGTGCAAGAGCAGCAGCTGCTGTGGCTCGATGAGATCAAGCGCGACCCCGAGCACAGCCTGCTCTGGTCAGAGCCCATCACCCTCAAGCGACCCAACGTCGTAGCTCGTCTCTGGCGAGATGCCCGCGCTCCGCGCCAGCGCAATCCCTTTTTAGACGATGTCTATGATAAAAAACCCGCCTCCAATCGCAGCGCCTTTTGGCGTGGGCTAATTGGCGGGGCCAGTCTGGCGCTGCTGCTGCTGCTGGTGGGCTGGGCGACTAAAGACTGGCTGGGGTTGGATCTGGGGGTGCGATCGCAAGCCGACCCCGTCGCCCCCGACCCCGCCCCGCCCGCTGGCCAGGATCCCTTTGTGCTGGCTGTGCGCATTGCCCAGCAGTCGGTTGAAGACGGCAGAGAGGCCACCACCGCCGCCGCCTGGCTAGACTTGGCCGTGCGCTGGCAGCGGGCCTCAGACCTGATGGCTGAAGTGCCCCCCGAGGACGAGCGCTATGCGATCGCCCAGGATCGAGTGCAGGCCTACGCCATCAACAAAACCATGGCCCTCCAAGAAGCCGAAAGAATTCAGGCCCAGACCGACAACTGAGGTTGTTTCTCGACAAGAATTTCCCTGCATTGGGCTGACAACCATTGGCCAACAACCGTTTGCCCCTGGGGTGGTGAGATATTTGCCTAGCTGGAAATTTACTCAGGGTAAATCTGGCCACAAAAATACCCAAGACTTTGATCCGGCTGAGGGCGCAGGGTCTGCACCCCCATATCCTGTGCCTCCACCTTGGGGTATCTGCTTTTCCCACGATCTTCTCAGCGGCTGAATACTGTCTGGAGATCAATTTCTAACTGCTATGCAAGACTTCTAACTGCTATGCAAGACCTGGCCCAGTCGATGCAGAGGGCGCATATTGCCTTCACAACAGGTTCTTCAGATTTGTTATATCAGAGGCATAAACATTCTGCATATAGCTATGCCCCCTTTAACATCCTCATCCCCCTCTGTGTCACGATCGGCCAGCAACGCCCTCGAAAACCGGGAAGACTTCACCGCTTGGGCAGAGGCCGTCAAGCAGCAGATGCTCGCAGCTCTGCAAAAACGCCAGCGTTCAAACTAAAGGTCGTCACCAACTGGGGCGCAACCCCTGCTCGATTAAGAATGCCTGGAGCAGAGGCATCTGCCCGGTTACGACCACCTGGGCGGGAGTGAGGTCGTAGGGCTTGGCATAGCGCAGCAGCCAGCCCGCCGTTGCCCCCGCCGCCCCGCCAATGCTCCACTCGCCGTAGTGTACTCGGGTCGCCCCATTGACAATGTGGCTGACGGCAATACTCTTGCCGCCCATCAGCAGGTTGTCTACCCCCTGGGGCACCAGTGCCTCTAGGGGGATTTGCAGGGGCCGCACGACAAATTCTTTAATGCTGGCTCCCGACGCCTCATAGGTGGGCTGCCCAGACCGGTAGCGGCAGCCGTGGATATCAATGTCGTAGTGGGCCAGAGCCACAGCGGTGGCGCTAAAATTGCGGCCACCGGTCATGTCCTCGCGTAGGTCGGCTTCGACTGCCATAAAGCTGTCTTGACCGTAGGCCGGGCGACCGAGAATGCGTCGTCCCTCACGAAAGTAGGGCACCATACTGAGGCCCGATTGAGTGCCCAGGGGTGCATCTGCTCCCCTCAGCAGGGTCAGGGGTAGCTTGCTAGTGGCCTCGGTTTCCATCAGCCACTCGGCAAACATCAGGGCATGTAGCTCGCCGTAGTGGAGCGATTCGATCGACAGGCCCCCCAGCCAGTCTTGGTGCTGCCCCGACAGCCGTACATCCTCGTCGGTGAACACCAGGGGTGGATCCATAAAATGCCAGTCGTTGCCCCTATTCCAGTTGATCAGGGTCATTTCCCCCGGGCGGGTGATATTGATGTTGCCGCTGCCAGGCACCTGGCTGACAATGCGGCGGTAGTTAAACACGCTGCCAAAGTTAAAGAACGGAAACCCTTCTAGATCAAATTCTTGGCGGTGATCGGCGCGGCTCAGGGCTGGCTCTAGCTTTTGCAGAGCCTTGAGGCTCTCATTGTTATCGCTTACGGTGGCCAGCACGAAGGGGTAGGTGTAGGCCTGGGTGCATTCGGGGTTTTCCTTTGACGCGGCGTTGACTTCACCCGTAAAGGCCTGGCTGTCAGACCCCAGTCGGTGGGGTAAGTTGGCCCAGCCTACCAGCTCACCAGTGTCGGTGGCATCAATCACAATCATCGGCTGGTTAGGCGGCGACTGGAGGCGAATCGGGATTTTGTTGTAGGTCTCATCGTCAGACCAGCCATACCATCGCTCTAGCTCTTGGGAGAGCCGCCCGGTGGGCACGTAGTCTGGGTCAAGGGGAATGCGCCGCACCCCGTAGACCGCTGTGATGTAGCGGCCTGAGGCATCAAAGGAAGCTCCTTTAAAGGCCGTGGAGGTTGCCCAGCGGCTATCGGGGGCCGACTTGACGGCATCGCGCATCCACATCTCTGCAGCCGTGGCCCCGGCGCGGGGGCTAAAGCACAGTTCGCCAACCCAGCAGCTGTTGACTTGTTCTACCGGTAGCTGACTGGGCAGCCCAGTCCAGCTGGGCAGGTAGACGGGCTGTCGCTTAATCAGCGCCTTAAAGGCCTCCCAACTGGGCGAAAAATTGCGCCGCCACCGCATCGCCCGCGACTCGTCGATCGCCGATACTCCCTGGGAACTCACCTGCCCTCCCAGCCAGGGGGTGAGTTCAATCATGCAGGTGGTGACGCCAGTGCGCATGGCGTGGGAGGCGGCGGCAATCCCGCCCAGGGTGCCGCCAATCACCACCACTTCGCAAGTCCACACCTCTTCTGCCAAAGGTAGCGGGTTGAGGGTGGGCCGACCATTGGCGGTTTGAATTTGGCGAATGCCGGTGGCCACTTCGGCCCGGTTGACAACTTGCCCTACCGGGCGCTGGGAAAATACCAGGGGCTGCCGCCAGTATTCACTGGCCCCACGAAAAGCCACCAGCAGCGTACTGCTGAGTAGGGCCATGGTCAGCAGTGCCCGTCTACGCTGAGATTGCTGCCGTTTGCGCCTGAGGCGAGGCTTTCGCGGCAGTGAACGATGGCGGCGGCGCTCCAGCATGGACAAAAGACTGCATACCTAAGGCGTTGGTCGTCTGTGAGTGTAGCAACGAAACCACAAAACGAGACAGTTAAAACAAAAGCTTTTGAGTTACAGGTGCTGAGCCATTCCCGTCTGTCTGGCCTGAGGGGGCGACCATGGGCGATCGCAGGCGCTATGTATAGACTCTTTGAATTCCCGAAGCAGGCTGGTGATTTACGCCATAATGGGCACGGCCCTGTGCCTTTGGACGAATTTGTCTCCTCAATTCCAGAATCTATGCAATTTTATCTCCGGCTCCGGCGTGGTCTACTGATCCCCTTAGCCCTAACGACTCTATTGTTAACGTCGCTACCGGCCAGAGCCCAGAATCCGATCTATTCGCCTATCCCGCTACCCGCCTCGGGGGAGGTCAATGACACCCTTAGCGATCGCGACATTCCCACCGGGGCCGGGGGCTTTGCCCGCGACTACACCGTGAATTTAGAAGCCGGTGATCAGGTGGTGATCGATGTCATCTCCGATGAGTTTGACACGCTGGTCATTCTCTTGAACAAAGACGGCGTCACCATTGGCGAAAATGACGATGGCCCCGATGGCACCACTAACTCGCTGCTGTTTGCGCGAATCACCGAAACGGGTACCTACACCGTGCGGGTGCGCGCCTATGCTGGCCAGGGCACCGGCAGTTTTTATCTCAGGGTGGCCCGCCTGCGGGAGGTGCGGTAACCCTTTGGAGCATTTTTGCGCTCTAAAGCTTGTCAGGGGTGACACCAGCTTGCTATCTTAAGTGAGCGCTGAAATTTGCGCCCCCTAGCCGGGATAGCTCAGTTGGTAGAGCAGAGGACTGAAAATCCTCGTGTCGGCGGTTCAAGCCCGCCTCCTGGCATTCCACAAAATCAAGCGCAAAGCCCTGAGCCATTGCCCTGAGTCTCAACGGTTCGGGGCTTCTGCTTTGGAGCCTCATATTTTCGCGTTGTCCGTTTTATTCCCCAGTGCTGCCCTGTACTCGGCTATCTCATTTGGTTGAGCAGTGGAAGTGCGATCGCAGCAGCCAGCCCACCGCCCCCGCCACCTGGCACTTCTGCAAAGCCGCAGCCCCTCCCGCCAGTTTGGGCCTAGTTAGCCTTTACAACCGCCTATCCCTTGCTTACCGTGAGGGATAGCCCTTTGCAATTTCACTATTTTTATGCAGTACCGACGTTTTGGCCGCACTGAGCTGCAGATGCCCGTGTTTTCCTGCGGTGGTATGCGCTATCAGCACTCGTGGAAAGATGTGCCCCTAGATCAGGTGCCCGCCAAAAATCAGCAAAATTTAGCGGCCACCATTCGCCGCGCCCTAGACCTGGGCATCAACCACATTGAAACAGCGCGGGGCTACGGCACCTCCGAGGTGCAGCTGGGGCAGATCTTGCCGGGGATAGAGCGCGATCGACTGATCGTGCAAACCAAAGTCTCCCCCACCGCCGACCCCGCCGAGTTTCGTCAGCACCTGGCCCAGTCGCTCGACAACCTGCGGTTAGAAACGGTAGATCTGCTTGGCATCCACGGCATCAACACCCCAGAGCTGCTCGACTGGACGCTGCGCCCCGGCGGCTGCATGGAGGTTGCCCGTGAGTTTCAGCGCCAGGGCCGAGTGCGCTTCATTGGCTTTTCGACCCACGCGCCTACGGCGGTGATCCAGGCTGCGATCGCCTCCGACCAGTTCGACTACGTCAACCTGCACTGGTACTACATCAACCAAGACAACTGGGCCGCCATCGACACCGCTCAGCGCTACGACATCGGCGTATTTATCATCAGCCCCTCCGACAAAGGTGGCCACCTCTACAGCCCTCCCGCCAGGCTGATCGAGCTGTGCGACCCGCTTAGCCCCATGGTGTTCAACGACCTGTTTTGCCTCAGCCGCCCCCAGGTACATACCCTCAGCGTAGGGGCGGCGCGGCCCACCGACTTTGACGAGCACCTCAAGACCCTGCCCCTGCTCGATCATGCCAACTGGCACCTCAAGCCCGTCCTAGCGCGACTGCACCGCCATGCCCAAACTGTCCTCGGCGAAGACTGGCTGCGCACCTGGGCCTTGGGTCTGCCCAGCCCCGACGAAACCCCCGGCCAGATCAACATCCCCGCCATTTTGCGGCTGCGCAACCTGCTGCTGGCCTTTGACATGGAAGACTACGCCAAAGCCCGCTACAACATGTTGGGCAATGCGGGCCACTGGTTCCCCGGCGAAAAAGCCGAAAACCTCAGCCAGCTCGATCTCTCCGCCTGCCTGCGCCGCAGCCCCCACGCTGAGAAAATTCCCCAGCTGCTGGCCGAGGCCCACCAAAAACTGGCGGGTCAGGCCATGGCGCGGCTATCCAACGCCTGACCCCGGCGCTGGCCTCCCCGGCGATCCTAGGGCTTCATCATATATGCCTAGGGAAATAGGTAATTTCTAAACATTTATGAGAAGTGATTTTAAGACTTTGTTACGATGGTCACAAACGCACCAAGGAGAACCAGCCACCATGCCACGCACTGCTTCGAATAAGTCCGTCGTCATCTCCCCCTCCATTCTCTCGGCCGACTTCAGCCGCCTGGGTGAAGAAATCAAAGCCGCCGATGCCGCCGGGGCCGACTGGATTCACGTAGACGTGATGGATGGCCGCTTTGTGCCCAACATTACCATTGGCCCGCTGATTGTCGAAGCTATCCGCCCCGTCACCCAAAAGCCCCTCGACGTGCACCTAATGATCGTCGAGCCCGAAAAGTACGTGGCCGACTTTGCCAAAGCTGGGGCCGACATCATCTCTGTGCACTGCGAGCACAACGCCTCGCCCCACCTGCACCGCACCCTGGGTCAAATCAAAGAACTGGGCAAAGAGGCTGGGGTGGTGCTCAACCCCTCTACCCCCCTGTCGCTGATTGAGAATGTGCTCGAACTCTGCGACCTGGTGCTGATCATGAGCGTCAACCCCGGTTTTGGCGGCCAGAGCTTTATCCCCACCATGGTCGACAAAATTCGCGCCCTGCGCACCATGTGCGATGAGCGGGGCCTCGACCCCTGGATTGAGGTTGACGGTGGCCTCAAGGTCAACAACACCTGGCAGGTGCTAGAAGCCGGTGCTAACGCCATTGTGGCCGGTTCAGCGGTGTTTAAAGCGCCCGACTACGCCGAGGCCATTGAAGGCATTCGCCACAGCAAGCGCCCCGCCCCTGAGCTGGCAGCGGTCTAACTTGATCGGGACATGATCTGACGATCACTCCTCAGGCGATTTCTAGAAAAGAAGAGACCAGCTTTAATTTAGCTGGCCGATCCCGGCGGCGATTGGGGCTGGGGAAACTGGCTGAGGTGTTGGCCTAGGTCGGTTTGCACCTGGTGGTACAGCCGATCGCTTGCGCCCCTGAGGCTGACCACACTGTAGACCTGCACCGCTTCATGGTCGCGCCCGGCCAGTAGGTGGGTGCCCAGGTCAACGGCGACAATGTGATCTCGCACCAGGTCGTAGCAGGGTTGGGTAATCAAAATGTCGGTGCCGAGCAGCTTGGTCAGCCCTTCAATCCGGCTGGCCACGTTCACGGTGTCGCCAATGGCGGTGTATTCGAGCCGCTGCAATGACCCAACGTTGCCGACTACCAGCTCGCCGTAGCTGATACCAATGCCGTTGTAGAGCGGCGGCAACCCTTTTGTTTTGAGGGTAACTCGTAGGGTAGCTAACGCCTCTCGCATGGCCAGGGCGGCCAATACGGCGTTTAGCGCGTCCTGCTGCGGCCCCTGGGAGGTGGGAGCGCCAAATTCGGCCATCACCGCGTCGCCAATGAATTTGTCGATGGTGCCCCGGTACTGCAAAATCGCGGTGACCATGACGTCGAGGTAGGTGTTGAGCAGGCTGACGGTGTCAACCGCCCCCAGCTGGTACGAAATCCGGCTAAACCCGCGAATGTCTGAAAACAGCACCGCTGCCTGACGTTTTTGACCCACGGTGAGGCTGGTAAAGTCTTCGGGCTGGTTGAGAATCTCTTGGGCCACGGAGGGGGCCACGTAGCGATCTAGGGTGCGGCGCAGGCGTTGTTCTTCGAGGCGGGTGCTGGCTGCCCCGGTGGCAATGTAGGTGATGCCCCCAAGGCTGAGGGCAGTGACGGGGATAGCGACGGGCACCAGGCGATCGCCGTGAACCATCAGCAGGTAGGCCAGGGCACCCCAGGCGGCGATCGCACCCGCAAACCCCACCAGCCTCGGCCCTGGCTGCGTCAGTCGAGCGCCCAGCCCCAGGCCCACAGCGCCCACAGCAGTAGCGGTGACTAGGCCCAGCAAGATTGGGGAGGGCAGGGCCAAATTGAGCGATCGCCCCTCGATCAGCGTCGCCAGGGCGTGGGCGTGAATCTCAACCCCCGGCATGGCGTTGTCGGTGGGGGTGCGCTTTTGGTCTTGAAACGAGTCGGCCATAGGGCCAATCAGCACGATTTTGTCTTGGAACTGGTCGGCGATTAGGGGCCAGTTGTCGGGGTCGAGCACCTGGGCAAACGACACCACCGGAAACATGCCCGCCGGGCCGTAGAAAAATAGCGTTTGCGGGGGGTGATCGGGCGGGGGATAACCGGCAGCTGCTAGGGTTGCTGCCGCCAGCGACGGCAGGGTATCGGCAAAGCCGTGAACCTGGCGCAGGTGCTCAATCCCCCGGTCGGGGAAGGCGCGGTACTTGCCATCGACATCGACCTCCACGTTGATCAGCCCCACCCGCTCACCGTAGATCGGCTGCAGCAGGCGGGCGAACAGGCCAAAGTCGCTGCTCGACACATCATAGGCACCGGCCAAGACTACCCGGTCTGGCCAGCGGCTGAGGGTGGCTTCTAGGGCGGCATCGTCGGCAGGGCCGTAGCTGCTGGGGTCAACCAGCAGCACGTCAATGGCCACGGCCCTGGCCCCGGCGGCCATCAGCTGCTCAATCGCCTGGGCATAGGCCTGGCGCTGCCAGGGCCAGGTGGCCAGCGGCGCTAGAAACGGATACTGGTCTGGGTTAGCCCGGTAAATATCGCCCTGGGTGAGCGAATATTCGTCAATGCCGAGCACCACAATGTTGCTCGGCGGCGGTATTGGCCCCCGCAACCGCAGCAAAAACGACTGGGCCTGGCCCTCAATCAGCACAGTCCACGGATGCTGGGAGACCAGGGCAATGGCTCCCAATATCGCCCAGCTCACCATCAGCCCGTGGCCTAGCTGCAACAGGCGTCGATAGGATTTCACCACGAGGATCTCACCACGGCATAGGGCTTCCAAGGTTCAGCATCTGGGTGGGTCTAGAGCATTGGTATAGGATGGCTGAGTGAGGTATGGGGTTGACGATGTTAGGTTCACAGTCGATCGTCAGCCTTAAATTGTGCCCGCAATTTGTGCCCGCAATTTGTGCCCGCAATTTGTGCCCGCAATTTGTGCCCGCAATCGGCTGGGTTCAGCACTAGAACAGGAATGGGAACAAAATTCTCGGCCTGGGTAACGATGGCACCCAGAAGGTGGGCAGTGGCACACTGGGAAATAGCTGCTGAAACGATCGCCGCAGGTTGGCTATGCCGGGTATCTCTACCGCAAAACCCCGTATCAGCGGGCCTTCTAGCAGGCGAATGAAGTCTTCAGGGTCGAGGTTGGCAAGCACCGCTTGCTCCATGTCGCCATTGACAATTAGCTGCTGACCGGGCAACAAAACAATCTCATCCTCTAGGGTAAAGTCAACGGTCTCGCGCTCGGGGTCTACTCCCACTTCTCGCTCGGGTTCTGCTCCCACTTCTCGCTCGGGTTCTGCCTGGGGTTCTGCCTGGGGTTCTGCCTCAGGGTTGGGCCTGGCTAGCTGGAGCCCTAGCTTAGACTCTAGCTGAGGGGCACCGGGCTGGATCGGTGGCTTCAAAGGGTTGACAAAGGACGCCATCGGGTCAAAGACAGGCCGCGTCGGGTCTTGGGTTGGATCAATCGGGTCAAAGTCTTCCCCCAGGGGGGTAACCGTTTCTGGGTTGAGATGGCGCTCGACCACCACCTCGCCCTCAAACACCTGGATGATGGTCTCTCCGGTGTCGGTCACTTTGATGGTATAAATCGTGCCTCGCACCCCGGCCACTGTAGAGGTCGAGCAGCCGTTAAGACTGCCGTTGACCAGCAGCGTACCCCGGTTGATCTGGGCGCACTGGCCCACCACCAGGCTAGAGTTGTGGGCCAGGCGAGCGACCGCCCCGGTATTAAACCGTAGCGAGGCGCGGGCAGCGCGAGTTTGCACCTGCTGCCGCTGCCGGGCGACGCTGTTGACCCGCGCGACCCGGTTTTGGATGTAGACCTGGTTGCTGTCGACGATTTCGGTGATGGTGGCGGTAGAGATGGTCTGAGCCAGGGCCCGGTGCCCCGGTGTGGCCAGTAGACTACTGCACACCAGCGTGGCGACGGCAAACCGCCCAAACCGTCTCCAATGTTTGTTGAGCCGTTGTGTGTAACTCTGCTGAATTAACCCCATGGCTCAATACCGTTGCTCAATTTCACTGCCCAATCTAACCGAGTTGATTGGATCGGGGCTACATGCAGAGCCCAGGCCATGCTGGAAATTTAGCCCAAACCCGGCTAGCTAAATACATCGGGCTGGTCGGGGTCGTGCACTAGGCCCAGATCGGGCAGCAGATCTGCGATCTCAGCGGGCGATCGCGCGATCGCGTCTAACAGCTCGTAGGCCTCCATGGGCTGCCCGGTGTCGGCGGCGATGCGGTGGGCGTAGTAGCGCACCTGGGCCATGATCCGAGGCTCGGCCTGGCGCAGGTACATGCACAGGCAGGCCCGTGCCTGGGCCTCGGGGTCGCGCCCTAAAAAGTAGGCCATTGCCGTCAGCAGGTGGCGCTCGTAGTCGGGTAGGGTATCGGGGTCAAGGGGCATTGAGGTGAAGCATTATAGACGGCGGTGCGACGGCTAATACTCTACGGCATCAGGCGGCCAACTGCACCTGACCCCTAGCCCCTGACCCCCCTAACACCATCGGTCACATTCCTGCCCGTCAGTATTAGCTAGAGCTATCGGTAGTGACTTCAACTTTTTCAAACACCTTTTCGGTGATTAGGCGCGACCCCTGCTTGCGGGTGAGATAGTTGGCCCCCCACTGGGTCATCACCATCAGCTTGTTGTCAAACTCGATCAGATAAAAGATGTGCACAAACAGCCACACAAACCAGGCCGGGAAGCCGGTGAGCTTGGTCCAGGGCAGGTTGACCACGGCGGCATGGCGACCAATTACCGCTAGACTGCCGCTGTCTTTGTACACAAAGGGCGGCAGGGTGCTGTCTTTGAGCCGCTTTTGAATCAGGCGGGCCACATACTTGCCCTCCTGCATGGCCACCGGGGCAACGCCGGGCAGCGGCCGGTCGCCCTGGTGGGCAAAGTGGGCCAGGTCGCCCACCACAAAGATATTGGGGTGGGTGGGCAGGCTGAGGTCGGCGCTGACCATGACGCGGCCCGATCGATCGCGCTCGGCCCCGGTGCTAGCCGCCAAAATGCCGCCCATGCCGGGGTCGCGCACCCCGGCAGCCCACAGCACCGTGCCCGCCTGGATTGTGGTCACCTCGTCGCCCTGCTTGAGGGTAATCTGGTGGCCAGCAATATCAGTAACGAGGCTCTTGGTCAGCACCTCGACGCCCATTTTTTCGAGGTCGGCCTTAGCCCGGGCCGACAGTTCTGTGGGAAAGGGCGGCAGCACCCGATCCATGCCCTCGACCAGCAGAATGCGGCTGGCGGTGGTGTCGATGTGGCGAAAGTCGTGGCGCAGGGTGTGGTAGGCCAGCTCCGCCAGCGACCCGGCCAGCTCTACCCCGGTGGGGCCACCACCCACGATCACAAAGGTCAGCAGGCTCTGCTTCAGCTCGGGGTCGCTGGTGTTCTCGGCTTTCTCAAAGGCGGCAAAGATGCGCCGCCGCATCTCTAGGGCGTCTTCTACGGTTTTGAGGCCGGGGGCAACGTCGGCCCAGTCTTCGCGACCAAAGTAAAAATGGCTCATGCCCGTAGCCACAATCAAGCTGTCGTAGGGAATCAGGCGACCATCCTTGAGGCTGACCGCCTGGGCCTCAGGATCGACATCGTTGACTTCACCCATCAGCACTCGGGTATTCTTTTGGGCGCTGAGCACGCCGCGCAGGGGGGAGGCGATGTCGCCGGGCGAGAGCCCGCCCATGGCCACCTGGTACAGCAGTGGCTGAAATAGGTGAAAGTTGCGCTTGTCAATTAGCGTGACTTCCACATCGGCGCGACCCAGCTGTTGGGCAGCGTAGAGGCCACCAAACCCGCCACCAACAATCACCACCTGGTGCTTGCCAGGGGTGACTGGCGGCACGGCCAAATTTTGGCCAGCCTCTGCTGGGGCTACACCTTGGGCGGTAGGATCTGGGTCGACGGGGCGGGGCACAGTCTGCATTTCAATACCAGGGCAGCAATTCGTTACTTTTTGTTATAAAGCACAATACCGCTAAATACTGTGCGCTGGGTTATATCCCTACAAACCCACCAAGATCTAGGCAAATTGGCTAAGGGAGCATAAACCGAGGAACAGGGCTGATAAAGTGAGAGGCTAGGCGTTTTGGCCTGCCTGGGCCGTCAAAAAATGATCGGCTGAGGCGACGGTGAGAGGGCTAAAATTTGGGGAGCTTTCGCTGGCCTACCGATGCTCAAACCAAAGGGCTCTCCCACCTGGGATGCTCTAGCCCCCAAGGGCGAGGCGGGGCACTGGCCAGGGGGGCGCTGGGAAGGCTGACTGACGGTTGCAGGGAGACGGCAAGACTATGGCGCTGATCGTACAGAAATATGGAGGCACCTCCGTTGGCACCGTCGAGCGCATTCAGGCGGTGGCCCAGCGGGTCAAGGCGACGGCGGCGGCGGGCCACTCGGTGGTGGTGGTGGTGTCGGCCATGGGCAAAACCACCGACGGCCTGGTGAAGCTAGCCGCCGATATTACCGATCAGCCCAGCCGCCGCGAGCTGGACATGCTGCTCTCCACGGGGGAGCAAATTACGATCGCCCTGCTGACCATGGCCCTCCACGCCCTGGGGCAGGAGGCGATTTCGCTGACCGGGGCCCAGGTGGGCATTGTCACCGAGGCCGAGCACACCCGCGCCCGCATTCTGAAAATTAAAACCGATCGCTTGCAGCGTCACCTCGACGAGGGCAAGGTGATTGTGGTGGCAGGCTTTCAGGGCATTAGCCAAACCACAGACCTAGAGATTACTACCCTGGGGCGGGGCGGCTCTGACACGTCGGCGGTGGCCCTGGCGGCGGCGCTGACGGCGGAAAAGTGCGAGATCTACACCGATGTCCCCGGCATTCTCACCACCGACCCCCGCCTGGTGCCTGAGGCCCAGCTGATGGCCGAGATCACCAGCGACGAAATGCTGGAGCTGGCCAGCCTGGGGGCCAAGGTGCTGCACCCGCGCGCCGTGGAGATTGCCCGCAACTACGGCGTCACCCTGGTGGTGCGATCGAGCTGGACCGACGAGCCGGGCACCCGGGTGGTGTCGCCCCGGCCCCAGCCCCGGCCCCTGGAGGGGCTAGAGTTAGCCCACCCGGTGGATGCGGTGGAGTTTGACATCGACCAGGCCAAGGTGGCCCTGCTGCGCATCCCCGATCGCCCCGGCATTGCCGCCCGGCTGTTTGGCGAACTGGCCACCCAGGCGCTGAATGTAGACTTGATCATTCAATCGATCCACGAGGGCAACACCAACGACATTGCCTTCACCATGGTGAAGGGCAACCTGGCCATGGCCGAGGCAGTGGCCGAGGCCATCGCCCCGGCCCTGCGCCGCAACCCCACCGACACCACCCAGGCGGAGGTGATGGTCGATCAGCGCATGGCCAAGATCAGCATCGCTGGGGCGGGCATGATCGGTCGGCCGGGGGTGGCGGCCAAGATGTTTTCGTCGCTGGCGGCGGCGGGGGTGAATATTCAGCTGATTTCCACCTCGGAGGTGAAGGTGAGCTGCACCATTGATGTGGCCGACTGCGATCGCGCCATTGCCGTTCTCTGTGACGCCTTCGATGTCACCTCATCGCCTATGCCCCAGGGCGATTTACCCACCGCCAACGCAGCGGCTCCGGTGGTGCGCGGGGCGGCCCTCGACACCAAGCAGGCCCGCGTAGCCATTCGCCATGTGCCCGACCAGCCCGGTATGGCGGCCCACATCTTTCAGCTATTGGCCACCCACGGGGTCAGCGTAGACATGATCATCCAGTCGCAGCGTTGCCGTTTGGTCAACGGTCAGGCCACCCGCGACATAGCCTTTACCGTGGCCCAGGCCGATGCCCCCACCGCCAAGGTCGTGGTGGAAGCTGCGGCCGCTGAGCTAGGCCTGGGGGAGGTGACAGTAGATGATGCGATCGCTAAAGTCAGCGTGGTGGGCACCGGCATGATCTACGCCCCCGGCGTAGCGGCGCGCATGTTTAAAGCTCTCTCTGAGCAGGGCATCAACCTGCAAATGATTGCCACCTCTGAGATCAAAATTAGCTGCGTAGTGGCTGAAGCCGAGAGCGTCAAAGCGCTACGGGCGGTTCACAATGCCTTTGGGTTGGCGGGGCTAGAGCGCACTGTGGTGCCCGCTTAGACCAAAAGCAGACGCTAAAAAACACCGATGCTGACCAGCGGTGCCTGCCCCAACCGGGGAAATAGTTATAGCTAATAAACGTTCTGACGGGCTGCTTGTCCTAGGGGCTACAGCGCCCTAGACCCGAGTGGAAGCAATCTTCTCAGACTCGGTGGGCTGAATGCGAAATTTGACCAGGTTGGCCAGCTCTTGGAGCTGGTGGATAGCCTCTGCGCCCTCTAGCTTCATCAGCTCGCGGTCATCGCGCATCTCAGTCCAGGTGATGCCGTAGTCAGACACCAAAAAGCGAATCAGATGGTCATCACCCAGGCTGACCATAAAGGAGGCGCTGTTCATTTGCCCCCCGCAGGTATAGCAAGAAGCCAGGTAGCCCATGCCCTCAAGCACCGTGGCCAGCGCTTGCAGATTCATGACTAGGTCTCTAACAAATTGACGGTGCTGTTCAGCTAGTCTGACAAACATAACGATACTCCTCGTTATCCATGGAAAATTATAGCCCAAAAATTAATTAATTCTTAAGGTGACGAATAAGGTGTTTATCTTTTGGATTAGTTAATGTCTATATCTTAGCTATACCATTCCCAATCTGCCCGTCTTACTCCCTAAATCCGCTGGTGTTGCGGTGTCCTATAGCCGAGAAAGGAGGCTGGGAGAGGATTCTGTAGATTGTGAAAACTTGAAGACCTGCGCTTTTTCTCGCTCTTCCTAAGGTTAAGCCAAAGACCAAGGCCATATTTCAGCCCAGGATAGACATTAACACTGCGGTAATTCGCAGCCATCATCCCTTCAGTTGCCCTTGCCGCCGATACTGTCATTCAACGTTAGGAATCTGCTGGGGCTAGGGTTTTGAGTGACCAGGTGTGGTCTTCGCTTAGCTCTAGGGCGTGGTGGTGGTACTCGACTAGCGACTCGCGGTGACCCACGCTGACAAAGGTAGTGCCACTGTGGCGCAGGTGGTCGTAGAGTTTGGCCTCATTGGCCAGATCTAGGGCGCTGGTGGCCTCGTCGAGAATGGCGAAGGTGGGCCGATTTAAGAGAATGCGGGCAAAGGTGAGCCGTTGCTGCTCGCCCAAGGAGAGCACGTCGCCCCATTCTTCCACCGCGTCAAAGCCGCCAAAACGATCGGCCAAATCTGCCAGGTTTACCTTTTCTAAGGTGGCCTGTAGGGCGGTATCGTCAAGGTCGGTCTGGGCGTGGGGATAGAGCAGCTGCTGCCGCAGGCTGCCGAGAATCATGTAGGGCTTTTGGGGCAGGAACAAAATGTCGTCAAGGTCGGGGCGGTGGATGGTGCCGCTGCCCGACTGCCAGAGACCGGCGATTGCCCGCAGCAGCGAACTCTTGCCGCAGCCGCTCGGCCCCACGATCAGCAGCCCAGATTGGTCGGGTATGTCAATCGAGAGATTTTCTACCAGGGTGCGCTGGTAGTTGGGGGTTTGCAGGGTAAATTCCTTCAGCGCCAGGGACTTGGCGACTTCGATGGCGATGGTGGGATGGTCAATCGGTTCCGGTGCGCCCGCTGCTGATCCAGGCTGCTCGGCGGGCTCACGCTCTACGTGGTTGAGGGCTTCGGCAAAGCTGTAGAGGCGGTCGATGCCCGCCCCAAAGGAGGTGAGTTCTGAGAACCGGGCCACCACCACGTTGAGGGAGAAGAACACCCGCATGAAGGCTCCCTGGGCTTCTGAGACCTTGCCCACCTCCAGATCGCCCGCAAACACCGCCGGGGCCACCACAATCGCTGGCAGCACAAAGGGAATGAACTCGTAGGCGTTGGTCAAGACATTGAGATTGAGTTCCCAGACGATCAGCTTTTTGAAGTTGTCGAAGGCGGCCATGAAGCGGTTGTTCACCTGGCTGGTCTCTTGGGCCTCGCCCCGGTAGAAGGCGATTGCCTCGGCATTTTCGCGAATCCGCACCAGGCTAAAGCGAAAGTTGGCCTCTCGTTTGAGTTGCTCAAAGTTGAGCCGCACCAGGGGCTGACCGAAGATCACCACCGTCACCAGGGTGCCCAGCAGGGCATAGAGCACCAGAAAGCCCACCAGGTTTTTAGAAATGCCCCACAGCACGCCGCTAAAGGCGATCACTTGCAGCACCGAACTGACCACCACCAGCAACAGCGCCAACGACTGCTGGGTGAAGTTCTTTACGTCTTCGGCGATCCGCTGGTCGGGGTTGTCGATGTCGGGCTGAAACTGCTGGATGTCGTAGAAGGCGCGATCGCGAAAGTAATCGCCCACAAACCGCCCCGTTAACCACCGTCGCCACTCTAACCCCAGGCGCTTTTGCAGATAATCGTAGCCCGCCAGCAGCGGCGCGTAGGCCACTAGCACGCCAATAAACACCAGCACCGTTTCCCAAAAGCGGCTCTCATCTCTGGCGGAGAGGGCCGAGATCAGCACACCGCGCTTGTTGTTGAGCACCACACTGAGGCCGGTGTAGCCCACCAAGAACACCGCAATCAGCAGCAGCAGGCCCCCGGCTTTCCACTTTTCGTCGCCAAACCAGTAGGTTTTGGCGATCGCCCAAAATCGTCTGAACCCTTTGAGGTTAAATCGTTCCATGCCGGTGCAAAATCTCCCGCTGCGCCAAGGGTGCTGGGGTGATCTTACAAAAGTTAAACCTTTTGTGCCGGGTTACTGGGGCATTAACACACCCATTTTGCCGCTCTGGTAGTCGGCCATGGCCTGGTAGATTTCTGCGGTGGTGTTCATCACAAAGGGGCCGTGGCCGACGATGGGCTCGTCGATCGGTGCGCCGCACAGCAGCAGGGCGGTGGTGTCTTGCCGGCTGTCGAGGGTGAGGGTGGTGTGGGTGCGATCGCAGATACCAATTTCCGCTTCACCAATCGGCTCTGACTCGCCCACACGCACCGATCCCTTCAGCACCACCAGCAGGGTGGTGTGTCCCTCGGGTATGTCCAGGTTCACCTGCTTACCGCCGGTCAGCCGCAGATCCCACATATTGATCGGGGTAAAGGTTTCGGCTGGCCCCTTGGCGTTCTGAAACTCCCCAGCGATTACCCGCAGGTGGCCCTGGCCGTCGGGCAGCTCTACAACGGGAATGCGATCGCGGGTAATCCCCTGGTAGCGGGGGGCAGACATCTTGGCTTGAGCAGGCAAATTCACCCACAGCTGCACCATCTCAAAGGGGCCGCCCTGCCGGGCAAAGTTCGGCCCGTGAAACTCCTCGTGCACCAGCCCCGCCGCCGCCGTCATCCACTGCACATCTCCAGGGCCAATGATGCCGCCGCCGCCCGCCGAGTCGCGGTGCTCAACCTCGCCCTCATAGACAATGGTGACGGTTTCAAAGCCCCGGTGGGGATGCTCACCCACGCCGCGCCGCGCCGTGGTCGGCGGAAAGTTGGCTGGCCCCGCATAGTCGAGCAGCAAAAAGGGGCTGATGGTCTGCCCCAGAGCGTTGTAGGCCATCAGCGTTTGCACCGGAAAACCGTCGCCTACCCAGTGGCGACCTGGGGATCGCTGAATGCTGTGCAGGGTTTTGGCGGTGCTGGGCTGGTTCAAGGTCGGCATAGTAGCGGTCTAGCGAGTTGGGTAACAGGTACAGAAGCTGGCTGAGGTTGTCGTAGAGGGCTGCTATCTCACTGGTAAACCCAATACTGGCCAATTCAACCGAGTTCCCTTCCTGATAATTGTAGGGAATCCACCGGGTGTCTGACTTGCGCTGAAATTGCTTGACCAGCACCTGCTTCTGATGAATCAGAACGTACTCTCTGTCTATGACTTACATTGGTGAGCATGGCTGGAGCTAAACCTATGACCGCGACGTCTCCGGCAACAACTGCTCCGCGCAATATTCCTCAAAACTAGGGGCATCGGGCGACCTGGGCCGCCTATGTGGTGCTGCGCGACGATTCCAGCCCAGAGCGCATAAAACTGGTTTCTAACGAAGGATGGCTGTGGGTCACGATGGGTGCAGCAGGCATTAGTCCTGGGGCAGTCAGCGATTTATTCAGCGGTGGGGAATGCACCCACGGCACCAGACCCCAGGGTTCTACCAGGCATTGCTAAGGGGTATCGACTATCCAGAGAAGCACCCTGGGGTCTAACCCGGCAAAACCGTAACCCTCACCCTAGGCGGCGAGCGATCGCGCCACCGCCCCGTGCTGCTCCAGCACCACCGGCAGATCCAGCGTCAGTAAGCCTGAAGGGTTTAACACCTCTCTGCCATGGATAAAGCTGTAGTCGACTCGGTCAATCAGGCAAAAAATCAGTGCGGCAACGGGGTCGTAGGCGGTGCCCGACAGCGCCAGGCGATCGAGATTCACCGCCACAAAATCGGCGGCCATGCCGGGGGCCAGGTGGCCAATGTCGCTGCGGCCCAGCACCTTGGCTCCGCCGCGAGTGGCGATCTCCAGCGCTTCGCGGGCGGTCAGTGCCCCGGCGTTTTCTTCGCGCACACGGGCCATGAGAAAGGCCTGGCGGGCCTCGGCCAGCAGGTGGCTGCCGTCGTTAGAGGCCGAGCCATCGACTCCCAAGCCCACGGGCACATGGTGATCGAGCAGTTTGCGGATGGGGGCCATGCCGCTGGCCAGGCGCATATTGCTACAGGGGCAGTGGGCCACCCCGGTGCCCGTCTGGCCAAAGCTGTGAATCGCTTGATCGTCAAGCTTGACGCAGTGGGCGTGCCAGACATCTTCCCCCAACCAGCCCACCGAGGCGGCGTAGTCGCCGGGGGTGAGGCCAAAGGTGTCGAGGCTGTAGGTGACGTCGGAGCTGTTTTCGGCCAGGTGGGTGTGCAGCCGCACGCCGGGGTAAGACCGGGCCAGGGCGGCAGATTCTCGCATTAAATCCGTAGACACGCTAAAGGGAGAGCAGGGGGCCAGGGTAATGCGGGTCAGGGCGTAGGGGTCGTTGTCGTGGTACTGCTCAATCAGCCGCTGGGAGTCTTTGAGAATGTCGGCCTCGGCCTCAACGATCGAGTCGGGGGGCAGGCCGCCCTGGCTCTCGCCCAGGCTCATGCTGCCCCGGCTGGCGTGAAACCGCAGCCCGGTCTGGCCCACCGCCTCGATTTCGTCATCGAGGGTGCAGCCGTTGGGAAAGAGATAGAGGTGGTCGCTGGCGGTGGTGCAGCCCGAGTAGATCAGCTCGGCGGCGGCCACCTGGGCGCTGAGGCGAATGGCCTCGGGGGTGAGCTGCTGCCACAGGGGGTAGAGGGCGCTGAGCCAGTTAAACAGCGACGAGTTTTGTGCCCCTGGCACCACGCGGGTCAGGGTCTGAAAGAAATGGTGGTGGGTATTGACTAGGCCGGGGAGTACCAGGTGGCGATCGCCCAAATCCAGCACCCGATCGGCGGTCTGGGGCAGGTCTTCGGTGGTGCCGACCTGCTCAATGATGTGATCACGAATAAACAGCGCCCCCGATCGCAGCTCGCGCCGCTGGTCATCCAGCGTGACCAGGGTATGGATATTTTTGACCAGAAGAGTTGACACAGCCGACTCGCCTACAGCGCCAGGGTTGAACGGGACTATAGCAGCAAAATCAACTGTCAGCCAAGGTCAGGTAAGGGATTCGCATCAAAATAAGATAGTCGAGAAAGTGGATGCTCTAGGGTGGATTCCCGCCCCACGCCTTCGCGGGGGCAGGCTCTGCGCGGGAATGACGCTGGGACTTTATTTATTGGCTAGTCCCCAATCTCCCGTCATAGACAATACCCCACTGACAAGTTGGCCTACGTAGGGGCAAACAGTTGTTTGCCAGTTGTTTGCCCAGCGCAGGGAAGTTCTTTTCAAGAAATAGCTTTCTCAGGAGGGCGCAGGCCCTGCGCCCCTACATCGGAGGATGTTCGTTGCCAGGGATCGCCTGATTACATGCCAAACAGTTTGCGAAACAGCTTGACCTTGCCTGCGTAGGGAGGGTAGCGCCAGTCGAGATCTAACCAAAAGGGCTTTTTGAGCACGCTTTTGAGGTGAGAAAAGCTGTCGAAGCTGTACTGACCGTGGTAGCCCCCAATGCCGCTGCTGCCCACGCCGCCAAAGGGCATATCCCACACAGCGATCTGCAAGATCACTTCGTTGATGCCCACTGACCCGGCGGTGGTTTGGGCTAGCACCTGGGCCTGCACCTGGCGATCGCGCGAAAACAGATACAGCGCTAGGGGCTTGGGCTTCTGGTTGATGGCTGCGATCGCATCCCCCAGATCCCGGTAGGTCAAGATCGGCAAAATTGGCCCAAAAATCTCCTCCTGCATAATCGGGGCATCCCAATCGATGCCGTCGATCAGCGTAGGGGCGATGTAGCGATCGCCCCGGTCATGTTCACCCCCTGCCAAAATCTGGCCGCCCTCCAGCAGCCCCACCAGGCGATCAAACTGGCGCTCATTCACAATCCGCGAATAGTCGGGGCTGTGGGCCGGGTCGTCGCCGTAGCAGGCTTTGATCCGCTGCTGAAGGGCGGCCACTAGGTCATCCTTGATGCGTTCGTCGACCAGCAGGTAGTCAGGGGCCACGCAGGTTTGCCCCGCGTTGAGGTATTTGCCCCACATGATCCGCCGGGCCGCCACCTCCAGGTTGACATCGGCATCGACAATGCAGGGGCTTTTACCGCCCAACTCTAGGGTGACGGGGGTGAGATGCTGGGCTGCCGCCTGCATGACGATCTTGCCCACCCGCTCGCCGCCGGTAAAAAATAGATAGTCAAACTTTTCTGCCAGCAGCGCCTGGGCGGTGTCGGCGTCCCCTTCCACCAGGGCGACATGGGCGGGGTCAAAGGTGTCTGCGATCAGCCGGGCCAGCACATTGGCGGTGGCCGGGGCTGCTTCTGAGGGTTTGACGATGGCGCAGTTGCCCGCTGCGATCGCCCCCATCAGCGGCGAAATGATCAGCTGAAATGGGTAGTTCCAAGGGCCAATAATCAGCGCCACCCCCCGAGGTTCAGGCTGTACCCAGGCCGAACCCGGCATCTGACTGAGGGGAATCGAGGCCTTGCGGGGTTTGGCCCAGCGCCGCAGGTGCTTGATCACATAGTCAAGCTCACTGATCACCGCGACTTCGATATAGCCTTCAAACTCGGGGCGACCCAGGTCTTGCTTAGCGGCATCGATAATGTCGGCTTGGTACTGGATGATCGCACTCCGCAGCGCCTTCAGCTGGGCAAGGCGAAACTCTAGGTCACGGGTAGCCCCGGTGGCCCAGTAGGCCCGCTGGCGGCGCAAGAGATCGGCAATGGCGTTAGGAGCGGCAAGGGTAGTCATAGCTGACCTCAAAGAATGGAGTAGATCCGGGCGCTGATCTAGCTGATCTAACTGTCTTATGCTACAAAGCCCTAGGCTTTCCTCGCCATAGATTGCCGTCGTAGCAGCAATGTTTTTGCTCAGGCAGAGGGCAAAGCCAGCGGGGAAGCTGATTTTGCCCCAGCCCGCACCAATGCCACCAAGCCCCACCCCAGAATTGAGTAAACTCTGTAGAAGCACCCCCTAGGATTTGAACATTCGATCATGCTGACATCAATCTTTCGTTTTGGGTTTGCGGTTGCTCTGGTTATGCTGACTCTGCTGGGCCATGCCGATCCCAGTGCCGCTGTTTCCTTAGAGGTGAGTTATATGGGTGCACTACCGTTCATTGGCAATATGGCGGGCGATCGCCCCACCAATTTGGGCGTTAAAGCAGGCCAGCTAGCCCCCTGCCCGGCCTCTCCCAACTGTGTGATCAGCCAGGGCGATGCCGACGCCGAGCACAGTATCGCCCCCCTGGCCTATAGCGGCGACCCGGCCCAGGCGCTGGCCAAACTCACCGATGTGATCAAAGCCATGCCCCGCACCACGATTTTAGAGGCCACCGATACCTACCTCTACGCCGAGTTTGCCAGTAAGCTGATGGGCTTTGTGGACGATGTGGAGTTTTACCTCGACCCCGCTGCCTCAGTGATCCAGGTGCGATCGGCCTCTCGCCTGGGCGAGTCTGACCTGGGAGTCAACCGCAAACGCGTAGAAGACATCCGCCAAGCGATGAGTGCCTAGCGGAGTTGGTGCGCTGATGGGTTGAGTGCAGCAATTTCCCGATTGCTTTCCTGATCGCTTAGGGCAATTCTGACCGCCAAAATACCGAAGCATGTTGCTTTCTCCTGAAGACGCAGGCTCTGGGCCCCTACCTCGGGGTATGTTCTTTTCCGGCGATCTGTTCAATTGCTAAAAATTGCCTTCTCTAGCTGCTGGAGGGCAACTTCGAAGTCATCGTTGACGATTTGCTCGTCAAACTCAGCGGCGGCATCGATCTCCACTAGCGCCCGCTGCAGGCGACGCTCAATGGCGGCGTCGGCGTCGGTGCCCCGCTGGCGAATGCGGTTTTCTAGCTCTTCTATGGAGGGGGGCAGCACAAACAGCTGGAGGGCATTGGGAAAGGTCTCGCGCACCTGGCGAGCGCCCTCTAGCTCAATTTCTAAGATCACCCACTGACCAGCCTCGATCTCTTTGATCACCGGGGTTTTGGGGGTACCGTAAAAATTGCCCGCAAACTCGGCCCATTCCAGCAGGTCTCCCTGCTCGACCATCGTTTGAAACTCGTCACGGCTGACAAAGAAATAGTCTTTACCATCGATCTCGCCGGGGCGGGGCGATCGCGTAGTGGCCGACACCGACAGTTTAATCGCCGGGTAGCGCTGCCGCAGCGATCGCAGCAGCGTGCCCTTGCCCACCCCGCTAGGGCCGGTAAACACAATCAGCCGCCCCAAACGAGGCGTACCAGCCTCCACGGTGAGGGTGTCTAACGGGGTAGGAGAACTGACAGTCATGGCGGCGGCTGATGTACAACAGAGATTTTCCATTTTAGCCTGCGCCGCTCACGCCCGACTTTAACCAAGCAACTGCCCAATTTGTGACGAGATCATAGCTCGGGTAGGTCAAACAGCACCGTGGTCATGTAGCGCTCAGCCCAGGCTGCCCCAAAGGCTTTTTCGAGCACCCGGCGGGTTTTGTCATTCTGCTGCTGCTGTTCGCAGTAGTGGCGCTGGCCCGCCATCACCTGTGCTCGCTGGGCTAAAATCGCCGGGGTGGCTAGCGCCTGCTGACAGTGCAGGGTCAGGTAGTTGACGATCAGATCGACAAATAGCCCCTCTTCCTCGGGGCTGCTGGGGCGAATGAAGCGGCAGTAGGGCGAAAAAATTGTCCCCCAGCCCGGTAGGTCACGCTCCTCGGCAAAGGGCTGGGCGGGCAGCGCCTCTAGAGCGGCGATGTAGCCCGCCGGCAGGGTTGCCGCCACGGGCGAAAGATCGATAATCGCTGCGCTGATCTGCCCCCGACCACCCACCAGGTCACAGCCAAACATCGGCAGAGAGTACTCAGGCCGAGGAAACATGACGCAGTGCAAAATGTCTAGATTTTTACCCACCCGCGCCAGCTCCAGGTGCAGCTTGCGAAACTGCGGGGTCTGGTAGCACTGGTTTTCGATGGTGAGTCGTTCGCCCTCTAGGCGGCCCTCAATGTAGCCCAGATCTTCGGGCAAATGGTAAGGGGAAAGATCTAAATACTGCTGCCAGGTGGTTTCGATACGGTCGGCCAGCGTCCGAATCATCGGGTGCTGCTGGTCGCGGAGAGAAACTGGAGTGGGAGCTACCATAACACCCAAAACGTAACAGGCCTACAGCATAACAGCCCTTGGAAAGATACTAGAATTTCCGGTGGCATTACTCAGCTACAATTTTTTCACGGCTCTAGATCTAATTTCACTCTCACCGCTGCTGTTTGGCCCTCTGTTTTGGTGTCCCTGCCTTGAAACTCACCGACTGGATCAATTTAGCTGCCCTGGGCATTGCGCTGGCGATTATTTGGCAGTTTCGCCAGATTGTGCTGCTAATTTTTGCTGCCGTCGTGATCACCATTGCCCTCAACAGCCTGGTGAGATTTTTCTCGCGGGTGTACGACTGGCCCAGGCAGCGATCGGTGTTGGTCACCGCTGCCCTAGTGCTGCTGGGGGGCGTGGTTTTTTTGGGTTTGGTGCTACCGCTGTTTGTCAGCCAGTTTCAAGAGCTGCTGCTGCTCACCCCCAAAGGGTTCGATAAGCTGGGCGGCTGGTTCGATGCGTTTCAGTCTAACCCGCCCGACTGGTTCCCTGATCAAGATGTGCGCCTGCTGCCAGCCCTGCCCGACCTGCTGCGCCAGGCAACCGCCATTGGCACCACGGTATTCGGCAACTTTTTGACCTTTTTCTCCAGCTCCGTGGCTATCTTGCTCCAGCTGCTGCTGCTGCTGGTGCTGACGTTGATGATGCTGGCCAACCCCCTGGCCTACCGCCAGCTGCTGCTGCGGATGTTTCCGTCGAGCTACCGTCGCCGCGCCGACGAAATTTTAACCAAGTGCGAGCGATCGCTGATGTTTTGGCTCGGTGGTGTAGCGCTCAACTCAATTTTTGTCGCTACCATCAGCTTTACCGGGCTGGTGCTGCTGGGGGTGCCCTATGCCTTTGCCCACGCGGTGCTGGCTGGGTTGTTTAACTTTATTCCCAACCTGGGGCCAGCTCTGAGCGCTGTATTTCCCGTATTTGTAGCACTGCTCCAGTCGCCGGGCACGGCTCTGGCGGTACTTGTGCTCTACGTACTGATCCAAAACGTCGAGAGCTACTGGTTTGCGCCCATGGTGATGCAGAAGCAGGTGGCGCTGCTGCCCGCCGCTACGCTCATCTCCCAAATCTTTTTTGCCACCTTTTTGGGGCCTTTAGGACTCATCCTCGCCCTACCCCTGGCAGTGATCTGCAAAACCTGGATCGAAGAGGCCTGGATTATCGATGTCCTGGAGCAGCCTATGGAGCCTGTCTCCAAAGAGCTTTGATGCCGATTGAGCGCTGTAGCACCAGGGAGGCAGCCTGAGTGATTGGTCGGGTCGCAGCCTTGTGGTATTTGAAATCGGTTCATTGGATAGGCGAGCAATCCTTGATGGAGGATCCAACTCAGCCAGATACTACCGACTACTACCTTTGAATCAAGGCCAGTTTAGAGCGGGTCAGATCGAGCTGATGTAGAGACAGAAACACCTCAGAGATAGCCAGTGCTGTTCCTGAGGTGTTGTATTTAGCCTACGGATTCGAGCTTTAGGATGCGGTGTTAGGCCTCGTCTAGTGCGGCGATGCCCGGCAGCTCTTTGCCTTCAAGCAGTTCTAGGCTAGCGCCGCCGCCGGTGGAGATGTGGCTCATTTTCTCGGCCACACCCACCTTCTCGACCGCTGCCACCGAGTCACCGCCGCCGATGATGGTGGTAACGCCAGTGCCGGTAAGGTCGGCCAGGGTGTGGGCGATCGCCTCGGTGCCCGCCGCAAACTTGTCGAACTCAAACACGCCCATGGGGCCGTTCCAGATCACCGACTTGCACTGCTTCAGGGCGTCTTGGAACACCTTGATCGAGTCGGGACCAATGTCGAGGCCCATCCAACCGTCAGGAATCGCCTCAACGCTGACGGTTTGGCTGTTGGCGTCGGGGGCGAAGTTGTCGGCCAGCACCACGTCGGTGGGCAGCAGCAGGTCAACCCCTTTTTCTTTGGCCTTGGCTTCCAGGGCTTTGGCCAGCTCCAGCTTGTCTTCTTCCACCAGCGACTTGCCCACGTTGAGGCCCCGCGCCTTGTAGAAGGTGAAGATCATGCCGCCGCCAATCAGCAGCTTGTCGACCTTGTCGAGCAGGGTGTCGATCACGCCGATCTTGCTGGAGACCTTAGAGCCGCCGATGATTGCCGCCAGGGGCTTCTGCGGATTCTCGATCGCCGCCTGGAGGTACTGAAGCTCTTTCTCGATCAAGTAGCCCGCCACCGAGGGGCTGAGGTACTTGGTCACGCCCTCGGTGGAGGCGTGGGCGCGGTGGGCGGTGCCAAAAGCATCGTTGACGTACAGGTCGGCGTTGGCGGCTAGGGCCTTGGCAAACTCAGGGTCGTTGGCCTCTTCGCCCGCGTAGAAGCGCACGTTTTCGAGCAGCGCCACCTGGCCATTGGCCATCCCGCCAATGGCGGCGGCGACTGCGTCACCGATGCAGTCGTCGCACTTGATCACATCCTGGCCCAGCAGCTCGCTGAGGCGCTTGGCCACAGGGGTGAGGCGCATGCTCTCGACCACCTGGGCCTTGGGGCGGCCAAAGTGGCTGCTGAGAATCACCTTGGCCCCTTTGCCGGTGAGGTCTTGGATAGTGGGCAGGGCAGCCCGGATGCGGGTGTCGTCGGTGATCGCCCCCTGGTCATCAAGGGGTACGTTGAAGTCGGCCCGCACCAGCACCCGCTTGCCCGAAACGTCAGCTGCTGTTAGGCTTGCCACGGATTTTTTAACCACTGAGATACCCTCCTAAAACTGGTTTAAGTCTCTGTATTTATTACGTTATGCAGCGCGTGGATGGCAGCGGCCCCAACCTTTGACTAAGGTAGACTTGAGAGGGTTGTGCTGCTAGGCCCAGCGACTGTGTCTGTCGTAATATTTACCTATTGCCGCCCTCATTTTACCGGAGTGTGAGTTCCCTTCGATACACCATGTTCAAGACGGTTTTATTTCCCATCGACATGAGTTCTGAGGCGCAGCAGGCTGCGCCTAAGGTGGCCGAGCTGGTGAAAATGCACCAGAGTCGGCTGGTTTTGCTGTCGGTCGTTGAAGCTGGCACCGCTGGCGCTCCTCAGCCCGCCGGGCAGTCTTCCCCCGAGGCGGTGGCGCAGCTGTTGGGCAAAGCCAAAGAGCTATTTGCCTCCCAGGGAATTGAGGCCAGCGTGATTGAGCGCGAAGGCCAGCCCGCCTTTGTGATCTGTGACGTGGCCGACGAGCTTGATGCCGACTTGATCGCCATGGGCTGCCGGGGTGTGGGTCTGATCGAAGATGTGCAAAACGAGAGTGTCACCATGCGGGTGATCAACCTGTCGCCCTGCCCAGTGCTGATTATTCCCTAGGGGGCGAGGTGAGTGAGTGGATGGGTAGGTGGGTAGACCGCAGGGTGGGCATTGCCCACCCAAATCCTCAGCTCACCCCGCCCCCTCGCCACAGCCTTCAGAAAAATTCCCCCACCCCCAGACGCGCCCAGCATGAGGCGGCGCTGGCGGCCTACCGAGACATTGAGCGCAAATACTTCTTAAACTGTGAAACCCTACCCCTAGCGGCCCGGTTTCGGTACATCACCCTGCGCAACGGTATTCACTACGAAACCAGCTGGCTGACCTGGTGCGGCGAAACTTTGGCGACCCTGGCGACCCTGCCAGTAGGGTAGACTCATGGGCTGAAGGGACAGCGACTAAACCCTATAGTTAGGCACCCTGAGCCCCCAGGGAATTTTCCCCCCGCCAATCGGCGATCGTCCGGTACCGATCAGACCCCCAAGGCTGCCCCTAGCCCTCCACTCCCTACTCCCTACCCTTCCACCCCATGTCCACCCCTGAAATCCACTGGTACCCTGGCCACATCGCCAAAGCCGAAAAAGCCCTAGTCGATCAGCTCAATCGCGTGGATGTGGTGCTGGAGGTGCGCGATGCCCGGATTCCCCTTTCGACGCGGCACCCCAAGGTCGATATCTGGGTGGGTGACAAACCTCGAGTGCTGGTGATCAACCGGGTCGACATGGTTTCAGCTGAGGCCCGCACTGCCTGGGAAACCTGGTTTCGCCAGCAGGGCGAGGTGCCCTACTTCACCGATGGCCAGCAGGGCAAGGGGGTAAAGGCGATCGCCAAGGCCGCCCAAACCGCAGGCGAGGCCGTCAACCAGCGCCGCCAGGCCCGAGGCATGAAGCCACGCCCGATTCGCGCCGTGGTGATTGGCTTTCCCAACGTGGGCAAGTCGGCGTTGATCAACCGTCTGCTCAACCGCAAAGTGGTGGCCAGCGCCCGCCGGGCCGGCATCACCCGTCAGCTGCGCTGGATTCGGCTGTCGGGCGATCTCGATCTGCTCGATGCCCCAGGGGTGATTCCGTCTCGGATGGATAATCAGGCGGCGGCCCTGAAGCTGGCCATCTGCGACGATATTGGTGAGGCTTCCTACGACACTCAGCGCACGGCGGCAGTGTTTTTAGATGTGCTTAAAGACCTCCAGCAGGCCAACTCTCCAGACAATTACCAAGACATTTTGCAGGCCCGCTACGGTCTCACCCTAGATGACCGCACGGGGGAAGACTTTGTCGTCCAGGTGGCGGCCACAAAGTTTCAGGGCAATACTGAGCGCACCGCCAAGCGTATTCTCAACGACTTTCGCATCGGGCTGCTGGGCCAGTGGGTGCTAGAATGGCCCCCGGCATAGCGGCAGAATCTGTGAGAGCTCAGGGGCAGGCAAACTGGCTAGCCATTGGTTATCTTAGGCTAGGGAAATTAGTTCGGAGTTTGCCCCATGCCCTCCTCTCTGCTGGAACAGGCCCAAGGCGGAGATGCCGCTGCGATCGCGGCCCTCATGAATCAGGCTCTGCAATCTAAGGGCGTCACGGTCAGAGGAGATCGCCAGGGCGACTGCCTACAACTCTGGCTCACCGCCCCTACCCTGCCCCCCCAGGCGGCCACGGTGGCCTATGTGCGGCGAGGCTTAGACCGGCTTCAGGTCACGGCCCTGACGGTGCTTCAGATCTACGGCGGGCAGACCGACCAGCCGCAGCCCAGCTGGGGTATTGAGGTAGATTTGGGGGCGGCCACCGCCGAGATCAGGCCCCTTACCCTTGAACCTGAGCCCATTGCCCAGCCTGAGATCGCCCAGCCCACAGCAGCATCTGAGCCAGCTGACACCCCCTCTGGATCGGCCCCAGACACCATTGCCTTTGCCTATGCCCAGCTGGGCTTAGAGCCGGGCGACTCCCTGCAAAAGGTAGAGGGTACCTACTTTAAGCAAAAAGCCCTAGCCCTGCGCGAGGGCGATCGCCCCAGGGTAGAAGCGCTCAAGCAGGCGTTTTACCAGCTCAAAGACCACATAGAAAATCCGCCACCCGTGGAAGCCGCAGCGGCAGTCAATCCCGAGCCAGCTGACCCCCTAGACGACGAGTCGCTAACCCCTGCCCAGCGGATTGAAATTCTCCTCAAGCGGCAGGGTGTGGGGGCACAAGTTAGCGTCCAGGGCAACCAGCTCTATATTTCGTGGTTGGCGGTGCGGGTAATTAACCCCGAAGCGGCGGCCCAGCAGGTACATGCCCTATTGACCCAGCCCAACCTAGCCTCTATGGGGATTGAAGGTGTCGAGACGCTGGTGATTTCGGGGTTGAGCCGCGATCACGCTGTGGTCTGGCAGCAGACCATGACTGTGGCCAAGCGCTAGGCCCACTGGTCGGGTAATCAAGTCTGCTAGCTACCCGCTCAAAAATGGCAGAACGTGAGTTCGACAAGGAGTAGAGGGCTAAAAAAAAGGCTGAGGGTTATGC
>RECJ01000160.1 GCA_007694115.1 Leptolyngbya sp. DLM2.Bin27 | reverse complement strand
TATTCTCTCAAAGCGTTGTCCCCTAAAGCGTTGAGTCCCCTTGTCACCCCCTAAGTTGTCGACCACGACGAGTACCGCAAAGAGCTGCTGCACCAGTGCTTTGACCTGTTTGCCGACCACGGCTACGCCAGCCTCACCACCCGCCAGATCGCCAAGGACCTGGGGGTTTCCACCGGCACGCTGTACTACTACTTCCCCAGCAAGGAGGATCTGTTTATGCAGCTGATCGAAGAATTGACGACGCAGGATCTGCTGCGGGCCAGTGCTGAGATCCAGGGGTTGAGCAGCCTGCGGGAGCGGATTTTGGCCCTGGGAGATTTCCTCGAAGCTAACGAAGACTACTTGATCAAGCAGACCCTGCTAATGATGGATTTTTACCAGCAGGCGGGGGTGGGATCGTCGCGGGTGAATGAGGCGGTGCAGCGGGTGAGCGGGCGATCGCGCGATCAGATCATGGCCGCTCTCCAGATCGATAACCCGCTAATTGCCACCCACGTGCTCTGCCTGATCGACGGGCTGATCTCAGAGCGCATGGTCAACCCCAAGATGGTCTGCTACCGCCAGCAGGCCGAGCTGCTGGCCGACCTGATCACGGCCTACCTGGAGAGATCTCCGGGAGGCAAGCGATGACGCTGCGATCCGTTGCGATCTGGCTACGCTATGGCCGCCGCCAGATCTACCCCTGGTTAGGCTTAACCGCTGCCGCCTGGCAACTGCTGGTGCAGTGCGGCGTAGAACGCGATCGCGCCGCCATTGGCTGGATGGCCACCGCCGTCAAAATCGACGGCGCTAACTTGACCGCCTTTCTCAACGACCTCATCTGGTGAACCCCATGGAAACCTTAACCCTAGAACCTCTAAAACCCACTCAGTTTGACGCTGCCACTGATCTGCTCTGCGCCGCCTTTGCCGACGACCCGCAGTGTCACTACCTGGTGCCCGCCGACGTAGGCGATCGCCCAGCCCTGATGGCCTACCTGTTTCGCCTGCTGCTGATTTGCGGCGGCGATCACGGCTATTGCCTCACCGACACCGATGGCCAAACCCTCAAAGGCGTCGCCATTTGGCTGCCGCCGGGGCAGTCGGTGAGCCTGATGAATCTGCTGCGGGCCGGGCTGTATGAGTTACCCTTTCGCCTGCCCTGGCCATACCTGCCCCGCTGGCAGATCGTCCTCACCCTCGATCGCTACCACCACCAGGCCATGCCCATGCCCCACTGGTACCTGATGCTGCTGGCGGTCAGCCCCCGCTACCAGCGCCAGGGGGTGGGTCACCAGCTGATCCAGCCGGTGTTGGAGGAATGCGATCGCACCCACCAGCCCTGCTACCTCGAAACCTCCACCGCAGGAGCCCTGCGGTTTTACCAGCGCCACGGCTTTGAGATTCTCAAAACCGGCCCCTTTGCCGACCAAGCCCCGCCCTATTGGACGCTGCGGCGGCAGCCTGAGGCCAATGAGGCTAGATCCGCGTCCCTGGGCTAGTTGACAGCGTTGCAGGGGGCAATACCGCTAGGTTTAAAGCCATCTCCGGCCAAGACAATCGCCCACTGATACCGTAGGGGCAAACAACCGTTTGCCCAGTGCAGGAAAGCTCTTTTCGAGAAATCGCCCCATCCCAAGTCAGGGGTCTATCTCCATAAGCAAACCCCAGCCCTCAAACGAGGGCTGGGGCGAGTTGGTCGTTCCATTTATGGTCGTTGAGCCGACTATAAAATTTAAAGATAAGAAAGTCATAAGCCTAAGGGCTTAAAAGTCCTGATGGCGGGTCAATTTCAAGGTACCCCTCGGCCAAATTCACCACGGGCACAATCGCATTGACAAAGGGCACCAGCACGGTGCGAGGGGCCGCAGGCGTTGAATTCTCTACGTTGAGAGGATAGTAAGTAACTTCTAAGAGGTCGTTGCCGGCGGCAAAAATATCGGTGACGGTGCCAATTTCATCGCCCGTGGCCTGCACAATCACCCGCAGCCCCACTAGATCGGCCACGTAAAATTCGTCGGGCTCCAGCTGGGGGCGATCGCTGGCTGGCACCATCAGCACCGCATCCCGCAGGGCCTCGGCTCCGTCGCGGCTGTTGACCCCGGCAATTTGCACCACGTACAGCCCCTTGCCGTCGATGTGGCGGCCCCGCACCAGATCCACCGGCTCAGGGGTGAGGCTGCGGGGCCGTTTCAGCCACCGCTGGCCCGGCTCCACAAAGCGCTCCGGAAAGTCGCTGCTGGGGTACACGCGCACTTCGCCTTTCACCCCCTGGGGGGCGACAATGCGGCCAATTTCAATCCAGTCGGCTGGATCTGAGGTGGGGGAGGTGGCAGCGGTAGTCATTAGGCGGGCACCGCCTGGGTTTGATAGACTTCGGCCACCAGGGCACCCAGGTGCTGGGCCGCCGTGGTCAGGTCTGCATGGCTGGCGGTCAGGCTCAGGCGCAGGCACTGGCGGGTGTGGGGCCAGGGCTCTCCCTGCTCCGGGCGCAGCCCCGGAAAGAACGGGTTCCCCGGCACCACAATCACCCCCCGCTGCTTAAGCCGCTGGTAGAGTTCTTGGTCGGTAATGGGCAGGCGGTCAAACCACAGCCAGGCAAAAATTGCCCCCTCGCCGTTGTGCAAATACCAGGGCAGGCTCTGGGGCAGGGCGCGATCGAGGGCGGCTGCGAGCACCGCAAACTTGTCTTGGTAGTAGGGGCGGATCACCTGCTCAGCCAATCGGGCCAGCTCGCCAGAGGCAATGGCGCGGGCGGCAATCGCCTGGCCGTAGCGCGACGAGTGAATGCAGAAGTTGGTCTGAAAACATTCCAGCACGTTGATAATCGCCGGGTCGCCGATCGCTATTCCCAGCCGTTCACCGGGCAGCCCGGCCTTAGAGAGGCTCATACAGTGGAGAATGTTGTCGCCAAACACCGGCTCCATCTCGGTGAAATTGAGCGCCGGGTAGGGGGGCGCGTAGGCCGAGTCGACCAGCACGGGCACATGGTGCACCGCCGCCAGATCGGCGATGGATCGCACATCCTCAGCGCTAATCACATTGCCCGAGGGGTTGCAGGGGCGCGAAAACAGCACAAACCCCGTGTCGGCGGTGATGCTCAGCTGGCTAAAGTCGGGGCGATAGCGAAACCGGTGGGCCGCCTCATCCACCGCAATCGTCGGGCGGTAGGCCCGCACCGCCTCGGGCACCAGGGAAATGCCGCCGTAGCCGGTGTAGTCGGGGCTGAGGGGCAGCACGATATCTTTCATCCGGCCATTGGTATGGTAGCCGCCAAAGGCGTTGGCAGCCAAAAAGTACAGCGCCTGGCTGCCGGGGGTGATCAAAATGTGGCGATCGCTCAGCTCTAGCCCGTAGCGCTGGTTAAAGTCGTCTTTAATCGCGGCGATCAGCGGCTCATAGCCCTGGCTGGTGCCGTAGCGACAGACCACATTGCCGTACTCAGAGCTGGCCAGCAGATCCTGGGTGCAGTCGCGCCAGAGCTGCTCGATTTCCGGCAAAATCACCGGGTTGCCCGCGCTCAGGTTGATAAACTGCTGTCCCTGCCCCGCTTGCAGTGTCTCGATAATGTCTTTCATAATGGCGCGCACCCCGGTGAGGTGAGACATTTCCTCGCCAAAGCGGGTCAGTTCAGGAGTCATGGTCAAAGGGTAGGTGAGTGGGTGAGTTGCGGGTGGGTAGGGGCGAATTGCATTCGCCCAGAGGTATTGACGATAATTTAGATCACTTGGGTATGAGCCGTTGCCCTCGGTTTTGACCAAGTTAACTGTGACAGGCCCTAATGGCCTTAGGGTGCCGGGTTGAAGGTATGCGGTTCAAGGACTGCCGTGAACCGCATACCTTCAACCCCATAACCCATCATTTTTGGCTCAGCCGAGTATTGGGGTGAGTGAACCTAAATCTAAAAGCGTCAGATTAGTATAGTAGCCTCGCCAGCGTCAGTCACCTACAGTTGTCTCACCACCCACTCACTGACTTCCTCACCTGCTTCACCTACCGCAATGACCCCCCTCGCCTCCGGATTTCTCGCGAGTCTCTTGGCTGGCCTGAGTACCAGCCTTGGGGCTCTGCCGGTGCTGCTGCCGTTTAAGCCCTCCGAGCGCACCCAGGGGGTGCTGCTGGGCATCGGCGGCGGCATGATGCTGGCAGCCACGTCGTTTTCGCTGATTTTGCCCGGCACCGATGCGGCGATCGCCCTGGGTTACCCTGGCCCGATCGCCGCCCTGGTGATGGTCACTGGCGTGCTGCTGGGCGGCGCGTTTCTCTGGGGGGCAAACAACCTGTTTCCCCACGAGCACTTTTTTAAGGGCACCGAGGGGCCAGAGGCCCAAAATATCACCCGCATCTGGCTGTTTGTAATTGCGATCGCACTGCACAACTTTCCCGAGGGGCTGGCGGTGGGCGTGGGCTTCGGCGGTGGCGAGCGGGCGGGTGCGATCGCCCTGGCGATTGGCATTGCACTGCAAAACATTCCGGAGGGGTTTGTCGTTGCAATCGCCCTGCGCGACCTGAGCTACGCTCCCCTCTACGCCTTTACCATTGCGTCGCTGACGGGTCTGATTGAGCCCCTGGGCGGGCTGGCCGGGGCCGCCGTCGTCACCGTAGCCCAGGCCGCCCTGCCCTGGGCTATGGGCTTTGCCGCCGGGGCCATGCTATTTGTGATCGTCGATGAGATCATCCCTGACATCGACCGCAAGGCCTTTGGCCAGCGCGGCACCGTGGGCCTGATGGGCGGCTTTGTAGTGATGATGTTTCTAGACATTGCCCTGGGATAACCGCCGCAACCAGCTTTCCCCAGGCCTGGGCTCTAGACCAGAACGCAGCTGCCGGCTTGCCGTAAACCGCCAACCCGGCACCGTAAACCCGGCCGATTCGCCTACCAGCCAAAAGCCGACAGCGGCGCTAGCGCTTGAGGTGTTTCTGGCTCAGCCACCGGCTCAGCTACCGGCTCAGCCAGGCGCGACTCAGCACAAAACGACGCCGTGCTAAAGCCCCCAAACCGCTTCACCACGCTGGTGCGCAGCCGCAGGTTGGGGTTGGCAAACCAAAAGCGCTCAATGGAGCTCATGGTTTCGTACTCAGTGATCAGCAGCAGCCCGTCCTCGCCGTCAATTTCATAGCGGCCTATGACTGGCACAATCTCGGCATAGCCTCGCTCCCGCAGCAGCTGACCCTGCTTGGGGTCATCGGCATCGGGCACCAGGGCAAACACCGTACTGCCCTGGTGGTTTTCGTCATCTTTGTCCCAGGCCATGGCACCGTGCCAGGTGACATAGGCACCGCCCACGGCCAGGGCTGGGTCAACATCGTGGAGCTGGCAGATTTCAATCACGCTGGGGTGCGCGGCGGCCAACGCCTCCACCAAAATATTAGAACCGCCCAATTCGGCCCGGCGAAAGGGCAGGTGGTGGGTCGTGCGCTGGGAATTCCACTGGCCCGCACTCATGCGGAAAAAGTCCATTACGTCCATGGGGCAGGTCTCTGTTACTAACGTGCTCAAAAAAGGTTGGCCTGACGGATATCAGTTGGCAAATCTTAAGTGATCACCCAGTGCAGCCAATGACAGCGGGTGATCGATTTTGATCTTAGCGCTGTCTGTCGGTCAGCGCCGGGGCTAGGGCCAAATACCAATTCGCACCGAGATCTGGATCCTAAACTAGGGAAGCAGACAGCCTGGAAACGGCCATTTTGACGGCCTCTTTAGGCTTATGATTGCGGAATATTACGTTACCTGAGAAGACTCCGGTGCTGCACAAAGCTCCTAGAGTGCCCAGCAGCGGCAAATTCTTTTGCTTTAACCCACCTAGCCACGCCGCTTTTCCTTAATAACTTGTAAAAGATAAAGACACACCAGCGGTGTATAAACATCTTTGGAGGGTTACATGAATTAGCGAAAGCCAATTCAGGCAACGGTTTCGAGGCATGTTGCGGCTCCCTTGCAGAGGCGTACCTCCTCCCTCTCATTCACCTTCTTTTCCTAGGCACGTTCGGCGGATTATGTAGAAGCTTGAACAACTTTGAGGAAATGTAAACTAGATGAGAAAACCGAGCCCGCTGATCTTTAAGATCCTCCCTATAGATTAGTTAGACAGCTCCGGCTGAACTAATGATTAACTCGGTCTTTTGACCACTTTTCAAGCAAACTCAGCGACAAAAATATTAGGAGATTTGAGTCGATGTTTGACGCATTCACTAAAGTCGTTTCCCAAGCCGACGCACGAGGCGACTTCCTCTCCACCGATCAGATCGATGCTCTCCAGCGCATGGTTGCCGACAGCAACAAGCGCATGGATTCCGTGAACCGCATCACCAGCAACTCTTCCAAGATTGTGTCCGATGCTGCCCGCGCTCTGTTCGCCGAGCAGCCCCAGCTGATCGCTCCCGGTGGTAATGCTTACACCAACCGCCGCATGGCCGCTTGCCTGCGCGACATGGAAATCATCCTGCGCTATGTGACCTACGCTGTGTTCTCTGGCGATGCCAGCGTTCTCAACGACCGCTGCCTGAACGGCCTACGCGAGACCTACGTGGCTCTGGGCACCCCCGGCGCTTCTGTGGCTGCTGGCGTTGAAAAGATGAAAGAAGCTGCGATCGCCATTGTTAACGACACCAGCAACATCACCCAAGGTGATTGCAGCTCCCTCGTTTCCGAGATCGGCAGCTACTTTGACCTAGCTGCTGCTGCGGTTGCTTAGGTTTAACCAAGCAATCAGCTGGCTTGCGATTTTTGGCCTAGATTTTTGGTCTTGGTCAACTGGCGCAACGCCTTTCATTTGATTTATTCGCTGTGAAGATCACTGAAGGAGAATCCTAAGCCATGAAAACCCCTTTAACCGAAGCTGTAGCCGCTGCTGACTCCCAGGGCCGTTTCCTGAGCAGCACCGAGATGCAAACTGCCTTTGGCCGTTTCCGCCAAGCTCAGTCTGGTCTAGAAGCTGCCAAAGCACTGACCACCAAGTCTGACTCCCTGGTGAGCGGCGCTGCCCAAGCTGTGTACAACAAGTTTCCCTACACCACCCAGATGCAGGGGCCTAACTACGCAGCTGACGAGCGCGGCAAAGCTAAGTGCGCCCGCGACATCGGCTACTACCTCCGCATGATCACCTACTGCCTCATCGCTGGCGGTACTGGCCCCATGGATGAGTACCTGGTGGCTGGCCTCGACGAAATCAACAGCACCTTTGAACTGTCTCCTAGCTGGTACGTGGAAGCTCTGAAGCACATCAAAGCTAACCACGGTCTGTCTGGCGACGGCGCTGTTGAAGCCAACTCCTACATCGACTACGCCATCAACGCCCTAAGCTAGGTTGGCGATTTGCCCGGAGGGGCAGACAGTTGTTAGCGCATTGTTAGCAATTGTTTGTTGCTCCGGGCATTGTTGTATCTATACGCCCAAGGAGGCAACCATGGCAGTAACCACTGCAGCGGGACGCCTTGGCGTTTCGCCCTACAGCGAGTCGATGCAGGTAGAGCTGCGGCCCAACTGGACCCAGGACGATGTGGAAGCGGTGATTCGCGCTGCTTACCGCCAAGTCTTTGGCAACCAGTACATTATGGCCAGCGAGCGCAATACCAGCGCCGAGTCTTTGCTCCGGCAGGGAGATATTTCAGTTCGAGATTTTGTCCGGGCCTTGGCCCTGTCTGACCTCTATCGGGATAAGTTTTTCCTGAGCGGGCCGCAGAATCGCTTTATTGAGCTGAACTACAAGCACCTGCTGGGTCGGGCGCCCTACAGCCAGGACGAAATCGCATTTCATACAGACCTTTATAACACCTACGGCTACGAGGCAGAGATCAACACTTACTTTGATTCTGCTGAGTATCGCGACAGTTTTGGGGACAATGTTGTGCCCTACTATCGTGGTCACCTCACTCAGCGGGGCCAGAAGACGGTTGGGTTTAGTCGCTTCTTTCAGCTCTATCGGGGCTACGGCAGC
>RECJ01000302.1 GCA_007694115.1 Leptolyngbya sp. DLM2.Bin27 | reverse complement strand
GCAAGCACTTTCGCGCCCTGGGCAGCGGTGACTTTCAAATTTTGCACCCCGACAACCGCAAGGTGCTGGCCTTTACCCGCACCTACAAAGACGAGCAGATCTTGGTGGTGGCCAACCTGTCTCGGTTTGTGCAGACCGTCGAGCTAGAGCTCACCGCCCTCAAGGGGTCGGTGCCCGTGGAGGTGTTTGGCCGCACCGAGTTTCCGCCAATCGATGAGTCACCCTATTTCTTGAGCATTGGCCCCTACGCGTTTTACTGGTTTGTGCTCAAGCCCCAGGGTGCTCCGTTAGATGTCATCCCCAAGCCCGATCTGCCGGTGCTCACCGGAGCCTGGACCGGGGCATTTGCCCAGCTGCAATCGGCCCAGGGACGTAGCTTGGCCACCAGCCTAGAGACTCTGCTGCCTCACTATCTCTCAAAGCATCAGTGGTTTGGCGGCAGAAACCGCACCGTGCAGGCGGCACGCATTGTCGAAGCGATCCCAATTCCCTACGGCGACCGTCAGGCTCAGATGCTAGAGCTGCATGTCGACTACATCCAGGGCAGCCCGCAAACCTATGTGGTGTTTGTGGCGGTGGCCGAGGGCGATCAGGCGCTGCAGCTGTTGGCCGACGACCCCCAGTCGGTAGTGACCCGGCTCAAGCAGTCGGCCACCGATGAGGGGGCAGTGCTGTTTGAAGCGATCGCCGACAAGTCGTTTTTAACCACTCTGCTGACGACCATGGCCCAGCAGCAGGGGTATGAGAATGCCGCTGGCCGACTGGTGACTACCGCTACGCCCCTGTTAGAGCAGATCAGCCGGGCTGAACCAAGCGCCACAGCAAAGGAGGATACCGATGGCAAGGGGCTGCCCTTCGAGCCAGCCCTGATGAAGGGCAGACACAACAACACCTCCATTGCCTACGCCCAGACCGGGGGCGTCGCCGCCCAAAACCGCCTGATTCTCAAGCTGTTTCAAAAAATTGAAGAGGGGCAGCACCCCGACCTAGAGGTGCGCCACTTTTTAGATCGACACCAGCGCTTCACCCACATTCCCTCGATTGCCGGAACGCTGGCCTACCAGCGGGCCTCAGCAGAACCGATCACCATCGGCATTCTGCAAGAGTTCATCCCCGATACCCGCAGCGCCTGGGAATATACCCTTGACCATTTGCGCGACTTCTTTGATCTCGTCGTCATGGATCAGTCAGATATTGCCGAAGCGCCGCTGCCTGTGGATTCACCTCTGAACCCAGAGCCTGCCGCACCGCCGACCGACGAGGTGTTTTTTCCGCTGCCCTACTGCCCGGTGCCCTCGGTGCCGTCGCAGATTCCGGCCTGTAAGGCGATCAACAGCTACCTGGCCAATATGCAGCGGTTAGGGGAGCGCACCGCCGAGCTCCATGTGGCGCTGGCCGTTGATGCCGACACCCCGGCCTTTGCCCCCGAGCCGTTTACCTCGCTCTACCAGCGATCGCTCTACCAGCACAGCCGCAACCTGACCGGACAGGTTTTCTTACTGCTTAAAAATCGCCTGGGGGATCTGCCCCCCGAGACGCAATCGCTCGCCACCGCTGTTTTAGGCCAGCAAGATGCCTGTCTAGAGCGGTTTCAGCTGGTCTTAAACCAGAAGATCACCGCGCTGCGGATTCGCTGCCACGGCGACTATCACCTGGAGCAGGTGCTGTACACGGGCAAAGACTTCTTTATCATCGATTTTGAAGGCGACCCCGCCCGCAGCCTAAATGAGCGCCGCATGAAGCGATCGCCCCTGCGCGATGTGGCCGGCATGCTGCAATCGTTTTACTCGGCGGTCAATCTCGCCCTTGACAACGAGCTTGAAAGCGGCATGAGCCAGCCCGACCACCGTCACCAAATGGAGCAGTGGGCAGAGTTTTGGTATCGGTGGGTCAGCTATACCTTTGTCAAAGCCTACCTTGCGATCGCAGCCCACGACAGCTTTTTGCCCCAGACCCAGCAAGAACTAGAAGTGCTGCTCGACAACTATCTAATTGAGCAAGCCATCTACAATCTAGGCCGAGATCTAACCAATCAATCGACCCAGATCAACGTTCCCCTGCGCCGCATTCTGCGCCTGTTGGCCATCGGCTCAGATGTGGGATGAGACCTACAGTGAGCAAAACTTTCTCACCCGGTCAAACTCCGGGTCTTGCCAAGAGTAGGCAAAGTGGCTCACCGACGTAATCTCCGGACTCGACCGCCGCAGGGCCTCCATTTGAGTTTCTAGCGCCGGACGATTGTAGGTGGTCTGGCCCCAAATGCCTGCCAGGGCCGGGGTAATCGTGGGAGCAGCGCCACTGGGTACCATCGACTGCACCCGACGCACGCCGTCTAAAATACAGCCCGTATGGCCACAGACGCCATAGACCATCGGATGCCAAGTCATCCAGGTGGGAAAGCGATCCCAGTACTGGAGGCGCGAGTCATAGCCGCCGGTACCCACCGTCTGGTTGCCCTCTGGGAAAAACACCGCCCCAGACTCAATCCCGGCGCGCTGCACCTGCTCGCCAGCGGTTTTAACAAAATCGATCACCCCCTGCACCGCGTGGGCCACCGTCAGCTGCCACAGCTCAGCCTGAAGCCGAGGCCGCAGACTGGCCGGGGTTGGCGGCGTTTGACCAGCCGATAGCGGCGGGGCCGGGGTGCGGCTTTGCCACAGGGGCTCGGGCTCATGGGGGTAGAGGGCGCGCACGTCTTGAATGTCGCGATCAACCAAGTGGCCTCGGCTGATATAGCGGCGTATCAGTTCTAGCCCCTGCTGGTTTATCGCCCGGCGAAACAGCGCATCCCGCGAGGCCTGACCGTAAATCCACAGATCATCGACGCTATCGGCCACTGAGTTGGGGCCAACGCCACGGGGGTAGCGCACATAGTCAAACAGCAGGCCGTCGGGCTGCCGCCGCAGCACCGCCGCCAGCAGTCGGCTGTAGTCGGCCTGGGCCTGGGGATGATAGGGGTCAATAAACACTTCATCTGGGTTGCTCGAAGCGCCAGACTTAGCAAAAGTGAAGGTGGTCTGGCCACGGCCATTGAGCGCCAGCACCTGCTCACGGTCGGCCCTCAACCCGTAGGAATAGCCAAAATTGAGGGCAAACATCCAGGCATCAACCCGCATGCCCCGCTGACGCCCCTTCTCAATAGCCTCAGCCAACAGGTCGCGACGCTCATAGCCAGCCGTCTGCACCACCGAGGGCCAAACCGTAGGGTTGTCGGCCTTAGGCAGCAGCACCTGACCACCGTAAAATACCTCAACGTAGACCTCGTTGTAGCCCATGTTGACCATGCGGTCAAAGAGCGCGTCTAAAATACCGGGCTGCAGGTCGCAGGGGTAGAGCCTCAGCCACACCGCCTGGCGCTGGGGCCAATTGCGGCGGCGACAGTGGCGCAGATCTTCGCTATGCTGGCGCACCATGGCCTGATACTGCTGCTGGGCAGCGGCGTCTCCGTCTAGCGCCGCCTGGCGCAGGTTTTCTTTGGCTTGGGCGCTCCCCTGCGTCACCTGGCAGTAGTCGTTCAAAGCCAGGGCTGGCGCGGTGATGCCAGCGATCGGCAACAACCCCAGCCCCCCCAGCCCTGAGGCCAGGGCGAGCCCCGGTGCCAGCAGCGGTCTAGTCAGTCGCAATAGCGAACTATGGAGCCTGGCAATGGGAAAAAGACCGACCATAGGTGCAAAGCCAAAAGAACATGCCGAACCTTAGGGTAGCTCCCCACGCTTAAACGTGGCTCAATTGAGGAGATAATTAATGGGGTGTCCCTGGGTCTGCTAGAACCCCGCTGACGCAAGCCACCACAGCAAAAGCAACCGAGCCGATTATAGCTCGGCGCTATTTGTCTTCACCGGGAAACCGATCTTCGTCAAACCCAGCCACTGGATTGGGAAAAAGAGATTCAAAGTCGAGATCAGGCAGATTGGCCAGCAGCGCCTGGAGCTTCATGCGCTGAATGTAGGGCCAGCCGCCATTTAACTCAATGTCTTTGAGCAGGGCGTACAGGTGCTGGCGGTTGTCGGGCAGAGATTCAGAAAAGAGGGTTTCGCAGATGTCGCGGTGACGCTCTTCTAGCAACCGCAGCAGGCTGAGGAGGGCCGTACTTTCGTTCTGGCGATCAAGGGCGAGTCGATCGATCAGCTTAGATAATTGGTCTAAATCCTCCGGTAGGGTGTCGCGGCGATCGGCAGGAGGGTAATCAGCCATGGGTGTCAGCGCAGGATGTGATGATCAGCTTAATGCTAGCTGCCTACAACTAAAGATAATTCCGGGAATTTGTAAAGCCCTGACCAGTAATTGTTGTGATAGCTCTGGCGTGTAGGACACCTGCTTCTATCTCTGGCGGGGGCTAGAACAATACAACGGCATCTAGCATGGCATCTAGCATGAATTTGGGTACGGGCGCACAGCTACAGCTGTGCGCCCCGGCAAGGAAGATTGATGCTGGCATTCATCCCTGCGCTCAGGGCGCTGAAACTCAAGATTCTAGGAAAGAGGCCCAGAGCCATGTAGAATGCTTAACTGAGGCTCTACTGGCCAGGGGCAGACCCAGCATTGTTGCCGGGTTGAGGAGCAAGTGACTCCGATTGCTTGCAGCAACTGCTTGCAATGGTCTTGCTCGCAATGGTTTAAAGCATGGCCCTTAGGGGTGATCGCGCCAGGGTTATGCTGGCGATCGCCATAGTGGCCCAGAGCCAGCGGCTGTCGCATGATTTGAGTAGTTTGACAGCGCCTTTTACATACTAAATTTTGAGGTAGACCATGAGGTATCGCGCCCTCCTAGTTGCGTTCTTGGCCATCTGCCTGAGTGTACTGACAGCCTGTAGCGAAGCGCCCAGTGCCACCAGTAGTGTGCCGTTGACCTACGACCAGATTCGAAATACGGGCCTGGCCAACAAGTGCCCCCAGCTCTCTGAGATGACTCGGGGCAGCATTGCCTTAGAAGACGGCAAGACCTATCAGCTGGTAGGGATGTGCATTGAGCCCACCGCTTACTTTGTCAAGGAAGAGGCCTCTAAGCGCCAGGCCGCCAGCTATGTGCCCGGCAAGGTGCTCACCCGCTACACCTCTAGCCTAGACCAGGTGCGCGGCGACTTGTCCCTCAACCCCGATGGCAGCCTGCTCTTCTCGGAGACCGGCGGTATGGATTTCCAGGCCATTACCGTACAGCTACCCGGTGGGCAGCAGGAGCCTTTCCTGTTTACAGTCAAGGGCTTAAAAGCTAGCTCTCAGCCGGGGCAAAACGCTTTGACCACCTCCACTGACTTTGAGGGCGACTACAAAGTACCCTCCTACCGCACCTCTAATTTCCTTGACCCCAAAGGTCGTGGTTTGGCCACGGGCTACGACACGGCTGTGGCCCTGCCCGGCAGCGGCGACAGCGAAGAGTATGCGAAGGAAAATATGAAGTCCTTTGACATCGGTCAGGGTCACATTTCTCTCCGGGTATCTAAGATCGACGGCGAAACCGGCGAAATTGGCGGCACCTTTGAGGCCGAGCAACCCTCAGACACCGACATGGGTACCGCTGAACCGGTCGATATCAAGGTGCAGGGCGTGTTCTACGCTCGCCTTGAGGAAGTCTAGCCTCAAGCTGCCCCTCATATTTAACCCCTAGGAAGGAGCTTTGCTCCTTCCTTTTTTTGTGCCCGGCCCAGGGACGGGCCAATGCGTTAGCGATCTGAGCCTATGGGCAGCGGCCTGATCGAGATCACACGTTAGCCTTGCCAACATCACCCTGGGCAGCAGGGCTCATCACCACGGCCATCTTCTCTTCACGGGATATTAATTAAGTCGCGTGAAACCCCTGCCATGGCTGCTTCTCCCACCCTCTCTATGCCAGCTAATCTCCTGACTTGGGGCGATCGCATTCAACTGGGTCTAAATCATTTGGCCACCGCCGCTGCCGCCGCCGTTGGGCTAGTGGCCATGGCCGCTAGCGCCTCAGGCAGTACCTTTGCTCTGGCCAATGGCACCTACCTCTATGGTGAGTCGCCCACCGCCGAGACCCTGGGGGCGGTCTATTTTGTGTTTGAAGCCCGCGATGGCCAGCTCACTGGCGCAGTCTATCAGCCGTCGTCGTCCTTTGACTGCATGCGCGGCACGGTGGGCAGCCGTGGCCTCGACCTGGTGATTACCGACGCCTACGATCAAACCGAGTCGTCTTACTCACTGGCGCTGACCGCTAGTGCTGTTGTAGCCAGCGCCAGTGGAGCCGCAGTGCCCGCTCAGCTGGAGGGTCTACATGCGATCGCGCCCCTCTCCTCCCTCGACCACCACCTGCTTGCCACCTGTGCCAACCGCTAGGCTAAGGGCGAGGTTGTAGAATCAATGTAGGATTGGGCGGCCGGTCAGAACTGTTTGGCAGACCTGCGATCGCATGCATCTTCAACCGATGCCTCAGGGGCAAATCAATGGTTCAGGCGCTATCTCAGCCATATATGAGCTTGCAGGAGTTTTTGGCCTGGCTGCCAGAAGCCGGGCGCTACGAGCTGCACGATGGAGTGGTAGTTGAAATGCAGCCAACCGGGGCACACGAGCAGGTGGTGGGTCTCTTGAACCGCAAGTTTAATGTTCTCCTAGAGCAAGAAGACCTCAACTATTTCATGCCCAATACAGTGCTGGTGCAGCCCTTGGGCTATGAGAGCGGCTACAAGCCCGATGTGCTGCTGGTGGATACCGCTGCTCTAACCCAAGAGCCGCTGTGGAAACGGGAATCGGTGATTACCTTAGCCAGTTCGATCAAGCTCCTAGTGGAGGTTGTCTCCACCAACTGGCCCGACGACTATGCCCGCAAGTTTGAAGACTACGAGGCTATGGGCATCGGTGAGTGTTGGATTGTGGATTATCTGGGCCTAGGTGGGCGACGGTACATTGGCAACCCCAAGCAGCCGACCATTACCATTTGTCGCTGGGTCGATGGCGTCTACGAAACCCAGCTTTTTCGCCAGGGAGACAGCCTGCTCTCGCCAGGGTTTCCCAATTTACGGCTGACGACTGACCAGATTTTTGCGGCAGGGCAATAGTTATACCAAATCCGAACTGTATAACCCCGATGCCAAACAGGCCGCTTGCGTAGGGGCAAACGGCGTTTCCCCAGCCCAATCGGGGCTAGCCAAGGCGGATTCGGTATTACAAAACTTCCTCGCTAAAGACGGTGATCAAAGTGGCGATCGCCCACGAAGTCAGCCATCCCCACTACGGTCAGGTGCTGCTGCATGAAGCGATGCAGAACCAGGGCAAACATTTCAAGCTGACCGGTTGGATCAATCCCATCACCCGCGTCATTGCAGTCGTAGAACGAGGCATGAAAGAAGGGGTATTTCGCCCAGTGGATCCTTTTCTGGCCGTGATTCACATTATGGGTATCTGCACGTTTTACCACAATGCCCAGGCCAATATGCGCAACGTACAGCCTGACTATGAGTGGTTTACCCCAGAGGCGATTGAGCGCTTTACCGAGTCTGCGATCGCCATGGTGTTAGCCGGTTTAAAGGCCTAACTCAACTCGGCAGCACTCCAAAACACAAAGGGCGGCAAGGAAATCCTTGCCGCCCTTTGTGTCGTTGTCTAACCCCTTACAGGTCAGACCTTAGTAGCGGTAGCCGCTGCTGGTGGCACCGGGCTTGTGCACGATGAAGCTGGCGATCTGGCACTGCTTGACATTGTCAAAGCCCACTACGCGAATGTAGCAGTTAGAGTACTCAGAGCGGCAGGCCTGCACTTCAGCCAGCACCTCTTGGGTCGAGGTGGCGTTAAACAGGGGCAGCTTCCACATCGTCCAGTAGTAGGTTTCGGGGTTCGACTCTTCGTCAAACTCAACGGCGGGGAAATAGCCCTGTTTGAGAATGTAGGCAATTTGCCGCTCGATCTGAGCATCGCTCAGGGGGGGCAGGTAGGACATCGTTTCAAAACGACGCTCTTTAGGCAGAG
>RECJ01000315.1 GCA_007694115.1 Leptolyngbya sp. DLM2.Bin27 | reverse complement strand
CCCAGGAGTTGGGTGCCATGCTTCTTTTTGTCAATAAACGAACAGCCTCAGAACGTCTCAACCTCAGCGGCTCGACGCTGAAGAAATATCGTCTTCAAGGCGACTGGATTGAGGGTGTCCACTGGGTGCGGATCAACAGCCGCTGTGTGCGCTACAACCTGGAGTTGATCCAGGACTGGCTCCATAACCGGGGCAATCCGGCGGCTCACCTACAGGCCATTGAGACCTACCAAAGGGGGCTGTTGAGTAATCAACCCCCTCGGCGCAAGTCTTAGTCTTTTGGTCGAAGCTGAGAGAGCTTCAATTTATCCGCATAGTTTTTGTCGATCATCTGAGTAGAGGTATCGCACCACTTAGCGATCACCGCACTCGGCACCCCTTTGATTAACTGAGTCGTGATAAAGGTATCCCTACAAGAGTAGGGGGTTGTATCCGGCTTGATGGGTGTTGTGATCTTGGTCCAGCCCCTCCGAGAAAAATTCCGGTAGCTGATCGAGTCACCGTCGCGAGACGGAAAAACGAGTTGTGTAGGGTTTGGATTCTCAGGCGCTATAGACTCCAGCAGGGTCTGTACGCGCTGGGAAACAGCAATGCGCCGCGTCTTATTGTTCTTGCTCCCTTTGCTGCGGACGCGCCGATTGCCGATCTGTACCAACGCCCCCTCAAAGCTGATGGTGCCGAAGTCCTCCGAAATATGTTGCCACTGCAACCCGATCGCCTCACTGGGTCTACAGCCAACACAGAATAGGAACTCTATAAAGGGAGCGTAGAGACGGTAGTTCATGCCTTTGCGATTGTCGTTCTGAAATGCGGCAATTACCTGGTCTCGTTCTTCTTCCGTAAAAGCATTGGGCTTAGGATCCACCTGGTAGCGATACTGGGGCAGTTCTTGGGCCATTCCCTCAAATAGGTTGGCAGCAACCAGTTTGTGCTTTTTGCCCCAGCGACAGGCTGCTGCTAAGTACATCAGCCCATCTTTGGTGCGGTAGATGGTAGTGACCTGCTCCAGCTTTTGTTTGACTATCAGCGGCTCATCGATAGTCAAATTGCCCAGCTTCCGATACAGCCGGGTGAGATTGTCATATTTTTCCTGGGTTTTGGCTTTTAGACCGGGCAGCTTGTGAGCGGCATACCGTTCCCAAATCTCCATTACCGTCATGCTCTGGGGCTTGAGCGGCTCTAGCACCGTTAGCTGGGGCGGCTTGGGCTTGCCGTATTTTGCCAAGGTGTAGTCAAAGCGCTCTAAGGCGATGTCTGACTCAATGAGCTTGGCTTTGGCATCAACCACTCTCCGGTTGATATCCGTGTCTGCCAGATCGGTGGAGAGATACTTTTGCTTGCCGTCATAAAGATGCCGGGGCAGTCGTATCCGAAGTCGGCCTCGAAAGGATTCAATGCCAACGGATCCCTTAGGCGCTCTACCTGAATTTTTGCTGTACATGGCGCAATGCTCGAAAGGGGTACATGGAAGCGAACTAATGTACTCACCCTGATAGTCAAATGATAGTCAAACCGCAGCTAAATGCACCCAAAAATGACCAAATGTTACAAGGCCAGTTCTCTGAGCAGGAATCTCCTGCAACTGAAAACCCCTTAATTTATAGGCCTTTAGGGCTTCCAAATCAAGGGGTTCAGGGGTTTTGGGTTGTATGGGCGATACTGGTTTCGAACCAGTGACCTCTTCCGTGTGAAGGAAGCGCGCTACCACTGTGCTAATCGCCCGTCGGTTTTTTACGATAGCATATCGCTTGGCTCTAAAGGAAAAATTTCTGGCCTACGCCATATCAGGGGGGATAGAGCTTGCCTGCTGAGCTTGCTGCAGCTGAGCTTGAATCAGGGCCTGCGTATCCTGGCGACGAATTTCGACTCCCTGCCCTACCTTGCCTGGGGTTTCAAAAAAAATGAGACTGTCGATGGGCTGCATAGCTAGTAGCTGAAACAAAATTTGCACTACGGGTACAGGTAGCGCCATCACCTGAGGATCCTTAATTGTGGCTTGGCTGGTAGCCGCGTCCTGGAGGGTTGGGTAGGCGTAGACGATGTTTTTTTGAGTGTTGGGTTGGGTGCGATTGCTGAGGGTGGTCATCATCCAGCCCTGCTCTAGGGTTTGCAGCACATAGTATTGGGGGTGCTTGAGCTGACCTGCGATCGCCTTCAGAGTTGGCGCAATCGTGGTGATCGCGCTGGCGGTGACCCCATCATTGGGAGCATTTTGCTTCAGGTCAGCAATTTGGGCATCGAGATCCATAGCAAGGGTACCGAGAGAGGGGGAGGCTAGCGCTCAACCTAGGTTAGGAGCGCCAGATCAAAACAGGCAGCAGTCAGTTTTTAGATACAGGTCTACTTTACCCTAGCAACCTCGCTCAGTTTTCTTCTTTGGTCTAAGGGGTCAGCCCCAGACTGTTGGGGCTTAGGTTTGAGGCGATCGCAGCTTAAACCGCTTCAGCCGCAGGGCATTGGTCACCACCGACACTGAGCTAAAGGCCATCGCCGCCCCAGCCACAATCGGGTTTAGCAGTAGGCCAAAGGTGGGGTACAGCACCCCCGCCGCCACCGGAATGCCAATGGTGTTGTAGATAAAGGCAAAAAATAGGTTTTGGCGAATGTTGGCCATAGTAGCGCGGCTGAGCTGAATTGCCGCCACAATGCCGTTGAGGTCGCCCGACACCAGGGTGATGTCGCTGGCGGCCATGGCGATATCGGTGCCGGTGCCAATGGCAATGCCCACATTCGCCTGGGCCAGGGCCGGGGCGTCATTGATGCCGTCGCCCACCATGGCCACAAACTTGCCCTGGCGCTGCAGGGCGTCGATCTCGGCGGCCTTGCCGTCGGGGCGCACCCCAGCGATTACCTTTTGAATACCGGCCTGGTCGGCGATCGCCCGTCCGGTCTGGGCATTGTCCCCCGTCAGCATGATTACCTCTAGGCCCATGCGCTGGAGCCGCTGTACCGCCGCCGCCGATGAGGGCTTGAGCGCGTCGGCAATGCCAAAGATCGCCTCCACCCGGCCATCTACTGCCAGCCAGGCCGTGGTCTTAGCCGCCTGCTCCCAGGCCTGGGCGGTGGGGGCCAGGGGGGCCAGGTCAATACCCTGCTCCGCCAGCCAGCGCCCGGTGCCGATCTGGATATGCTGGCCGTCGATCCAGCCCTCCACCCCCGCGCCGATGACTGCCCCAAAGCGATCCACCTCGGTTCGCTCAATCTCCTTCGCCCCAATCCCCTGACTCTGGGCGTAGGCCACCACCGCCGACCCCAGGGGATGTTCTGAATTCTGCTCTAGGGCCGCCGCCCGACCTAGCCATTGCAGCTCCATCGCCGTGCCCTGCACCGCCCGGTAGTCGGTCACCGTGGGCTTACCTTCGGTCAGTGTCCCGGTCTTATCCAGCACCAGGGTTTGAATTTTGTGGGCCAGCTCCAGGCTTTCGGCATCTTTGATTAAAATGCCGTGCTCCGCCCCCTTGCCCGTACCCACCATGATCGAGGTCGGCGTCGCCAGTCCCAGGGCGCAGGGGCAGGCGATGATCAGCACGCTGATGGTGGTAAACATCGCCAGCACCAGGTTGCGGGTGATGGCAAACCAGAGAATAAACGTCAGCAGCGCCACCGCCATCACCACCGGCACAAACCAGCCCGTAACGCGATCGGCCAATTTCTGAATGGGGGCCTTTGACCCCTGAGCCTGGCGCACTAGCTGCACAATTTGGGCCAGCACCGTATCGCGCCCCACCCGCTCGGCCCGAAAGGTAAACTGCCCGGTCTTGTTCAGCGTCGCCCCCACCACCTCGTCGCCGGAGCGCTTGGTCACCGGCAGGGGTTCCCCCGAAATCATCGACTCATCTACAACCGATTCCCCGCTCAGCACCCGGCCATCCACCGGAATTTTTTCCCCGGGTCGTACCACCACCGTATCGCCCACCTGCACCTGCTCCAGGGGAATATCCAGGGTTTCGCCGTCGCGCACTACCCGCGCCGTCTTCACCTGTAGCCCAATCAGCTTGCGAATCGCCTCGGAGGTCTGCCCCCGCGCCCGACTCTCCAGTAGCCGCCCCAGCATCACCAGGGTGATCACCACCGCCGCCACCTCGTAGTACACGTCGGGCACCAGCCCTTGGGAGGTCAACAACCCGGGCCAGATCGTCACCACCAGCGAATAGAGAAACGCCGCCCCGGTGCCCATGGCCACCAGGGTATTCATGTCCGCCCGGCGGTGGCGTAACCCCTGCCACGCCCCCACGAAAAACGATTGCCCACACCACACCATCACCGGCACCGTCAGCACCAGCTGAAACCAGGGATTGTGCAAAACGTGAGGAATAGCGGGAATATCGCGCCCCAGCATCATCGGCGTGTGGCCAATCACCAGCAGCGTGCTGCAAAACAGGCCCAGGGCCACCCGGTAGGTGAGTTGCCGCTGGTGGCGCTGCCGTTGCAGGGTTTCGGCGTCGGCCTGGTCGGCCAGATCGGTATCAGGGGCGATCGCCTCTGCCCCATAGCCCGCTGCCTGCACCGCCGCCGCTAGCGCTGCCGGGTCAGTCTGGCGCGGGTCATAGTGGACAGTGGCCTGCTCGGCGGCGAAGTTGACCGTGGCCGTCTCTACTCCCGGTGCGCCCCGCAATGCCTTCTCCACCGCCCCCGCACAGGCCGCACAGCTCATGCCCGTAAGCTGAAGCTGTTGAGTAGTTGTAGAGGATACAGGGGACGTAGCCATAGGGATATACCTGTGTTCTATAGCATCAGATTAATCCCTACAGTTCACTAGAGAGTCAAGGGGGTGGGAAGGCAGAAGGCAGAAGGGAACGTACCCTCCTTGGCTGTATTGCGACACAACCACAAAGTTTGCCACCCCATCACCACTCCACCATCCCACCACCCCATCACCCCGCCACCCCTCACCCCCCACCCGGCTGCCGAAACCGATAGATATCCTCCAACGCCGTCACCCATCCTTTCACTAATGACTCCAGCAATTGCTCGCCCTTCTCCACCGTCGCTACGGTCGGATCGCCCAGCACGCCGCTGGGGCTGAGGTCGCGGGTCACCCAGGCAAAGGGCAGTGCCCCTTCCATCGTCAGCCAACTGTCAGTGGGTAGGTCGCGGGGGAACTCCGTTTGCGCCAGCGCCATCCGCACCTGGTCGGGCAAAATCGACAGCATCAGACTGGTTTCGGCATCGCCTGCGTGAATGCCCAACTCCAGTTCTTTCTCAGTCAGCAACTCCCTAGCGCAGTTGGGCACCGCCCAGATAAACAGCGGAAACACCATGAAATCGGGGTGGGCCTGGTGCAGATCCCGCGCGGCAATTTCGAGCACCTGGGGCTGGCCACCGTGGGCGTTGAGCAGCACCAGCTTGCGAAACCCGGCCCGGTAGAGGCTCTCGGCTACGTCGTGAATCACCCGCAGTAGGGTCTCGGCTGACAGGGTAATGGTGCCAGGGAAGTGCCAGTGCTCGTTTGACTTGCCGTAGTAAAGGGGCGGCAGGCTGTAGACCGGAATCGCTGGATCAAGCCGCTCCATCGCCTGGCCCAGAACAGTAGTGCAAATAGCGCTGTCCACCACCAGGGGCAGGTGGGGGCCGTGCTGCTCGATCGCTCCCATGGGCTGCACAATCACCACCTCCTCTGGGTGGGGCATGGCCTCAATCTCAGTCCAGGTCAGGTAGGGGAAGTAGCGGTGGGGGGGGATGGGGGTATGCATGGGTGAGTGGGTGAGAGATGGGGTTGGGGGACACGGGTATGCGCCCGTACGGGTTATTTTGCTAAGGATTCTTAACAGAAGTTGCCTTGACAGTTACGGGATAAACGGTAACAATGAATACAGAAGCAAATCGTTCATCTCTCTTACAGAGACGGAAGTAGAGCAATCGCTCGAAGGAACGCGCCTCTGTTTATACACCTTCACTCACTAAGGAGAGGCGAATGATGTCCTTAAAGTATCGCGGCGTTGATTACGATCCTGCTACCTCCCAGGTAGCTGTGTCCGAAGAAGTTATCGGTCGTTACCGGGGTGCTGTGGTGGCTCGCCACGTGCCCAAGCAAGTTAAAGCAGCCCATCCCCAAGGTCTCAAGTACCGGGGTGCGGTGGTTCGGTAGCTTTGGTAGCGTAGAGTTGCCCGGTTAGGCTCCCGGTTAGGCCAAAGGGGGTTCCTCAGATACCAATCGTATCCTTGGGAACCCTCTTTGGCCTGTGGTTTTGGACTGTGGTTTTGGCTTCTACGATTGGGCAGGTAGTTTCTGAATTGTCACTAATTTGATGCGGCACCCCAACGAGGGTGCTTTTTTGTGCGATAGGCCTTTTTTGTGCGATAGGCTTGGACAGAGCAAAATTACTCCGTCTAGAAATATCTTTGGCTATTGTTGCGTATCTATTGGGGGTGGCTACGGGAGCGCTGCTGTTAATCTGGCAGCGCCAAAAACAGCGGCGCCGTGAGCAACGGCTCGTCGGCATGCTCCAGGCCAGTGACTGGGCAACGGCCCTAGGCCAAGTTGAACGGCTAGTGGAGAAACAGCCCCAGCAGCAGCGGCAGCTGCGATCGCTCGGCACCAGCCGTGACACCCTAGAGCGCATTCTCCAGACCGCCCCCATTGGCTACCTCCAAGTCGATGAGGAAAATCAGCTCATTTGGTGCAACGACCAAGCCAATCGACTGCTCAAGATGAACCAGCCCCTCACCGGTTCAGTGCAGCGTCGCCGATTGCTGCTCGAAGTCGCGCGCTCCTACGAGCTAGACGCCCTGATTGAAGAAACCCGAGAAAAGCAAATCAGCTGTCGGCGGGAGTGGATGCTCTATCAAATTTCCCCCGACCCGCTGCATCCCAAAGAAGAGCCCACCTACCCCCTGCGGGGCTACGCCATTCCCCTTGGGGGAGGGGAGGTGGGTGTTTTCTTAGAAAATCGGCAGGAGGCGGCCCTGCTTGTCCAGCAGCGCGATCGCTGGACCTCCGACGTAGCCCACGAACTCAAAACCCCCCTCACCTCCATTCGCCTGGTGGCTGAGACCCTGCAACCCCGGGTAGCCGATAGCCAGCGTCGATGGCTCGATCGACTGGTCAACGAGACTATTCGCCTCAGCAATCTGGTCGAAGACCTGCTCAACCTGAGTCGGCTCCAGGGCGATCAGTCCCAGGGGTTAGCGCTCAAGTCAGTCGATCTACCCCAGCTGATTCAGCAGGCCTGGCTCAGCCTCGAACCCCTGGCCCAGGTCAAACACCTAGAGCTAGAGTACGAAGGGCCTGATCAGTACCTCGCCACCCTAGATGAAACCCTCTTCCACCGAGTGTTGCTCAACTTGATCGACAACGCTATCAAGCATAGCCCCGGCTATGCCACGGTCTACGTGCGACTGACCCCACCCCCCCCAGACCGCGATAAAACCACCCTATCGGCCCCTGATGTTTACGTTGATCCGCCCAGCCTCCTGCTAGAGGTAATGGATCGGGGCCCTGGCTTTAGTAGCAAAGACTTACCCCACATTTTTGATCGCTTTTACCGCGCCGACCCAGCCCGTAGTCGTAGCAGTAGCGCCCTGGGCAGCCAGACAATGCCCCCGACCGTGGCCAGTGAGGTCAACCGAGGTACCGGGCTAGGGTTGGCTATTGTCTATCAAATTGTCGAAGCCCACGGCGGCACTATTATTGCCGCTAACCATCCTGACTCAGGCGGGGCTTGGCTGACGTTGAGACTGCCCCTGATCGCTCCCACAGAATACGCCTAGGAGATTTCCAGGAAACCTCAGTTCGGGATCAGAACAATCTTTGGAAAAGCAGTCTCACTGTCCCATCCTCGGAGGGGTAGGGGTGGGTTAGTCCAGGCCAGCGAGGCAATTTACCGTATTCAGCCGCTGTAGGGTGTGCACTGCCAGCCCTGTCAAGGTGGTGCGAATTTAGGGGGCGATCCGTCGGGTTGGCCCTGAGCCAAGGACTAGAAGTCCTTGGCTCAAAG
>RECJ01000312.1 GCA_007694115.1 Leptolyngbya sp. DLM2.Bin27 | reverse complement strand
TCAACGATCTCATTGGCCAACAGGAGTTAGTCAAGCCTTAAGCATAATTACTCATCGCCAAGGTGACGTGCTCCCGATCGACGCCCCCCAGCAGCGACAGCAGGTCTTGCAGGTTGTGCAGGCCGTAGTTGCCCAAGATATCGACAATCGATTTGGGCGGGGCATTAAATATAGGCGTAATTCCCTGGGTCAAGGTATCCCAGAAACCAATAAATTCTTTATATTTGGCCGCATCGCGATCGCTGTAGCGGGCAATCTCGGCGCAGGTTTTGTCGACCGAACGGTGGGCCAAAAAGTAGTTGCCGTCGGGCTGGGGGCAAAAGGTTACGGGGTCACAAAATAGATATTCTAGGCCATACTTTTCTAGCTCTAGCTCTGCGACCACTGGCCCCAGGTGAATAAACTCATGGTCGATGGCGCAGAGGTTGAAGTAAAACCCTGGAGCCTCCTCAGGTAGAGCTTCTTCGGTGGTGGCGGCCCCGCCTGGAATTGATTGCTTTTCTAACAACAAAACGCTGTAGCCTGCCTTCAGCAGATATCCGGCACAGACCAGGCCATTATGGCCTGCGCCAATCATAATCACATCAAATTCTTGCATGGGATGGTGATTCTCAATTTGATTGTCATATCAACTGGCCCTCTCTGACCTAGGGCTAAGGCAGAGAGAGCCAAAACAGGTACTTGACCAAACTGATTTCGACTAGAGCTGAGATGACTGATCGGTGCTCAGTTCAGAGCCGGTTTCAGAGCCATCCCGTAGAAAGGCAGGGGCTTTTTTGTCGAAGTAGTTGCCAATGAAGGTGTTGACCGTAGAGAGCACCAGCGGCCCCACTAAAAAGCCAATCAGGCCGCTCACATAAAACCCCGGCACTACCAGGGAAGCCAGCCACAGGCAAAGGCCGTTGACAATCAGCGAAAAAGCACCAAAGCTGATCACGTTGATGGGCATCGTCACCGTCTGCAAAATTGGCCGCACAAAGGCATTGACGACCCCGACGGATATCGCTGCGATCGCAGCCGCCGTCAGGGTACTAATCGTTACCCCCGGTACGACTAGATCTACCACCAGTAGGCTAAGCGCTGTCGCTATACCAGATAAAAGAATGCTCCACATAGGTCATCTCCGAGTTACAACATTTGAGGGTACAGGGGGCAAAAAAGATTGTTTTTGTGCCTCATCTGCATATCAGGTTAAGAACAAATGGGGGCAGGCGGGTCTACTGTTAGACAGATAAGTTAGGCTGATAAGTTAGACTGATAAGCTAACATCAAATAATCAATCGCCCCAGGGAGACTAGGCCAAAAAACCACACAAACTGCTCCCAAAGCGGCTAGCGTTCACGGTCAATCGGGCAGCCCAAGCGGGGCAGTCTAGCTGGGGATAGGCAGAGTCTGGATAAATCTTTTATGACAGAAAAATCTAATGACCAAGCCGGGCTTGAGAAACGCCAAAACAGCCTGCAACGGTGGCAACTCCGCTGCTCAAGTCCCTTGAGGTCTTACCTCAGATAACTATCTCTTTAGATGTAGCTAACCTATAGCTGACGAGAGATACTGCGGCCTGTCTCAATGCCTATACTACGAGTTGAATCCTTTGATAAGGCACGGTTTTCAGACGGCAAATCCTCCAAAGATAATTCCTGAACAACAGGTTCTCATCTCAATAGATGGCCCAATGGAGGAATGAAATAAAGCTGGGGAAGCCAAAATTGAGCCTGGGTTAGAAACGCAGCCAATTTTTTGTCCACCCCCTGTGCAACTGTGCCCTATCTGCTATGACTTACAGGAGTAAGCCCATGTTAACGATGCTAGAGATTGGCGCAGCAATAGTTGGTCTGGGGGCAGCGCTGCTGCTGCTGGGTCGACCTCAGACTAGGCAGGCTAGTGTGGTGGCAATAGTTGCGGCGGCGATGGTTGTGGTTGGGTTTGCCCAGCCAGCGATGGCCGGTGCGGTCAAGGGCAATGCGTTGTCTAACGATCAAAAAGAACTCAACGAACAGCTTCAGACCACCCCCCAGGAAAGCCAATATCAGGGCATTGAATATGCCGACGTCAAAGGTACACCCCTGAGCGATCAGGCCATTACCAACCGAGTCGAAAGCCAAGCTCCAAAAAACCTGAAAATTAGCGTCTCCAATGGCTCGGTGCGACTTTCGGGTAAAGTCTCTAATCGCGATGCGGCCCAGGCCATCATTGACGATATTAAAGCTATTCCTGGGGTTCACGAAATAGCCTACGATCTAGGCCTGAGCAGCTAATTCTGCGTTTGACCGTTTGACCCAAGCATCAAAAAGGTCAGCCCTAGCCTGGTATTTAGGGCGGGCGTGGCAGGGCTGATCCCCCAAAGGTGTGGTTGTAACTGATGACCGCCCTAGGAGAAGGGTAGATTCCTAGACTGCTGACTTTACGCCTTTTCATAACCATTATCCTCTCTTTGGCGTGCAGTACGTCGCAGAGAGGATTTTTGGTGGGGCTAAATCTAGGCAGGCACCTGTAACGGCGCAATCTTGAGGCTTTACTCGCTCAATCCCCCACCGGGGGGCTTTGAGACTCTCCTGCTGTCTCCGTGGGGGCAAAGCTTACCGCTCACCAGCAACGCCGGGGGCTCAACTATTTGCTCAGCCCGCCCCATGACAAATCGATGCCCCAGATGGTGATCCGTGGCACAATCTTCCTTGGGAAAGATTTCAGCGATCTCGCCCTGCTCTAAGCTGAGGCTTGAAGAATGATAGTATCCTCTAGGCAAAGCATCCTCAAACTCTGCTTGTGCTCTGCTTGTGGAGATATGTCTCTGGGATCGGATCATTTGGGTACATCGGTCTGTACCTGACCGGGCGATCGCTGACTGGATTGGCCCGTAGGATCGATCTAGCCCCCGCTACCCCCTCTACCCTCTACCCCCTCTAATTGACGCAAATGGTTGACGCAAATTGGGGGCCAGTCACTACAGACCAATTAGAGACCAAGTAGAGGCTAACTAAATCGATCGGTCTTCTATTTCTATCTGTTTCTGTATATTTATCTCTCTATTCAGCTATTTCTGTCTAGCCATGCCGACTAACCAGCCCTCCCGCTAATGCCTCCAGCTCCCTTACCCGACAACGAAGCAGGACGGTTAGAAGCCCTACGGCGGTACGGCATTTTGGACACTCCGCCCGAAGCGGAGTTTGACCGGATTACAGCCCTAGCAGCCCGCCTGTTTGATGCGCCCATTGCCCTAATTTCGCTAGTCGACCAAGATCGAACCTGGTTTAAGTCTTACCATGGCACTGAGCTACGCGAAATACAGCGGCACAGCTCGTTTTGCAGCCGCGCCCTGCTGTCTGAATCAGGACTGGTTGTCCTTGACCTCTATCAAGATCCAAAGTTTGCCGATAGCCCCCTGGCGCAAACAGAGTCACCCCTGCGCTTCTATGCCGGGGCTCCGCTACGCAACCAAGACGGCTTTGCCCTGGGCACGCTTTGTATCTTAGATACCCAGCCCAGGGAGGAGTTTAGCGACGATCAGCGGGCGATGCTGAGCAACCTGGCGGCCATGGTGGTCGATGAACTGGAGCTGCGTCTGGCCGCCCACCGGGTAGCCGAAATTGATACGGCCCTATTGGCCGTCACCCAGGGGGTATCGACTAAGACCGGGGCGGCCTTTTTTAAGGCTCTGGTGCTGCACCTGAGCCAAGCCCTGGGGTTTGACCATGCCCACATCGGCCTAATTGACTGTGGTTCAGAGGCGGCAGGGCCAGAGGCGGCGGGGCCAGACGCGGCGGAGCCAGAGGCGGCGGAGCCAGAGGCGGCGGAGCCAGACAAGATTACTACCATTGCCGCCTGCGCCCAGGGACAAATCATTGAAAATTTTGCCTATCCGCTGCGCGATACGCCCTGTCAGCAGGTGCTGCAACGGCGTGCGCTCTGCTGCTATCCCAGCGGCGTGCGATCGCAGTTTCCCCAAGCGGCGCGGCTCAGCCCCTTGCCCGTCGATAGCTACGCGGCGATTCCGTTTTTTGACCCCCAGGGCAATCCCCTGGGCCTGCTGGAGGTGATGGATAGCAAGCCGCTGGCCAACGGGCAGCTAGTCGAAGCCCTGCTGCCCATTTTTGCCCTGCGGATTGGCACCGAGCTAGCGCGGCAGCGTACCGACGAGGCCCGGCAGCGGGTGCAGCAAGACCTAGAACACCTAGTGGCCCAGCGAACCACAGAACTCTCGCGCACCAACCAACACCTCCACCGCGAAATTGCCGAGCGGCAGCAGACCGAGATCGCCCTGAAAAAAGAACAGGAGATGCTGCGGGTACTGCTCGACAATGTGCAGGCCGGCATTGTGGCCTGCGATGCTGAGGGTCGATTGACCCTGTTTAACCAGGCGGCCCGAGACTTTCACGGCCTACCGGTTCAGCCCCTGCCCCCTGATCAGTGGGCCAGCCACTACGACCTCTACACCGCCGATGGCCAAACGCCCCTGGCCCAGGCAGACATCCCGCTGTTTCGCGCCCTCAGAGAAGCTCGGGTGACCGATGTGGAAATGGTGATTGCCCCCCAGGGGGGCGTGACTCGCACGGTGCTGACCAGTGGCCAGGCGATCGCCACCGCCGACGGCCAAATTCAGGGGGCGGTGGTGGTGATGCACGACATCACCGAGCGCAAGCGGATGGAAGAGACCCTGCGCGCCAGCGAGGCGCGGCTGTCCAGCATTTTTGAGACCATTCCTGACGGCATTTTAATGTTTGACCGCCAGGGCCAGATCGTCACCGCCAACTCCGCCGCCGAAGATATTCTTAGGCTCAGCCGTGACGCCCTAGCCGAGCTGACCTACAACGATTTGAACTGGGTGATGCTCAGCCCAGACGGCGATCCCATCGCCGAGGCCGACCTACCCTTCTTGCACGTGATCCAGACGGGGCAACCGGTCTACTCGCTAGAGCTGGCCATCACCCATGGCGATGGCGAAACGGCAACCCTGTGCCTCAATGCCTCACCGCTGTTTGACGCCAGCGGCGAGATCACCCATGTGGTTGCCTCGCTCAGCGATATTACCGAGCGCAAGCGGGCCGAGCTGGCCCTGCAAAGCTCCGAAGAGCGCTACCGATCAGTGATCGAAACCACCGCCGAAGGGATTGTCTTGCAGCATGCTGACGGCAGCATTCACACCTGCAACGCCAGCGCCGCCGAAATTTTGGGGCTGACGGTTGAACAAATGAGCGGCCGCAGTTCCCTAGACCCCCGCTGGGCAGCCATCCACGAAGATGGTTCACCATTTCCGGGCGATCAGCATCCGGGCATGGTCACCCTGCGTACGGGGGAATCCCAAACCAATGTCGTCATGGGGGTACACAAACCCGACGGCACCCTAACCTGGATTTCGATCAACACTCGACCGCTGTTTGAGCCCGACAACCCCCAGCCCATAGCGGTGGTGGCGTCGTTTTTTGATATCACTGACCGCAAGCTAGCCGAAGCCGAGCGGGCTCAGCTGATCGGTGAACAGGCGGCTCGGCTAAATGCCGAACGGGGCCAGTTTCGCTCAGATCTGCTGGTTGATATCAGCATCGCCCTGGGCTCGTTGCTCACCCATACCGATACCCTCAAGCAGGTGGCCGACCGGGTGGTGCCCTTCTTTGGCGACTGGTGTGTGATCGACCTGCTGCACCCCGACCAGAGCATCGAGCGGGTGGCGGTGGCCCACTGCGACCCCGGCCAGGTAGAGTTGGCCTGGCAGATCTACCAGCAATATCCCCCTACCCTCGATGCCCCGACGGGGGTAGCCAAAATTTTGCGCACCGGGCAAACCGAGTTGATCAGCCGCATTCCGGCGGTGGTGCTTGAAACGATGGCCCAAGACCCCGAGCACCTGCGCCTGCTCCAAAGCCTGGGGGTCAAGTCTTGCATTGTGGCCCCGCTGATGGCGCGGGGGCAGGTGCTCGGGGCCATTGCCTTTGCCACCGCTGAGTCAAATCGCCACTACGGCAGGGCTGACTTGGCGTTGGCTGAGAATATCGCCCACCAAATTGCGATCGCAGTTGACAACACCCGCCTCTACCAAGCCGAGCAAGCCGCCCGCAGCGACGCCGAAGCCGCCAACCGGATCAAAGATGAATTTCTCGCCGTGCTCTCCCACGAGCTGAGATCGCCCCTCAACCCAATTTTGGGCTGGTCACAGCTGCTGCAAAAGCGCCAGCCCGACGCCATCACCCTGGCCCGAGGCCTAGAAACCATTGAGCGCAACGCCAAGCTTCAAACCCAACTCATTGCCGATCTGCTAGATGTCTCGCGAATTTTGCAGGGCAAGCTCAGCCTAGAGGTTGCCCCCGTCAGGCTGCAAACCACTGTTGAGGCGGCAATCGAAACCGTGCGCCTGGCCGCAGAGGCCAAGGCCATTCAAATCCGCGCCGAGTTTGACCCCGACCTAGCAGCCGTGCTGGGCGATGCTGGCCGCCTGCAGCAGGTAGTTTGGAACCTGCTGGCCAATGCGGTCAAGTTTACCCCCGAGGGGGGTGAAGTAGAGATTCGCCTAGAGTCGATCGAGCATCGGCCCGGCGGCCCACCGTCAGCGGCAAGAACCCAGGCTCAAATCACCGTCACCGACACCGGCAAGGGCATTGCCCCAGAGTTTTTGCCCTACATATTTGAACGCTTTCGTCAGGCCGACAGCAAAACCACCCGCAAGTTTGGCGGGCTGGGGCTGGGTTTGGCCATCGCCCGACAGCTGGTAGAGCTACACGGCGGCACCATTGCCGTCGCCAGCCCCGGCGAGGGCATGGGCACCAGCTTTACCGTGCGGCTGCCCTGTCGCCCCCAAACCGACGAAGCAGGGTTAGCCCAGGCAGCACTGCGACGACCGACGCAGCCGTCAACCCTGGCCGAGGTCAGCATTTTGGTCGTTGAGGATGAGGCCGATGCCCGCGAACTGCTGGTGTTTGTACTGCAACAGGCGGGGGCCAAAGTCACGGCTGTGTGCTCTGGGCGCGAAGCCCTGGAGGCATTGCCGGGCCTGAGGTTCGATGTGCTGATTAGCGATGTGGCGATGCCCGACATGGATGGCTATATGCTGTTGCAGCAGATCCGGGCTCGGGTGGCTGACCAGCCCTCTGGCTTTGTTGCCGTGGCTCTCACCGCCTATGCCGCAGAGATCGATCGGCAGCAGGCGATGGCCGCTGGGTTTCAGCGCCACCTGAGCAAACCCTATGAGCCCGCTGAGTTGGTGGCTGCGATCGCAGCCCTGATCGAGCAGCGGTCAGCGGGCCATCCAAATTAAAATTTCGTCCCAATTGCGGCTCGGCTAGGGCTAACATTTATTCATTAGACCAAATCCTCCCCAGGTCACCCATTAAAGCCCGGCTGCTTATCTTTGAGCAGAGCCGCAACCTTAATCAGCAATTGCTCAAATTCAATGGGCTTACGCACAAAGTTGTTAACCCCTAGGGCCAGGCTGCGGCTGTTATTAATTGCGTCGTAGGCAGTGACCATCAAAATCGGCATAAACGGCAGATTGGGATTTTGGCGAATTTGCCGAGTGACCTCGTAGCCATTCATTTCAGGCATCATCACATCCATCAAAATCAGATCAGGGGGTGAATCGCCCACCTTGGCCAAAGCTGACTGACCACTTTCTGCCGTATCAACCTCATATCCCGCTGTTTCTAAAACGGTTTGCATTAGAAATAAATTGTCGTCAATATCGTCGACAACAAGAATGCGAAAGTCTGAAGGGTTACACACGGCAAAAGGCTATAAAAATTGTTGAATACACCCACTCTACTTCAGCCTTTACCGCCCTGCATCCAACTCCAGGCACAGTTCATGGCAACTTGACCGACAAAAAAGGTAGATCGCAAAAGTGTTGAGCCCAGGTCTAAATCAAAATTCAATGCCTCAATTCAAGGCCTGAGGTAAAAGCAAATGGCCATTTGCCCTCAATCCCGATTGAGCGCTCAACTCAGCAATGCC
>RECJ01000209.1 GCA_007694115.1 Leptolyngbya sp. DLM2.Bin27 | reverse complement strand
CGCTTACCTAAATGGTCAATTCTCATCCTAAGTCTTGCAAGACTGGGATGCACCCTTATGCTGATGATGCAAACCGCAATTCGCACTTTGCAAATACACAATGAAACCGATCCCGTAAAGTTCTTCGATACGCTAAATCGCGTGCTCTACAAAAACATTCAGCGGATGGATTCAACTAAGAACTTGACGCTGATGCTGCTAGATTATGAAGCAGGTCAGCTCAAGCTGAGTGGGCAACATGAAGAAGTGCTCGTGGTGCGATCGCACGGCACTGCAGAATGGATTGACACCTGTGATCTAGGCTTTCCCCTCGCTCTAGAAGACGATATTCGCCCCTTTATCAAGCAAATACAGATTGCGCTCAATTCGGGTGATGTTGTTGTACTCTATACGGACGGAATTACAGAGGCAATCAACGCTCAGAAACAGCAGTATGGTTTGGAACGCCTACAGAAAGTGGTTCAGCAGTATCGGAAACAGCCTGCCGCTGAGATTCAGCAAGCGGTGATTGCCGACGTTCAGCACTATATTGGCACTCAGGCTCTGCGCGATGATCTCACCTTAGTGGTTCTCAAACAAAAATAACTGTCATTAATTAGGTATCTTATATGAGCCAAACATTAGCGGTGCAAACCTTTGGCGATTTTCAGGATGAAGCCATCGTCAGCCGCGAATACTTGACGATTGTCTTTTCTCCTAGTTCGCTATCTTTGCGAGAACGCTGGCGCACAAATCGTCTCTCTGCTAACTTTTTAGCAGATTATTTTTCCACCTTCTTTCCTGGCGAAGGGCAGCCTGCGGGGATGAGCGATCCCAAATCTGAGCTGATGGGTGTGATTACGTTTATTGCCAATGAGCTGCTTGAAAACGCAATGAAGTACAGTGATGCAACCGCTACAGAAGCCGTCATGCTGACGCTGCAACTTTACCCTGATAGACTTGTATTTCTGACCAAAAATCAGGTGAATGCCGCAGTCGAGGTTCAGCTTCTATCATTCATCAAAACCTTATTGGTGTCAGATCCCGCTGAGCTTTATATTCAGCAGATTGAACAGCAGGCTGACGCTGATGGTTCAACCTGCTCTGGCCTCGGCATTCTAACCATTGTCAATGACTATATGGCACGGGTGGGGTGGCTGTTTGAGACTGTCGAAGGCGTGGGAGCTGTTGTTACCACGAAAGTTCAGCTTGAAATTTAGGTTTTAGACTATCAATCAGGCTTACATCAAATTGACGACGGTTAAAACCAATCATGAATACTGAAATTACTATCCAGGACATCGAAGACGAAGAGTATAGTGTTCGCTACGATGCTGCGATCGCAACTGTATTCTTTGAGGGCTCTCTCAGCTTAGCCAGTCTCAAAGACTTTGTCCCGATCAGCGACCTGCTAGAGGCGGCACTAAGCAACCCGGCTCCCAGGCTAATTTTAAATTTGTGTCAGCTCGAATTCCTCAATAGCTCCGGCATTAGCGTCCTATCTCGATTTGTGATTAAAGCCCGTGGCCAAGTCGACAAAATACTAATTGTACAAGGCTCAGAAGCGATCATCTGGCAAAAGCGATCGCTGAGAAATCTACAGCGTTTAATGCCCGCCATGGAACTCGACTGGACATAAGGGACGGTGTTGAGGGACGGTGTTGAGGTTGTCTCCTCAGGGCTAGGGCAAAGCCATCTTTGCCGGAGAGGCGGTCGTAGAGTCGCCCAGATTCGCCCACTAGGCGCTGACCGCTGAGGCCATGCTGGCGCTGGGGTAAAGCGGCGATTTGGGCAGCCATCCGTGCCGCCATCGCGCTCCAGCATCCTGCCCCCAGATCCTTCATTTAACCTAACAGTGGTAGTCTTAGCCCTGGCCTTAGAGTAAAATCTCGGCACACCGTTGAGGTAAGGGCCAATGCTAGATCGCTTCTGGGACGTGCTGGGGTACGTCTTTGCCCTCAACGAGGAAGCCTTTCGGATTGCCACTACCATTCCCAGGGGGCAGGGGCTGGCGCTGCTGCTGGTGCTGCTGGCGGGGCTGTCCCAGGGCATTGGCCAGAGCATTATTTTGTTCGTCAACCAGGTGCGGCCCGCCCGGTTTGCCCTCAGTTTGGCTATCAACGCGGTGCTGTTTGCCTTTGGCTTTTTGGCCCTGGTGCTCAGCACCTGGCTAGTCACCCTCGCCCCCTGGACGCGATCGCTGCCCTTGAGCCAGCTGGTGACGGTGCTGGGGGCGGCCTACGCGCCGCTGTTGTTTGCGTTTTTGGGGGCGCTGCCCTACCTAGGCGTGCCCATTCTCAATCTGCTGTCGGTGTGGCACCTGCTGGCCATGGTGGTGGGGGTAGCTGCGATCGCCAACCTTCCCGTTAGCAGCGCCTTTGGCTATGTCGTCCTGGGCTGGATTTTGCTGCAAGTGCTGCAAACTACCGTGGGCCGACCGCTAGCCAACCTGGGCAAACGCATTGCCAACCGCGCCGCCGGGGTCGATCTCATCACCAACCGCCGCGATCTGGCTGAGTCCTACCAGGCTAACCTGGCCCAAACCTCAACCCGCTGGCAAGAAGAATTTATCCAGCACATCAACGCCTTTAGTCAGGGCGATGCGATCGCCGCCGTAACCGGAGACCCCACAGCCCTGGCTCCAGCGGGCCTGGCCACGGCAAACGGAGCCGCGATCGCCGTCAACCCTGGCCCCAATGCCGAACGCCTGTGGCCCAACCTCAGATCTTTCCTGGGGCTGTTGGCCATGGCGGTGCTAACGGTGGTAGTGCTGGCCCTGCTGCGACCCATCCGCGAGTGGTGGTTTGGCTGGCTGGCTAGTCTGCCAGGGCTAGTGCTGCTGGTGCTCAATTTGGTCTGGATTGGCCTCGTCGCCCTAGTGGTAGCCGGGCTGCTGGCCCCCCTCGAAACCCTGGGCTGGTGGGCAGGCTGGTACGACGACGAGGTCAACACCACCCTCAACGCGGGCGAGCTAGCTGACCCCGTAGCCGACCCCAGCCAGATCCGCCGCTATGTGGTCTACCTCGACGGCATTGGCATCTCCAGCTTTGAGTACCTGCCCGACATTGAAGAATTTCTCGACACCCTGGCCCCCACCCTGCCCCAGGGTGTGGCGCTGATTCGCGGCATCATGCCCTACTCGGTGATGAATGCCCCCCTCGACCAAGACCGGCCCCTGTCGTTTCTGTGGCGCTACGCCGACAAGCTGCGGTTTGCCAACCCCATGAGCCTGCTGGGTCTGCTGGTCAATATTCGCAATGTGCTAATTGTGGGCGTATCTGCCGACAAGCGCTACGGGCCGCTCTACAACCAGGGCATCGCCCAGGTGGTGTATAACGGGCTGATGAAAAATGGCTACCCCGTGGGCAGCGGCACCCCCGTCACCCTGATAGGCTACAGCGGCGGCGGGCAAATGTCCTGCGCCAGCGCCCCCTACCTCAAGCGCGCCCTGGGTGCCCCCATCGACGTGATTTCCCTTGGTGGGGTGATCAGCGCCAACATCAACATCCTCACCCTAGAGCACCTCTACCACCTGTCGGGCGAAAAAGACGTAGTCGAAAAACTTGGCCCCAAGATCTTTCCCGGTCGCTGGCGGCTGTTCCTGCTGTCGTATTGGAACCGAGCCAAACGCCGGGGCAAAGTCTCCTTTGTGTCTCTAGGACCGGTGGGGCACCAGGTGCCGGGGGGTATTTTTGACCCCAAGCTGATCTTGCCCGATGGCCGCAGTTCCCTGGGGCAAACCATCGACACCATCAACGCCATTTTGCGGGGCGAAATTTTAGAGGCTGAGCTAGAGCGGGGCGGCGAGGCCAACAACTACGACATTTTTGCCGCCAATCCCCTGGTGCAGTACCAGAGCTATCCCCTTGACCAGCAGCCCGACCCGGCCCTCTACCAGCCCCTTGGCGACTGGATAGGGCGGCTGATCTTGCCCGCCAAGACCGAACGGTTTGGCGGCGTTTTCTACGAGGTTCACCACGCCCCGGCCGATCACCGGGGGCTGATGGGCCAGGTGGTGAAGCTGCGCTGGTCAGACCATCCCCTCACCCAAAAGCTGGTGCAGGCCGTTACCCACGATGTCCACTTCAGCGCCGATGCCGAGTATGCCAGCCGCTTTGGCGGCGTGATCAACCCGGTGCGACTCAACCACTGGCTGCGGGTTGACCCGCTAGAGTCGCTCGCCGGGTCGCTGCCGAGCGACGATCTAATAGTGGTGGTCGAAAACCCCCACGTGGTGCTAGACAAAGGCGGGGTCACCCTCTTGATCAACGCCCAGCCGATGGAGATCACCGGGCGCTACTACGGCCTGGTGCAGTTTGTGGAGCCGGTGGCCGAGACTGACCATTGGCGCGCCCGCCACTTTAACCGGGTCAGCCGCACCTTTGACGGCCCTGAAGCCGTTGTCAGCCTGCCCCCGGTGGCCACAATGGCGGCCTACGGCAGCGACCCATCTACAACGCAGGATCTAGAAAAATCGCCCTACAACGAGTCGGGCTGGTACATCTACGGCGCGCAAAACTCAGACGGCATCTTTGTGGTGCAGGCTCTCGGCCCCCGCGCCCTGTTTCGCCTCCAGCCCGACCGGGTTGTGTTTGGCGGGGCCAAGTCGGCCTACCGCTACATTCGTCAAGCATCGTGGGCCGATGTGGTGGCCCAAAAGGGCCAGGTCAGCTCGGTGCTGTGTACGGCTCGCGATAACGGGCGACCGGAGGCGATCGCAGCGGCGATTGCCGAGTGGCAGGTGGGCGATCGCGCCCTCATCCTCCACAACTACGGCGGCATTGGCGGCAACCACAGAGAACCCGCCGCCGCCACCCCGATTTTCTTTGGCCACTTTGCCTACGGGCGAGCCGAAGTGGTACATGACCCGTTGGCCGATGAAAAGCGCTTCGAGATTCGCTACTACCAGGTCTACGCCCACAACATCGACGGGCTGATTGCGGGCACGATTCACTGGTCGCGCTACCAGGGCGATCGCCAGCGGGGCTGGCTGGGCACCCGGCCCACCTGCGATATCTTGGTCAAGCTCGATGCCTTTAGCCGCTTTTACTACTTCGACGACGAGCGGCGATCGCCCCTGGGCCGCATGGAAGCGCACCTACAAGCGATGACCGCCCGCTACCGCATCGGCGACGGCACCGGCGGCACCTTTGTCGGCCCCTCTAACAACTGCTCCCAAGACTCAAACCAGGCGCTATTTGCCAGCTTGCAGGGCATTAGCCTCAGCCTCTACCGCCACGCCGATGCCCTGATCGATCAGCACCCCGACCAGGCCGAGCCGCTGCACCAGCTAGCGCTCTTTGGCCGCGATCTCAAAGACACCCTACAGCCTCTAGGCGGCCTGCGCCCCGCCTGGGAAAAGAACGAATTTAACCTGGGCAGCTCAATCGAAGATGAGCCCCTACGCAACTTGATCATGGGCCTGGGCAGCTGGCGCACGGTGTTCCCCCGCAAGGCCAGCGATGTGGTGGTGCATAAGTTTCTCAAATACGGCGCATCGGCCTGGGTGCTGCGCACCAGCCAAGTCGGCGGCCACGACCCCGACATCGAACCCATCGCCCCAATGACGTTTTAAGGCAAATTGCAATAGTTAATCGTTTTACTTAATTCTCCAGCTCGAGACATGAGCTAACCGACGCTTATACACAAATCAGAATCTTCGTCTCAATTTTAGAGGAAATTGAGACGAAGATTAAAACAATGCTATTATTATCTCAGTTTTCGGCAGATTTGAGATTATGGCTATAACCCCACCGCCTGAAATAGAACCTAATCCCCTATCTGTGATTGCCTCAGACTACCCCGATAGATTAAATATTTACTTAGAACTCTTTAGCCCTACCGATAAAAAAGGCCGATATCTTCACTTTGATGAACTGCGTTATCGGCTTGATCCATCCTTAGACGGTCGATTGGCATGGTCGCTAGTTAAATCTGCTAGGCATCGTCAATATATAAGGGTAGTCGAATTGGGGGTTCCGGCTAAAGTTTGCAACTTTATTCTAACTCCAGTCATTCAAAAAGCAATTTCTGAAACCGATAGAAATACTACGAGTGCATCGCTGGAGTGGATTAGCAACAAGATTGGCGAAAAGGCACAAATAGAGTATTTGCTCAACGATTTAGTTGAGGATGAATCCATCAGTAGCAGCCAGTTAGAAGGCTCGGCAACAACTACAAGTGTAGCTAAGGAGTTACTTAAAAGAAATAAAAAGCCAAAAACCGCCGACGAAAAAATGATTATTGCAAATTTTAAGATGATGAAATTTGCTTGGGATAATAGATCTCAGTCCTTGTCAATCGATCTGATTAAGAACCTCCATAAAGTCGGCGTCGAGGGAATAAATGACCAGGCATATACACCAGGATTTTTTCGAAAAACAGATGATGTCTATGTTGCTGATTTAGAAGGCAATATCATTCATGCACCCCCTCCAGTTGAGGGTCTTAAGGTAAGGATGGAAAATATTGTAGATTGGGTGAACAAGGATCATGAAAAGCTAAGTGATGCATCCTACTTGCATCCTCTAATTAAGGCGATGACGCTTCATTTTTGCATCGGGTACGAACATCCCTTCCGTGATGGCAATGGGAGAGTAGCAAGGGCACTGTTTTATTGGTATCTGTTTAGGTCAGACTTCGCAGCATTCAGATATATTGCAATTAGCGTTTTTTTAAAGAAGGCTCCTGCCAAATATGGTAAAAGCTATTTGTATACTGAGACAGATGATATGGATCTTACTTATTTCTTCGAATACCAGAGTGGAGTAGTAATTAGAGCAATTGAGAAATTTAAAGAGTCATATCAAAAAACCGCCCTTGAAATCGAAGAGTTTAATAAATGGCTGTGGGACTCTGGCTTATACAAAAAGCTGACTGACAAGCAGCGAACGGTGTTTCAGGTTGCAAAAAGTGGTCATGCCATTATGTTTACCATCAGGAATGTTGAAAAAAATCTTGGATGTTCATACAATACGGCGGCATCTGTTCTTAACGGTCTTGTAGACATGAACCTGTTTCGGAAGGTAAAAAAAGGCAGAGAATGGTTGTATTTCATGAAAGATAAAAGTCAGATTGTTAACTCCTGGAGCAGTTGACAAAACTTGATCAAAAGGTCTTTGCTTGTGTTCCATTAAGCACTAATGGGATGTTAGTTTTCATCATTTATTACTGAAGCCTTGGTGGCTAGATTGAGTTCGTTATTTTGCTGATTGTTCGGTTGCGATCGCATCACTATAATCTAGAGTCTAAAGCGTTTAACTTGGCTCAGATGTTCTACGCTTAGAACATAATTTTTATTTGGGGCCTAATAATGCGCGTTGAAGCTTGCTGCCAGGCTCTCTTTGAGCACCTGCTGCCCGACCTCGACCCCCAGCGCCAGGGGCTTTGTTTTGATGTTGGGGTGGGCACCTTTGCCTTTTACTGCGAGCTGTTTGCCCGCCTGGGGTTTGCCACCGTCGCCGTTGAGCCATCTCCCACCGACAAGCTGCGGGCCAGTTGCCAGCAGAACCCGATCAAGCTGATCGAGCAGTGCCTCTCCGATCGCGTGGGCAGCCAAACCCTGCACATGGGCCAGTTTGCCAACCTGGCCAACAGCAACTTTAGCTCGCTCGCTGCCGATTGGTTTGGGGCCTCGGGCACCACTCGCGAAGTGCCCACCCTCGACTTGGCCACCCTGCTAGAGCAAGTGGGTGCTACCCACATCACCGCCTTTAAAGTCGATATTGAGGGGTGGGAGCCGGTGGTGATCAAACAGTTTGCCGCCCTGCCCGTCGAGCTACTGCCCCAGGTAGTGATGTTTGAATACGGCGGCGGCGGCAGTCGTGCCCAGGGTGACAAGGGCTGGTCGCCCAAGTTTTTTGAGGGCACCATGGTCTGCCTCAACACCCTGCAACAGCTGGGCTACGACTTTAGCGTTATGGTTGACTATGCCTCGGGCACCCAGGCCAAGGTGTTTGACCTGCAAACCTTAGACCTAGATCAAGAGACGCCCTTTTATGCCAATGGGGTCTACGGCAACATTCTCTGTTTTTATCAGCAGCGCTTTGCCCCAGAGCGCATTCACCGCATCTGCGCCCCCTACGGCGGCGGCTTAGCCAACTGGTTGGTGAGCAAGCTGGTCTCTTCGTAGCGCAATAGCGGCTTTGCGGCTACCGCTCAACCCCTTCCGGCCCCTGCTCGTCATAGTAGTAGTGCCACAGCGACGTGACCGGCTCTTCTGTGGGCCCATCTGAGCCCGACGGAGAGTCGGCGGCGGCAACTAAGAAGGCGGCGGGGTCGGCTCGGTAGGCCGCTAGCAAGGCCTTCTCTTCGGTGGAGAGGTCGGGGGTGCTGTCGGCTTCCATTTCTTGTAGGGTGGCTTCGACTAGCTCCATTTGCGCCTCGGCGGCGCTGAGTTCGTGGTGGGTGTCAGCGCTGAGCAGTTGCTCTAGGGGCTGTAGCTCGGCCACATGGTTAGAGAGGGCCTGAAGCTTGTCTTCGTAGGTTTTGGTCAACTGCTGAAGCTCTTGCCGATGCTCTGCCTCCTGCTGGTCAAGGGCGGCCTGGTGGCTTGCCCCTTGCTGGGTGAGGGCCGCTTGTAGCTGGGCTTTTTCGGCTTCTACGGTTTTGAGTTTGACCTGGTGAGCTTTGAGCGCCTTGAGGAGGGGCACCACCTGCCCCTTTAGGGTCATGTGTTCGACATCGAGCTGATGAAAGCGCTCTGACAGGCTGACGTAGGATCGACACAGGCGAGTGTAGCGCTCTACCATCTGATTGACATGCTGAAAATTTCTCACTGCCGTCTCCAGACGATTGGGAGCTGTATCGATAGCCATAAAAGCCTTTCACCCATCGGGGCCAATGGTGGAATTAGGAAGGAAAGCGATCACAGGTCTAGATTCCTAACTACCACGTTTTTCAAAATCATTTCAATCACACTGGATACATCTAGCTGTAAATTTGGGGCCGATGGCTGAGTCTAAGGGGCAGCCGACCCCAGCAGGTTATATTTCAGGTTGTATTTCAGGGGAGGTTTTGGTTAATGTGTCAGAATGTTGGTGATTATCGGCTCACCTCGCTCCTCCTTCGGTAGTGCTGTGCGTACCTACAAAAGCCAAAAAATTGATCAAAACGCCGATTACCCCTGCCCCTGTCGACGTAATGGTTGCATTAAGCCAATTACCCTGACCGAGGCCTTTGGCTGCGATCGCTGCCAGCAGATTTTTGTCGTCCAAGACGATGGCTACGTGATCGAGCAGCTGTCCACCCATTACCCCTACAAACGCATCTGGCGCTGGACGGGGCAGCAGTGGCGACTCGACCGCTCGTCCCTCAGCGTCAGCTACTTGCCCCTGGTGGTGCTGGCCGCCTTTGGCATCATGGTGTTCTTTTTGCTGTTGGCCACCCTGCAAACCCCTGAAGGCACGGTCTCCACCGCCCGGCTGCTGACTACCCTGGCGGTATCGCTGGCGGTGGTTAGCATGTTCTGGCTGGCCTCGCGGCGCTAGACATATGGTAAACCTCGCCACCCAGGCCGACTTTAGCGCCGCCGTTGGGCAGGTGCGCCAGGCCAGTGTTGAGCTAGTAGTGGCCGGAGCCGACACCCAGAGCAAGCTGCTAGAGGTCGTCGCCACTGAGCTAGAGCGCTGCCTTGACGACATTCTCGAAGCCAACACCCTAGACCTCGAAGCCAGCCTCGATATGGCTGTGCCCGAGCGGGTGCTCGACTGGCTCAAGCTCACTCCTGAGCGCCTACAGACTGCCGCCAAAATTTTGCGCCGTCTGGCCTACCTCGGTGACCCTCGCGGGCTGCTGTACCCGGCCCCAAGTCGGCAGAGTAAAGCAGTGGCTGGCTATGGTCAGGTGGTGCCCCTGGGGGTGGTGGCTCTGGTCTACGAAGCCTTCCCCGAGCTGGCGGCCATTATGGCGGGTCTCAGCCTGCGCACGGGCAATGGGCTGATTCTCAAGGGCAGTAACGAAGCCAGTCAGACCAACCAGGTGATTTTGCAGGCTCTGCACCAGGCTCTTGATCAGGTGGGTTTACCCCAGCACTGTATTTTGTCTCTGACCGAAGAACAGGGCGATGTGGCCCGCACCTGGCTGCTACAGGAACCAGGCGTCGATTTAATTATTCCCTACGGGCGACCGGGGCTGGTGCAGCAGGTGGTGCGCCAGGCGGGGGTGCCGGTGCTGCCCACCGCCATGGGCAACTGCTACCTCTACTGGTCGGCTACGGGGCAGCTCGACACCGTCACGCCGATGATTGTCAACAGCCACCGGGGTGAGCCCGACGCGGTCAATGCCATCGAAAAGGTGTTGGTACACCGAGGCTCTAACCTATCGGCGGTGGTGCAGCTCTGCCATACTCTGTGGGATCAAGACTTTACTCTGCTGGCCGACGAGGCTCTGTTGGCGGATTTGCCCGATGTCAAGCCCGCCACCGAGGCCGACTGGGGGCGACCGTTTTTGGGCAAAACCGTCGCCCTGCGGCTGGTTGACGATATCCAGGCGGCGGCAACCTGGATCAACCGCTACAGTAGCGGTCACGTCAATGCGATCGCCACCGAGAGCTATGGCGAAAGCAGCCGCTTTACCCAGCTGGTCACCAGCGCCGTGGTCTATGTCAACACCTCGCCCCGGTTTGTGCGCAACCCAGCCCAGGCCAGCGCGATCGCCCTGGGCATGACCGCCCAGCGGGGCCGCTGCAGCGGCTTTGTGGGTCTCAGTGCCCTACTCACCACCCAGCACATCTTGCAGGGCCTAGAATAGCGACTAAAAAAGCAATCAAAAAGGAGGCCATTACCCTGCGGTAATGGCCTCCTTTTGGGCTTGAGCCCTCACCTGAGCGCCAGTTTTAGCTTTCGCTGGTTTCGGCTAGCTTGACTTTTTTGGCGAGGCCAACCGATTGCAGCAGGCGAATCGTCATCCAGGTCATGTCTATTTCCCACCATTTGAGGCCGTGGCGGGCCGAATACTGGTAGGCGTGGTGGTTGTTGTGCCAGCCCTCACCGTAGGTAACCACCGCCACCCACCAGCAGTTTGTCGACTTGTCGTCGGTTTCGTGGCTGCGGTAGCCAAACTTGTGGGTGGCGCTGTTGACCAGCCAGGTGCAGTGGTAAACCACTACCAGGCGCACAAAGATGCCCCACAGCACAAAGGGCCAGCCGCCTAGGGCATAGAGCACCACGCCCAGGGCAATCTGGAGCGGCAGAAAATACTTTTCGCAGAACAGATAAAACCGATCGTCTTTGATGTCGCGGATAAAGCGATCGACATCGTGCCGAGCTGGCACATCGCGCAGCATCCAGCCCATGTGGCTCCACCAAAAGCCCTTGTTGGAGTCGTGGTGGTCAAGGTTTTGGTCAGAGTAGGCGTGGTGGTGCCGGTGCAGGCCCACCCACATGATCGGGCCGTGCTGGCAGGCTAGGGTGCCGCAAAAAACAAAGCAGTACTCTAGCCACTTGGGTACGGTAAAGCTGCGGTGTGACACCAGCCGGTGCCAGCCCAGGGTAATGCCCAGACAGCCAGTCACCCAGTGCAGCAGCAAGGCTACCCCGATCGCTGCCCAAGAGAAGTTAGCGGGCAGAAACGCCAGGGCCGCCATACTGTGAACAAAAATCATGAAGCCAAGGGTGACCCAATCGCGGGACAAACGCTCGGTAGTTATAGCAGTCATGCAGAAGTCTCAGAATTTTGGACAAACGCCCCAGCAGACATTCTAGGCAGAATTTTGCGCAGGCGGAGTAAATGTAGGGGACAATAGTTACCCCTGTTTCTTAACGAAAAAATTTAACCATTGCAACCATCAAACCTGATCATGTCGCCAGACTCGACACTTCTTCCGATTTTTTATGGAATTGACGCCCAGGTCAAGCGCAACCTAGGGCGGGTGCTGGAAGCGTTTCGACGGCAGCGGGTGGGCAGCCATCACTTTAACAGTGTTTCGGGCTATGGCCACGACGACCTGGGCCGCGACACCCTAGATCGAGTGTTTGCCGATATTGTGCAGGCGGAGGCCGCCCTGGCGCGATCGCAGTTTGTGTCTGGCACCCATGCGATCGCCTGCGCCCTATACGGCGTGCTGCGCCCCGGCGATGAAATGCTGGCGGTGGCAGGCACCCCCTACGACACCCTAGAGGAGGTGATTGGCCTGCGCAGCAGCGGGCAGGGGTCACTAGCAGAGTTTGGGGTGTCCTATCGAGAGTTGTCGCTTACCGATCACAATACTGTCGACTGGGCGGCTCTGGCCTCTGCCATTGGGCCAAAAACCCGACTGGTACACATCCAACGATCGTGCGGTTACAGCTGGCGATCTACCCTCACCATCGCCGAGATCGAAAAAATCGTGCGCCTAGTCAAAGCGCAGAACCCCGAGGTGGTCTGCTTGGTCGATAACTGCTACGGCGAGTTTTTAGAAGACCGCGAACCCACCGCCGTTGGCGCTGATCTGATTGCCGGATCGCTGATTAAAAACCCCGGTGGCACCATTGCCCCCACCGGCGGCTACGTAGCCGGTCGCGCCGACCTGGTGGCCGCCGCCGCCTGTCGGCTCACCGCCCCCGGCATTGGGGCCAGCGGTGGCTCCAGCCTCAACCTCAACCGACTGCTGTACCAGGGATTGTTTTTAGCGCCGCAAATGGTGGGCGAAGCGATGAAGGGCAATTACCTGCTGGCCGCTAGCTTCGAGGCGCTGGGCTATCCGGTCAACCCCGCCCCCAGTGCCCCCCGCGATGTCATCCAGGCGATTCGTCTGGGGTCGCCCGAGAAGCTGATTGCCTTTTGCCAGGCGGTGCAGCGCCATTCGCCGATCGATGCCTACGTGGAGCCGGTGCCCGCCGCCATGCCCGGCTACGACAGCGAGTTGGTCATGGCCGGGGGCACCTTTATCGACGGCAGTACCTCAGAGCTATCCGCCGACGGCCCCCTGCGGGAGCCCTACATTGTCTACTGCCAGGGCGGCACCCACTGGACCCACGTGGCCCTAGCCCTAGAGGCGGCGGTGGCGGCGATCGGGCCAGCCTAGCCTGCCCCCAAAATTCCATCAAAGAAGCGCGGCAGGTCAACTGCAGCGCTTCTTTGATGGGGAACTAATGGGGAACGGAGGCGAGCTAATCCTAGCTGTGGCCGCCGCTAACTAGAGAGCTGAGCATGGGGATGTTGGCCGCCAGCAGGTAGGCGAAGGTGACGCCACCAATGCCACCGATCAAAAAGCTGCCCGCAAACTCGCTCCAGCCTTCGTCGGTTTCGAGGCTAGCCGGAGGCGTAAAGGGGGTGGTGGTTTTGGTGACGGCGGTGTTGACGCCAGCGCCCGAGTAGATCGACAGGCAGGCGGTCAAGATGACCACTAGGGCCGAGGCGCTCAGTAGCCCGGCCAGGCCGGGAATATCGGAATCGCGCAGGGGGCCGAGCAGGGCAAAGGGGCCGTAGAGCAGGTAGCCGTGGGCCATGCCAATCTCTAGGCCTCGACGCTGGGGCGACAGCCCTTTGCGGTAGGCGGGCAAGTTGCCAATAAAGGCTTTAGAGAAACCCGAGGAGTTGATCGGCGTTTCTAGGTTGCCGATTTGTGGGTCCCCAGCGGGCTGAATCAGGTCTGTCATGGGGGGAGTATCTCCAACTCAAACAAAATCACAGCAAATGACAAAGCAGGCCGATTCCCTAGGGATGCAGCAGCAGGTCGGGAAAGAAGCGGTTGAATTCAATCAAGATACCGGCGGTAACGACCATCCACACGGTGGCTAGCACCGGCGCAGACGACAGATACCGAAGCAGATTGTTGTCCATGGTTTAGATCTCTGGGATTTAGTTCTCTGGGATTTAGTTCTCTGGGGTGGTTGTCTAGAGTTGTGCCGTGACCTAGCGGGGAGAGACGGTGATCTCATCGTCTTTGGCAAACAGGGCACCGCTGGCGATGTCTTTAAAGGCCGCTAGAGGCCAAGCAAACCCGCTCAGAGAGCACTTGATGGCCAGGGGCACATCAATGATGATCTCTTTGTCTTCGGGGTTCTTATCACCGCGCACAGCGATTACGTAGGCCCGGCCAACCCAGCCAATCCACCCGGCGATGTAGAGAAACAGCAGGCTGGGAATCAAAAACTCACCGGCGTGGGCCAGATCGCCATCGACTATCAGGTGGGGTAGACCGTCAGTACCGCACAGTAGGCTAGAGCTACCGTAAAAATCGAATCGAGCTTTGGCCGATTCGGTCTTGGCCCCAGCGGCCCGCTTTAGAAAAGCCTCGTTTTGGCCACAGGGGGTCAACCCCGATACATTGTCGCCAGCCAGGCTAGCGGAGGCCGGGGCGGCAAACCCAAACCAGAGAAACACTACAAGCGCTACAGCAAAAAACCGTCGCATAAATCGTTCCTTTTAATTACCTAAGAAACCTAGGGCGATTTGAACGTAAAGTTAAGTTTTTTGAACAAAAATTCACCCAACGTTGTTGGCCATAATAACCCGCAGCCGAATCCCCGTAAAGCTAAGATCGGTGGGGTGTTTACATCTCTACAAACTCTGGCAGGCCCCGCTTACTTCATCCCTAACGACAACTATCAAATGGCAACTATCTTAGCTCTAGAAACTAGCTGTGACGAAACAGCGGCGGCGGTGGTGTGCGATCGCACCATTCTCAGCAGCGTTGTGGCTTCCCAAATCGCCATTCACCAGCCCTACGGCGGCATTGTGCCCGAAGTGGCCTCGCGCTCCCATGTCGCCACCCTGGGCGACAGCATTAGCGCCGCCCTAGACCAGGCCCAGATCGACTGGGGCGACATTGACGGGGTAGCCGCCACCTGTGCCCCCGGTCTGGTGGGGGCGCTGCTGGTAGGCCTGACGGCGGGCAAGACCCTGGCCATGGTGCACCACAAGCCCTTCCTCGGCGTTCACCACCTAGAGGGCCACATCTACGCCAACTACTTGGCTAGCCCCGATTTGGTGCCTCCCTACCTGTGTCTGCTGGTGTCGGGGGGCCACACCAGCTTGATCTACGTCAAGGGCTGCGGCCAATACCAAACCCTGGGCCACACCCGCGACGATGCCGCCGGCGAAGCCTTTGACAAGGTCGCCCGGCTGCTGGGGCTGGGCTACCCCGGTGGCCCGGTGATCGACCGGCTGGCGAGCCAGGGTAACCCCCAGGCCTTTCCCCTGCCCGAGGGCAATATTTCCCTGCCCGAGGGGGGCTTTCACCCCTATGACTCCAGCTTTAGCGGCCTGAAGACGGCGATGCTGCGGCTGGTAGAAAAGCTGCGCGCCGCTGGGGTAGACCCGCTGCCGGTGGCCGATTTGGCCGCCAGCTTTCAAGCGACGGTGGCCCGCAGCCTGACTCGGCGGGTGGTGGCCTGCGCCCAGGCCTACGGCCTTACCACCGTGGCGGTGGGCGGCGGAGTGGCGGCCAACAGCGGCCTGCGCCAGCACCTACAGCAGGCCGCCGCAGAGCAAGGTCTGCGGGTGATGTTTCCGCCCCTCAGCCTCTGCACCGACAACGCGGCTATGATCGGCTGTGCCGCCGCCGACCATCTGGCCCAGGGGCACCGATCGGGGCTGGGGTTGGGGGCGCAGTCGCGGCTCGATCTGGCGCGGGTGATGGAGCTGTACGAACCCATTGCCGTGGCTTGACGCTACACTGATGTGGAAACGATTGCTGTGGCAACACCTGGGGCAACGGCCCAGGGCTAGTTCCAATGGGTTTTATGGTTCAACCACATTGTTTTCGACCCCCGATTGCCCCCCGGTGTCTGGGTTTTGGCCCATTAGGTGCTGTGGGTGCTGGGGCTCTAGGGGCTCTACTGCTGGTTAGTTGCAGCCCCCAGGGAGCAGGCAGCGGTGTGGCTGACGGGGCTAGCACCTACGAAGCTCACCTGGCCGCTCACCTGGCCGCCACCGGCGGGGTGATGTATGGTGCCCACTGGTGCCCCTACTGCGCCGATCAGCTAGCCATGTTTGGCGATGCCGCCGATCGGGTGCCCTACGTGGAGTGCGCAGCTGACGGCGAAAATGCCCAGCCCGAGCTGTGTCAGCAGCGAGGCATTGAGGGTTACCCCACCTGGGAGATCAACAGTCAGCTCTATCCGGGCCTTCAGTCCCTCGATCAGTTGGCGGCCCGGTCGGGCTTTTCAGCTCCCCAGTAGGTCTGCCGCCCCTTTAAACCCCTGTGACCATTATTTTTTCACGCTCAAACGCCTTGCAAAACCCTAGCTCCCAGCCCCATTCTCACCTGCACGAGGTCGGCCCCGCCGCCGACAGCGCTGCGCATCCCCACGTCCACGACCCCGAGTCGCTGCGGCGCATTGTCAACCGTTTGGCCCGCATTGAGGGGCACATTCGCGGCATTAAGACCATGGTGCAAGAGAGCCGCCCCTGCCCCGACGTGCTGGTGCAGGTGGCCGCCGTGCGCGGTGCCCTCGACCGGGTAGCCCGGATTATTCTCGATGAGCACCTGACTGAATGTATTGGCCGCGCCGCTGAAGACGGCAATATTGAGGCCGAAATTGCTGAACTCAAGGCAGCCTTAGACCGCTTCCTGCCGTAGTTTTGCGCCTATTTACCCATCTAAGTCGGGATAAACCGCTGGTGCTGTCGTAAGAGCTGATGCTCAAACTGACGCACCCATTGGCTAAAGCGATCGCTCTCCTGGGCGGTGGCAAACTTTAGGCGGCTGCCCATCAGCAGGGCGACATATTCTTCCTTGGTGCGCACCACAATAGCGGTTTGCTGATCTAGGTCAATACAGATGTGAGAAAACCCCTCTAGCTTGAGCGAAGACATCAGCAGCGACCTGAGCCCGAGGGCCTGAAATACCAGCTGCACCCAGCTAGTACTGTCGTTGTCGGCGGTGATGAAATATTCACGGGGTAGGCCGCTAAAATCAAAAATAGCGACCCCAAGAATATTGTCTAACAGGGTGTCTTGGGTGAATGGAAAGGACGCGGGCTGCGTCGGTAGCGATGCCTTAGCCGTAGTCATAGAGCCATTGAACGTGGTGGCACAGAATGCTGAATGAACAGGCCAAGGGTAGAGTAGGCCTGCGAAGGAACCCCAGTTGGCTGTATTGTACCCAGATCTCCAGGGCAAGTTGTGCTGACAGCGGCCAACCGGAGAAAACATTGGCAATCAGGGTGGTTGGGCAAGAACCCCTGAGCTTCTCTGTCACAGGGCCCTCTGTCGCAGGGCACTCTGTCGCAAAAACATAGGTGCCGCAAAAGCATAGATGCCCAGGGGTCTGTCAAGCCTTAACTTGTAGGTTGGGTGGCGCGATAGCAGAACCCAACAGCAGTAGGCCTTGTTGGGTTTCGCTCCGCTGCACCCAACCTACGAGCAACCTGATGTTTAGTTTTGACGCTGCCCTAGCCCTATCAGACCTTTTTATCTCGCTGGGCGGACGCCGAAGGAAACATTAAGTAAACCGTAGGGGTTGTTCAAAGGGTCGCCAAAAAACGTATGGTTTTTAAGGGATACCGCACTCCTACAGCGGCCTTCATCCCAGGTTATTTGTGTTCGCAACAGACGCAGCATTGGCTATGGCTTCCCCCACCATCGAATCGATTCTCCACGAAAACCGCTTGTTTGCTCCCCCCGACGGGTTTGCCCAGACTGCCTCTATCAAGAGCCTAGAGGAGTATCACGCCCTGGCCGAACGAGCGGCGGCTGACCCGGCGGCCTTTTGGGCTGAGCTAGCTCAGCAAGAACTGCATTGGTTTCAACCCTGGCACACCGTGCTCGACTGGCAGCCGCCCTTTGCCCAGTGGTTTGTGGGGGGCAAAATCAATATTTCGTATAACTGCTTAGACCGCCACCTGAACACCTGGCGACGCAACAAAGCCGCCCTGATCTGGGAGGGGGAACCGGGCGACAGCCGCACCCTCACCTACGCCCAGCTGCACCGGGAGGTGTGTCAGATGGCCAACGTGCTCAAGGGGATGGGGGTGCAAAAGGGCGATCGCGTCGGCATCTACATGCCCATGGTGCCCGAGGCGGCGATCGCCATGCTGGCCTGTGCTCGCATCGGCGCAGCCCATACCGTGATCTTCGGCGGCTTTAGCGCCGAGGCGCTTAAAGACCGTCTCAATGACGCCGAGGCCAAGGTGGTGATCACCGCCGACGGCGGCTTTCGCAAAGACAAGGTCATACCCCTCAAAGCTGCGGTCGATCAGGCCCTAGAGGGCGGCGTCCCTAGCGTGTCTGGCGTCTTGGTGGTGCAGCGCACCAAGTCAGAGGTTTCTATGGTCGAAGGCCGTGACCACTGGTGGCACGATCTGCAAGCCACCGCCTCGGCCCACTGCCCGGCCGAAGAAATGGACGCTGAAGACCTGTTGTTTATTCTCTACACCAGCGGCACCACCGGCAAGCCCAAGGGGGTGGTGCACACCACCGGGGGCTACAACCTCTACACCCACATGACCTTTAAGTGGGCCTTTGACATTAAAGACAACGATGTCTATTGGTGCACCGCCGATGTGGGCTGGATCACCGGCCACAGCTATATCGTCTACGGGCCGCTGTCGAACGGAGCTACCACGGTGATGTATGAAGGGGTGCCCCGGCCCTCAAACCCCGGCTGCTTTTGGGATGTGATTGAAAAGTACGGCGTCACCATCTTTTACACTGCTCCGACCGCCATTCGCGCCTTTATCAAAATGGGCGACGAGCTGCCCAAGGCGAGAGATCTGTCGTCGCTGCGGCTGCTGGGCACCGTGGGCGAGCCGATCAACCCCGAAGCCTGGATGTGGTACCACCAGGTGGTTGGCGGCGAGCGCTGCCCGATCATCGATACCTGGTGGCAGACTGAGACCGGCGGTTTTATGATCACGCCGCTGCCGGGGGCGACCCCGACAAAGCCCGGCTCTGCGACCATGCCCTTCCCCGGCATTGTTGCCGATGTGGTCGATCTCGACGGTGCCCCGGTGCCCCCGGGCGAGGGCGGCTACCTGGTGGTCAAGCACCCCTGGCCCAGCATGATGCGCACGGTCTACGGCGACGATGCCCGCTACCGCCGCACCTACTGGGAGCACATTGCCCCGGTCAATGGCCAGCACCTCTATTTTGCCGGGGACGGCGCTCGCAAGGACGCCGATGGCTACTTTTGGGTGATGGGTCGAGTCGACGATGTGATTAACGTGTCGGGCCACCGCCTGGGCACCATGGAAGTCGAGTCAGCCCTGGTGTCTCACCCAGCGGTGGCTGAGGCCGCTGTGGTGGGCCGCAAGGACGAGGTCAAGGGTGAAGATATCTATGCCTTTGTGATTTTAGAGGGCCAATATAGCGCCAGCGACGAACTCAAGCAGGAACTCAAGCAGCATGTGGTAAAAGAAATTGGTGCGATCGCCCGACCCGGTGAAATTAAGTTTGCCGACGCCCTGCCGAAGACGCGATCGGGCAAAATCATCCGCCGCTTTTTGCGCAACCTGGCCAGCGGGGAAGCGATCGCTGGCGATGCCTCCACCATGGAAGACCAAAGCGTGCTCGATCAGCTCCGGCGGGGTTAATTTCAGCCTGACACAAAGGCCTGAGCTAGGGGCCAAGGCGCTGTAGATCACAGCATGAGCTGGGCCAGCCGGGGACGACCTCATCGTCAAGTAGATGAGGTCGCCCCCGGCTGGCCCAGCGTTGTTGGGGATACTCCTTCCAGTTCGTCTGTCGCCCTGGTCGTGGCCACTAACGAATGCGCTGGGTTTTCATACTGAATCCTGCTTGGCTACCCTCGATACCCCTGGGCGAACCGCCGTTTGCCCCTACAGGTTGGCCAATTGGCAATCGGGGGTAGGGAATTCGGATTTGGGATCAGCTAGCGGGTCGGGGTTGCCAAGCACAGGTATGAATTAAAAAATCAACGCCTCTTGTTGGGGCAAACGACCGCTTGCCCAACCCACATTTATGCCTCAATTCAGCAACACCGCGAAAAGAGCACTGGCGGAAACAAGGGGAAGCCCCGTAACCGTTGGCGACCTCAGATTAATCCTCCTTCAATATCTGCCAATACCTGCTGGCACAGTCCCCAACGGGGCCTGTGCCATCTATCTAACGTTAGAGTTCGCTGTCTGAGCTGATTCTAAGTGGCTTCCAAGCAGCCCCTCGGCCTGGGGCAGACTTTTTGCCGCTATTTCACCTAGGGGATGAACAATAGCAGGCCAGGCAAATTTACCAAAGCTGATTCAAGTTATTTGTTTTTCTAGTGCGGTTTTTGCTGTCGTGACTATAATTGGCTGTGCGAGTAGGCAAAAATATTTGCTATTATTCTTTTGCTATTCTGCAGCGGACGTCAACCTCATTCGTAATTTTCTAAGATTGCCTCCGCTGGTTTTCAACATCTAGTTTCTCGTCTTACCACAAGGATTTCCCTCGACAATGGCAGAAAAACCCACTCCCCTGGCTGGCAAAGCATTGCTCCAAAAGGTCAAAGACCTGTCTAACCTGACCAAGCGCGAAACTGCCAAAGAATGCGGCTACTACACCCTTACCAAAGACAACCAGGTGCGGGTTAATCTCTCTGGCTTTTACGATGCGCTGCTAGAGGCCAAAGGCATCAACCTTGACCCCGAAAGCAGCAAAGATGGCCGAGGCCGCGAGCCGACCTATCGCGTCAGCGTCCACAAAAATGGCCAGATTGTGATTGGAGCGACCTACACTCAAGAAATGGGCCTCAAGTCGGGCGATGAGTTCGAAATTAAGCTGGGTTACAAGCATATTCACCTGAAACAGCTCGATGGAGATTCTGACGAAGAATAAACCGCGTTTAAGTCCAGAAGTGAGCTACCTACAAATGCTCGGCTGAAGCTCTGCGGGTGATCTGCAAGATCGGTGGAACAGCGACGAAATGGCGATAGCCCACCTTCTGGACTTGACAAAACACGCAACTAACCATGGCAATTTCGTCAATGAATGTATCTGCGATCGCTCATCTGGGCGTTTTTTTTTAAGCTGGATGGCGCTGGGAGTTCCGGCCAGTTTGCTGGTTGCTCGCCTGGGTCAAATTCCCCTTGTCTACCCGGTTGCTCCGCAGCATAAGCTGCCGCTGCTGCTGCCCCTATACCTGCTGGCCCCGGCGGCGGTCGAAATCCACCGCCGTCTAGGGCTGGGCACCGGGGCAGACCAGACTTGGTCAAGCTATGGTATTGCCTGGGATTGGCCTTTCTGTCAGCTGATGTTGGCGGGGTTTGGGGTAGCCGCTGGCGGGGTCGTGGTGCTGGTGGCGGTGCAGCTGGGTTTGGGCTGGCGACGGTGGCGACCCGCCCCCTCGCCCAAGGGTGCCCCCACCTCAGACTCCAGTAGTCAGGCTAATTCTGCGCCGTCGCCGTCGCCGGGGCTGCTGCTGGCGGTGCTGCCCCTGGCGCTGTTTGTCGGCTGGATTGAAGAACTGGTCTTTCGGGGCGTGCTGGTGAATGGGCTGGGGGAGGCGCTGCCGCTGGGGCTGATGGCGATCGCCGTCAGCCTAATTTTTGCTGTCAGCCACCTGGTTTGGGATGGCCCCGCCGGAGCCCCCCAGCTGCCGGGCCTGGCGCTGATGGGCGCGGTGCTGCTGCTGGGCCGCTGGGCCGCTGGCGGCAGTTTGGGGCTGGCCTGGGGGCTGCACGCGGGGTGGGTCTATGCGATCGCAGCCGTTGACGCCCTCGCCCTGCTCAAACCCGGCCAAGCTGGCCCGGTTTGGCTGGTGGGTTTGCCCGACCAGCCGCTGACCGGGGTGCTGCCCTTGGGATTGCTGGCGCTGACTGGGGTGGGGGTTTGGCTGTGGGGAGGTGGGGGAGTGGGGGAGTGGATGGGTGGGTGAGTAGGGGCGAATCGCATTCGCCCAGCGGTACCAGGGGGTAAGTAAACTATTTTTTCTGCGAGTCCCGCTCCTGAGGCCGCCATCAGGTTGGGTGCATCAACGTGATCACAGTAATCGGTGTCAGTGGTTGCCAGCGGGTTAGCGGCCCCACCTGCACCCCATGCTGCACCTGAATTTGGCGCAGTTCTATAGACCAGGTGGCCCTGGCCTTGGCCCAGGTGAGCACGGTGCCGGTGTGCTCTAGGGTGGCCAGGGCAAGCACGATGCGCCCCTGGGGGCGGAGGCGCTGGGCACAGCGGTCTAAGATATCGGCCAGGTGGCCGCCGCTGCCGCCGATAAAAATGCGATCGGGGTCGGGCAGCGGATCTAGGGCATCGGGCGCAGATCCATAGACGGGGTGCAGGTTGGCGTTGCCCAAGCGGCGCTGGTTTTGCTCAATCAGGCTGTGGCCGACGGCGGTTTTTTCCAGGGCGTAGATCTGGGCGGTGGGGCACAGCCGATTGATCTCGACGCTAACCGAGCCGGTGCCCGCTCCGATATCCCAGACGGTCTGCCCTGGGGCGAGGGCGAGATCGGCCAAGACTTGCAGGCGAATGTCGCGCTTGGTGATCAGACCGGGGCGATCGCTAAAGGTGGCAAAGGCGCAATCGGGCAGCCCAATTAGGGGTAGAGATTCTAGATCAAAACCGTCGTCATCTTGCCGCTGGAGCACCACCACATTGAGCGTCGCGAAGGTCTTGCCCGCCACGGTTGCCGGGGTTAAGTCATGGATCTTTTCGGCGGTGTCCCCCAGGTTTTCGCACACCCCCAGCCGATAGCGGTAGGGCAACCCCAGGGTGAGCACCAGCTGCCCCAGGGCAGCGGGGGTATGGGTTGAGTCGGTGAGTATTGCGATTAGGGGGTCGCCCCGGCGCAGGGCCATCGTCAGGGCTTCGGCCGATCGGCCATGGGCGCTGATCAGCGTTGCCCCCTGCCAGGGCAGCTTGAGCCGACTAAAGGCCAGCTGCACCGCGCTCAGGTGGGGGTGAAAGGTGAGACTCTCGGCGGGCAGCCGCTCTAGCAGGAGCCGCCCCAGGCCAAAAAACAGCGGATCGCCCGAGGCCAAAACCACGGCGATGCCTGAGGGCTGCGCTTGGAGCCAATGCTGAAGCCGATCTAGGGTGACTTTGAGGTCGCCCAGGGGCCAGGGGTCTGCCGCCACCTCAGGGAAGTAGCCCAGGTGGCGAGGGCTACCCACCAGCACCGTCGCCTGATCGATCAGCGCTTGTAGGTGGGGGGCCAGCCCCTCCCGACCCTTGAGGCCCACGCCAATGACCTGGATCGGGGTCATGGCTGCTGCTCCCAGGCCAGCACCAGCAGGGCGTTGAGGATGGCGGCGGCGGCTGGCGACCCGCCCTTGCGCCCCTCTACTCGAATCTGCGGCACCGATGTCTGGGCCAGGCGCACCTTAGAGGCCTCGACCGCCACAAAGCCCACCGGGGCACCGATCACCAGCGCTGGGGTGGCAGCAGCGGGGGCAGATTGAATGCGATCGCACAGCGCCATCAGCGCCGTCGGCGCATTGCCCACCACCACCAGCGCCTCGGGATACTGCTGCAAGCACCGCAGCAGCCCTGTCTCGGTGCGAGTGCGGCCAGCCTCCGGCGGGTCACCCACCGTCACGGCGGTCAGCAGAGGATTTTGAAACGTACGCTCTACCATGCTTACCACCCCCTGGCGCACCATAGTCACATCTACAATAATGGGGCCGCCCTGGGCTAAGTGCGCCAGGCCAGCGGCGATCGCCCCTGCCCCAAAGCTCACCAGCTGTTTAAATTCAAAATCGGCGGTGCTGTGAATCACCCGTCGCACCACCGCATACTGCTCTGGGGTAAAATCGTGCGCCCCAAATTCCGCATCTATCAACGCAAAGCTTTCTTCTAAAATAGGGCTTTGCCAGAGCTTCGCCATAGATTTGCCAGAGAACAGATTCAATCAGAGCAGACATCCAGAGCAAACATCTCCCCTGGGAGAGCCGCCCTATCATCCCACATCAAGATCATCCTACATCCAGCCCCGCTGGGGGATGGGCGGTCGCCATCGGCATCGCCGATCGTGCCATCCAGCGAACTCTACCCATCCACCCACCCACCTACCCATTCACCCACCTACCATGCCCGCCTACTACTTTTGGGGTGACGACGACTTTGCCCTTCAAACAGCTGTCTCTGCCCTGCGCCAGCGCACCCTCGACCAGGCCTGGGCCAGCTTTAACTACGACGTCATTCCCGCCGATGTGGTCGGTGGCCCCGCCCAGGCGCTCAACCAGGCTATGACCCCGCCCTTCGGCGCTGGGCGGCGGCTGGTGTGGCTGCAAAATACCAGCCTGGGTCAGCGCTGCCCAGAGCCAGTGTTGACAGAGTTTGAGCGCACCCTGCCCCAGATCCCTGACACCACCCTGCTGCTGCTGACCAGCACCGCCAAACCCGATGGCCGGGCCAAATTTACCAAGCTGTTCAAAACCCACGGCGAAATCCGCGAATTTGCCACCATTCCCCCCTGGAAAACCGACCAGATTCGTCAGCAGGTGGTGGCAGTGGCTAAGGATCGGGGGCTGGCCCTAGAGTCGGCCACCCTAGACCTGCTGGCTGAGGCCGTCGGCAACGATACCCGTCAGCTCCACCTAGAGCTAGAAAAGCTCGCCCTCTACTGGGGCGCTAACACCCAGCCGATTCCCCCCGCCGTGGCGGCTGAGCTGGTGACGGTGTCAACTCAAACCAGCCTGAAGCTGGCCCAGGCTCTCAATCAGGGCGATAGCTCCACTGCTCTGGGGCTAGTCAGCGATCTGCTCGATCGCAACGAGCCTGGCCTGCGCATCGTCGCCACGCTGGTCAGTCAGTTTCGGCTGTGGCTGTGGCTCAAGGCCCTGATCGAGGGCGGCTTGCACAGTGATGCTGAGATCGCCGCCGCCGCCGAGGTGGCCAACCCCAAGCGGATGTATTTTTTAAAGCAAGAGGTGCGATCGCTGGGGTTGAGCCAATTGCGACAGAGCCTGCCTTTGCTACTAGAATTAGAGTCTGATCTAAAACAAGGTCGAGATGAACGCGCTACTCTACAGACAAAAGTCATAGAACTGTGTCAAATCTTTAGGTCCAGAGGCGCTTAGCGTCAGCTTTGGAACTAGTTAGGGCAGCGCCCCGTCAGGGTTGTGAACCCGTCTCAGCTGGGCAATTCTGCGATCGCACCTGGGATTATGCCTCCATCCCAGAACCGCCTTTGATCCGTTGGAGCACGAGGCCAATCTGGTTTAAAGCCAGCCCAAGAGAAACCCATATTATGATCCATCGATTGATTGACTTTTTGCCCCGCCCTCAGCGCATCTTCGCTGCCGTCGCCGCCGCTAGCCTCACCATCCTCTCCGGTGGAGCTGGAGTGCCGCTGCCCGTGGCCAGCGGCATCACCTTGGGGGCTGCGGCCCAGGCCCAAGCCAGCGGCATTTCCCCCGATGAGGTGATCGGCTATGCCGCCTCAGTTCTCGAAATGGATAGCCCCCGCAACGAAGCCCTAGCCCAGATCAATACCCTGCTGACTGGCACCGGACAAGAGATCAGCGGCATTGACATGAGCTGCACCGGCACCGCCAGCCTCAACCAGCTGCCCCGCAACCTGCGCAACAGCATTCGCACCATCGTAGTCAACTACTGCAACCGGGCCAGCGCCATTGTGCAGGCCAACGGGCTAACGGTGCGCCGGTTTAACGCCATTACCGCCGCCCACCCCCAAGACCCCGCCCTGGCCGAGCAAATTCGTGCGGCCATGGTGCAGCTACAGCAGTCCCAGGGTTCTTCACGCGTCAACGGCAGCACTAACTAATGCAATTTATTGATCAAGCTGAGGTTGAGGTAATTGCTGGCGACGGCGGCGATGGTATGGTGGCCTTTCGGCGCGAGAAATACGTGCCCGCCGGGGGGCCAGCGGGGGGCAACGGTGGCCCCGGCGGGTCAGTGTATCTGCGGGCGTCTAGTCAGCTTCAAACCCTGCTCGACTTTCGCTACGCCCACCGGTTTAAGGCCGACAGTGGCCAGCGGGGTGGCCCCAAAAACATGACCGGGGCCACGGGGGCCGATCTCTACCTAGAGGTGCCCTGCGGTACAGCGGTCTACGACGCCCATACCGACGAGCTACTGGGCGACTTGGTGACCGCAGACCAAGTACTCTGCGTCGCCCAGGGAGGCAAAGGGGGGCTGGGCAACCGTCACTTTCTCAGCAACCGCAACCGGGCTCCAGAGCATGCCCTACCGGGTCTGCCGGGCGAAGAGCGTCGCCTGCGCCTAGAGCTCAAACTGCTGGCCGAGGTGGGCATTGTCGGCCTGCCCAACGCCGGTAAATCGACCCTGATTGCCGCCCTGTCGGCGGCGCGGCCTAAAATCGCCGACTACCCATTCACCACCCTGATTCCCAACCTAGGGGTGGTGCGCCGCCCCACCGGCGACGGCACCGTGTTTGCCGACATTCCAGGGTTGATCGAGGGGGCCCACCAGGGGCTGGGGCTGGGCCACGAGTTTTTGCGCCACATTGAGCGCACTCGCCTACTACTGCACCTGGTTGATGCCACCGCCGAGCACCCGCTCGAAAATTTCCACACCATTCAGCAAGAGCTAACCGCCTACGGGCGCGACCTAGTCGATCGCCCCCAGGTGCTGGCCCTCAACAAGATCGACGCCCTTTCCCCCGAGGCGCTGGCCGAGCTCACCCAGCGGTTTGAGGCCGTGGTGAGCGGGCCAGTCTACGCCATCTCGGCGGTGGCCGGTACCGGCACAGCGCCCATGCTGCAACACATCTGGAATTTACTCGATCGAGCGGCGGCACTGGCGGAGCAGGCGCTGCCTGAACCTGTGCCAGAAGCTTAGCCCGGCCTGAGGGCGAGTTTGGCCGCCAAAGACGTCATGACTGCCCCTGAAACTGGTAAAGAAACATACATTTCTGCTCCGGCTACCGTTACCTAGCCGACGACCTTGGGGAATCTTAGGTCAGTGTTTCAGCAAGGTTTAGCGGTAACAATGGGTGTTCCTGTATTTTCGGTACTGTCTGAGGGTGAGTTTAGCAAAGGTGTTGGTGCCAGCCCCGGGCGGGCGCAGCTGCCCTATCGAGAACAAGAGGCTGGCCAGGCCTCGGGCGGGCCTACCTGCCCCTGGCCCGGTCTACCCTGGGCCCAACGTCAGCCTCACCAGGCTCAGATCCTCGCTGCCCTGGGGCTAGGTGACCTCGGCAGCGTCCCTCCCTGGGAAGAAGCCGCCCAGGTCGCCGCCCAGTTTCTCGCCATGCCCATAGCGGTGGTCACCCTGGCCGACGGTAACAGCGAATATATTCGGGCGGCCTACGGGCTGTCTAGCCTGGGGGTTGGCAATCCTCTGTCCCAGCAGCGGCAGCTGCCCCTCAACCAGGGATTGGGCCTCTACGTCTTAGACAGCCGCCAGCCGCTAGTGTTACCCGACGCTGCCGATAACGCCGTGACAGCCCGGAGCGAATGGGTGGCTACCTACGGTATTCGAGCCTACTGCGGCGTACCCCTGATCACCTCCCAAGGCCTTTGCATTGGCACCCTGGCCGTGATGGATCGTCAGCCGCACCGCTTTACCGAGCAGGAACTAGCCTTTGTGGCTATGGCTGCCCGGTGGGGCATGAGTGAATATGAGCGGTATTGGGCGACTGCGGTCAGCGCCGCCCCAGCGCGACTGGGTGTCCCCGAGTCGCCTCAATCCCTTGAGGCGCTGATGAACGCAGTCCGTCTCAACCTCGTGAGTCACCTGACGGAAGAGTTGCGCAACCCGCTGGCCACAGTCCTGGGCATGGCGTCGATGCTGAGCCGAGAAATCTACGGCCCGCTAACCCAAAAACAGCGTGAATACACTGATATTGTTTGCCACAGTAGCCAAACCCTGATGACCCAGGTCAATGAAATTATTGACCTGGGCTTAGCCCCAACCGGACGCCCCGGCCTGGTACCCACTGCGGTTGATATCAGGGCCTTGGGCCAACAGGTGATCAACACCCTCACGCCCCTAGCCGAAAAATCTGCCCAGGCCATCACCTTCACCGTAGAGCCCAATGAAGACCACTGGATTTTAGACCAGCGCACGGTAAAACAGATTCTGTACCACCTCACCTTTAGCATCCTGCAGGTGGCTGGAGAGCACAGCAACCTCTGTATTCATGCCTGTCGTCGGGGGCAGGCCCTCTCGCTGATGCTGTGGTTGGCCAACCCCTGGCTGGGGGAAGGGCTACCGACCGAGGTGTTCGAGCGGTTTCACCCGCCTGCCTCGATGACGGAATGTCTGCCGGGGGTAGCCCTGTCAGGGCCGAAACCTGACCCTGTCCCCCAAGACCTGCTCGGGCTGCTGCTGAGTCAGCACCTGGCCCTGCGCCACGGCGGCGAGATTAGGGTACAGGGCAGTGCCGACAACTGCTGTCGGCTGGTGGTAACGCTGCCGGTGTTAGATGCCGCCAAGGCGCGGCCTGAGGTCAAGCCCCGCCAGTGCGGAGTAGAGGCGTAGACGGTAGACGCAAAACGAACTGGCTTAGCCCAAATCCGAATGGCAGACCCCCGATTTCCCACGGGTCAAATCCCCACCGGTCAAACCGTAGGAGCGCATGGCCTGGGCCTGGCTGAATCGGGGTAACCCAACAGGGTTTAGGACTGGGAGCAGGGATCGCGACCATGGGCAGTTTTCGTTGGTCGGGCACCGCGCCTGACCGACGAGCCGGATGCGGTCGAGCCATTGTCCTGGGCGGCTGTATTTACGCAAGCTTAACCAGAAACCGGTTTTTTCTTAAGGTAGACCAGGGACGATAGGCAGATCGTATGCCCCGTCGCGTTGTGCTCTTACCGTGTCAAAAGCAATCTCTCGGCTGTCGCCCAGCGCCCCAGCGCGCATTTTGGTCATTGATGACGAAGATTTGATTCGTGAGACTGTGGCTATGGCCCTGACGGAGGAGGGGTATCAGGTGGTGACGGCTGCAACGGGCCAGCGCGCTATGGAGCTGATGTTTCCGGCCACCGGAGACGGTATGGCCGGGCTGGGGATTGATTTGGCGATTGTCGATCTGATGCTGCCGGGGGTGAATGGGCTAGACCTGTGTCGGCTAATGCGCCACCACCAATTAGATATGCCGATCTTAATCTTGAGCGCCAAGGGGGCCGAGCTAGATCGGGTGGTGGGGCTGGAGGTGGGGGCCGATGACTATCTGCCTAAGCCCTTTGGTATGCGCGAGCTGATTGCCCGCTGCCGAGCGCTGCTGCGGCGTTACCAGTGGTCGGTGGCCCAGCCCGACAAGGCGATTTTGGCCTACAAAGATATCCTCCTTTACACTGCTGAGTTTCGGGTGGTGGTGGTGGGGCAAGAAGTGGCCCTATCGCCGAAGGAATTTCGTATTTTAGAGCTGTTTATGCAAAGCCCTGGCCGGGTGTGGTCGCGCGAAGAGCTGATCCGGCTGATTTGGGGGGCTGACTTTGTAGGCGATCGCAAAACCGTAGATGTCCACATTCGCTGGCTGCGGGAGAAGATCGAGCCTGACCCAGCCAACCCGCAGTATGTCACAACCCTGCGGGGGTTTGGCTATCGCTTGGGCTGAGTAGGTGAGGGGGCCGCTGGTGGGTAGGGGGGTGGGTTTGCTATATGATCTGGAGGGATTGAAGCCTTAACGGAGGTAAACCGTGCGAGAAATTTTGATTAGCGTGGGCGTGCTGGCGGCCTGTCTGCTGGTGCTGGCGGTGGCTCAGTTTACCGGCCCTCAGCCCGAGGCCCTAGCCTCTAACCTGGGCAATACCGAGGTGGTTGAAGCGGCCCCCCTGGCTGAACCAGTGGCCCAGATCGCCCAAGCCGCTGCCGATTTAGACCCTGCCGTTACTACTGCTGAGGCCGACGACGTGACTGAAGAAACGCTGACTACCACCGACTCTGGCCTGCAATACGTCGATCTAAAAGAAGGTACCGGGGCCATGCCCCAGGCGGGTCAGCGAGTGACGGTGCACTACACCGGTACCCTCGAAGACGGTACCAAGTTTGACAGCTCCCGCGATCGCGGTCGGCCCTTTACCTTTCAAATTGGCGTTGGCCAGGTGATCAAGGGCTGGGATGAGGGGGTTGGCACTATGCGGGTCGGCGGCCAGCGCAAACTGGTGATTCCCGCCGAGCTGGGCTACGGCAGCCGGGGGGCAGGTGGGGTAATTCCACCCAACGCCACGCTGCTGTTCGATGTCGAGCTGCTGCGCATTGGCTAATCGAAGCACAAATTAACCAGGCTAGTACAGGCAGGCAGAAGGGAGAAAGCCGAAAGGGGATGCTCTGAATTCCAGGGACTACGCCTCTCGGGAGTAGGGAGGCTACTTCTGCCTGCGGCTATTAGGGCCTGTCATCGATTAGTCGCGTATCGATTAGTCGCGTATCGATTAGTCGCGTATGGCCCAAGAATCAAAGGTTACAGCCCCTAGCTGGTTGTGTAGGGCGGGTGTGGCAGCGCTGATCCCCCAGGGTCTGGGTGGTAATGGATGACATGCCCTAGGGCGGACGGTATTTTGCTGGGTAGCGTCGGGACTAGCAGAACCCAGGGCTAGCTCTACTGTCGGTGCCACACCAGTTCAAAGCTGGTCGCCCCGTCCCTGGCTCCGCTCTCCGGCGTTTTCAGGGTCAGCTGGTGGCCACTAATGCTAAAGGTACGCGCCAGAGTAATGCCAACCCGATTGGGGATTGATGCGGTGGTGAGGTGGTGATAGACGGTGCTGCCGTCGACGGTGTAGGTGCCGGCGTAGGCGCTAAAGCCAGTGAATGCCTCGGCCAAATCTGCCTGGGGAACCGCTGCTAGGTCAAATGGGGAGGTGGGGTCGCCGCCCAGGAAAGGGCGATCGCCCCGCGCAAACATCACCATCATATGGCCATCGGTGCTGTAGGTGATGGAGCCCGTGGGGTGGGCTCCATAGATTGCGGCATTGACGGTACCATCGGCCATCAAGGCGGTAATCGATACCAGCCGCCACCAGCCCACTAGCAAATTGGCAGCCATGGGTGGAGCCGACATCCAACCGCTCCAGCTAGTGCCCGGCCATTTTGTGGCCGAGGTCAGCAATATCGGCTTCAGCCGCTTTGCCCTCATAGACCAACTGACCGTCGCTGATGACGAAAATGCGATCGCTTAAGGCCAGCAGCTCGTCGAGGTCTTCGCTCACCAGCAGCACCGCCACCCCACGGTTGCGCGCCTCCACAATGGCGTTATGAATTTGATCGACGGCGGAAAAATCGAGACCAAAACAGGGGTTGGCCGCAATCAGCAGGTTGACCGCAGGCGACGACAGCTCCCGAGCCAGCACCGTGCGCTGAATGTTGCCCCCGGACAGGTTTTGAATCGGAGTCTCCGGTGAGGGGGTTTTGACCCCAAAGTCTTGGATCAGGCCCAGGGCTGCCTGGCGAATGGCGCTGAGCATGAGCCACAGGCGACCACGGGCCTGGGGCGGGCGATCAAAGGTGCGTAGGGCCATGTTTTCGGCCACGGTCATGCTGGGTACACAGGCGTTGCGCAGGGGTTCTTCGGGCAGGGCGTAGACGCCGTGGCGCACCATTTCACGGCGGGTGGCTCGGTAGGGGGTGCCATTCACCTGCACCAGGCCCGTGCTAGAGGGGCGCTGCCCCGCCAGCACCTCCACCAGCTCCCGCTGGCCGTTGCCTGAAACCCCGGCAATGCCGACAATTTCGCCGCTGTGCACCGTTAGGTCGAGGGGGCCAAAGGCGGGCAGGTCATTGTCTTTCATGGCGGCCAAGCGGCTCACGGTCAACACCGGACGGGCATCTGCCCAGGGCAGCTTGTCAACCGCTTTGGTGACCCGGTCGGCCCCCAACATCATGCGGGCCATGTCGGCCACGGTGAGGTCGGCCACCACCCCGTGGCCCGCCAGCTGCCCCTTGCGCAGCACCGTCACCTCGTCGGTGAAGGCCAGCACCTCGCGAAACTTGTGGGTGATCAGCAGCACGCTCAGGTGCCCCGCCTGCACTTCCT
>RECJ01000203.1 GCA_007694115.1 Leptolyngbya sp. DLM2.Bin27 | reverse complement strand
TTTACAGTCCACCCCCATTAACCACTCGGGCACCGACCCGCCCTATCCACGATTTATAATCCTAGCATGCATGGTGCAGAGGTTTTGGGCAATCTGCAAAAGTTCTGCCGATTTTATTTTGCTGGCCAAATAGCCGGGGGCACTGTCCCTATCGTGGCTGGTTACACAGCGCTTGATTTGCCCGAGCCCGAGGGGCGAATTGATCACAAGTCCTAGCCTAGACTGCTTATCCTCCCACCAGCCAGGCCAGTAACCAACCCAGGACTATCCCCGCGCCGCCAAAGCGCACCGCCTGCCAGAAGGGCTCTCGCAGGTGCTGCCAACTCAGCACCTGACTAGCTAGCTCTAGCTCAAAGGCATCGGCGGCGGCTTGCAAGCGCTGCAATTCTTGGGCTGCCGTTTGGCCATCGACCGGGGGGGGGGCTGCCTCTAGCTGCTGAAGCTGCACCAGGTTGGCCAGGCCGGTCTTGAGCTGGTGCAGGCGAGCTTCGAGCCCTTCGATCTGCTGCATGAGCCCTGCCAAAGACTCCTCTGGGTCTTTAGCGGCCCCCCCCACTGAACCGCGTTGACTGTGGTACCGTTTGCGCCGATAGCTTGGGTTCATTGTGTAAAACTATATGGATGAAAGATATCTGCCCACAGATTATCGACCAGGGCAAGGTATATCTTCTAGTTAACCCCAACTGGTTTCAGGAACTATGGCTTTTTCCTTTGATCCATCGATGACGACCCAGGCGAAGACCCAATCAACTCAACCCGCCGCAGACTTGAGCGATCTAGAGCTGGCCCAAATGCTGGCGGAGCGATTGGCGATTAAGCCCGCCGACTGGCACCGTCTAAATCGCGATCGCAGAGTGAGGGCCAAAGAACAACTGGCCGCAGCTCTGGTGTTTTTGCTCAAAGACCAGTCTGAAGAGGCCTTGGCGCGGGTCGAGCAGGCGGCAGGGTGGCTCAACCACAGCCTGCAAGCCCCCCCATGCCCTAGCCACGGCGATCGCAAGGCTCGCTCGGCCAGCCACGACTGAATTTGCTAGCGAATCAGCGGCAGCCGGCGGGGTTGCCGCACCACCTTACCCAGGTGTAGCTCTCGTCCGCCGTCATACCAGGTCACTTGGTCAAACACTTGGTACAGGATATAGAGCCCGCGACCGCACTCCCCAGGGTGGGTGGCGCAGTTGCTGTCTTTGGCATCGTCACAGCCACAGGGGTGTCTAAACCCGCCCCCCTGATCGGCAATCACCCACCAGAGCTGAGAGGCTGAAGCTGCATGCCTCACCGAGATGCACTTAGCAGGGTCAAGGCAGTTGCCGTGTTTGGCGGCATTGACTAAAGCCTCTTGCAGACCCAGTCGCACCTCGGCCTGCCAAGGTGCAGGCACATCCTTGAGCAAAAGGTCAAGCACAGGCTGTAAATACAATGTGGAAACAAAACTCAGCGTGTCCCACTTTTGCCGCTGCACAGATGGAGAAGTTGCAATCACTCAGGCCATCTCCAATGTCTCGAGTTGAACGCTTTAGACTAATCTGACCAAAGAGTCAGACGTTAATCCAGAAAAAACCTTTTCAAACGACCAACAAACGCTTTTATTTTTAATAACTTGCCTATACAGGTGTTTGTGCTTTGCTTCGCCACCTCGCCTTTCAAGGGCTAACTTAACAAGAAGTTAAAGCTAGAGCCTAGTCAAACGAAGCTTCTTTGCTCACATCAATACGACCGTTAATCAATTATAGCAAACTTTGCCAGGGCTTCGTCAACAGGAGCCACTGCGGCTTAAAGCGGCGGTTTCAGGCGGTTTTGCCTGCAAAGAGATCTTGTTTACTCCTCACCTAGCCCCTCAACCGATGAAGGCATAATGAGCGGTATTGAGGTCAACCCTGCGATCGCAAACTTTTTCTGAGAAGAGGTTAAGTAATATTAAGTCATCTAAAGTTAGCAATTGACCCAACTGATGGCACCAGGGGTCAGCTGGCTCCTAAGCCTGATTAACTGATTATTTTTGACTCGGCAGTTTGCGAGTACTAGCCGACAACATAGGACACCCCTGAGCTGAGGGGGGTTAGGTGGGTGTCAGGTTTCAAAACTGGCTGACCTATGCCGCCGCCGCCCAGCAAAACCTGGGTCAGCAGGTGAGCTAACGAGCCAGGTGCTGCCGGGCCGCACCCGCAACAATCTCAGAATTATCTGCTGCCAGCTGTTGCAGAGCAGATTCGGCCTCAGGTTCAGAAAACTGCGCTAGAGCCTGCACCAGCCGATGGCGCACCTGCCAGTCAGAATTGGTGACCTGGTTGAGCAGCAGGGGGAGGGCACGGCTGTCACCCAACTCGCCCAAGGCCCCAATGGCGGCGGTGGCAATCAGCTCATTGTCTGAGCCCAGAGCCTCTTGCAACAGGTCAAAGGCCTGGGGTTCACCCAGTTCGCCGAGGGCGGCAACAATGCTAAATTTGACCAGCCACTCTTCGGTGCTGTGGTAGAGGGTGGCCAGTTCGGGGTAGGCGCTGGTGAGCTTGAGTCCGCCGATGGTATCTGCGGCTGCGGCCTGGACATCGGCTTCAGGATCATCGGTGAGCGCCCGCCGCAGCAGCGGCTCTACCGTGGCTACATCTTGCTGCCCTAGGCTGGCTATTTGACTGATGGCCGCGTAGCGCACCCGCGCATTGCCGTCGTTGGCGGCTAGCTGCACCAGATCAAAGGCAATCGCTGGATCAAGTTCGCGGAGCTGATTGACCGCCCGCAGCCGATCCCCGTAGTCGTCGGAGTGGAGCAGTTCTCGAACCGAGTCTGGGGTAATAGCCATTTTGTAGAGATCAATACAAATCTGCCATTTCTACTATCGGCTATTTTGGGGATCGGCGATAGGGGGGGATGGGTGGGTGAGTAGGGGAAGGAGTGAGTAGTAAGCAAAGACCGACCCACCGACCCACCGACCCATCCACCCACCTACGTATAGCTATTGGCCATTTCGCGCACAATGTCACCACGGGTGAGGATGCCGACGACCTGCTTGGCCGCATCGACCACGGGTAGGCGGCGCACTTTTTTGTCGTGCATCAGGTGGGCGGCTTCGCGGAGGGATTGATCGGGGGTGATGGTGACAACGTGGTCGGTCATTACGTCTTTGACGAGTTGCCCCAGGGCTTTGTGCAGTTCTTGGTTGTACTGGGTGGGGTTTTTGAGGTAGATCACGCTGTCGAGCAGCATGATGTAGGCGGGCATATCAATGCCGGTGGTCTGCCACATCAGGTCAGACTCAGATAAGATGCCCACCAGGTCGTTGTCTGCGGTGATCACCGGCAACCCTCCAACATGGTTGTCAGCCATCAGCTGAATCGCATCTTTGAGCACGGTGTCGGGGGTCACCGAGATCGGGTTTGGGGTCATGACATCCGCAACGGTTTTGGCCATAGGTTTGATTAAATACTCGTTTGCATGGGCGAATGAACGCGCTTAATTTCATTCTAGAAAAGGTTCTGGGCTAACCGGTTGCCTGTCACAGGTCGTTACAGTAGTGCGCTAGAATCTGGGCGCAGTGGGCGATCGCCCCCAGATGGGCAATTTCATACCCATGGGTGTTGTGGGTCGGAAAGCTCAGGCAGGCGGCCCGCGACACATGGCCAAACTTCATGGCGATCGAGCCATCGCTGCCAAAGCCGCTGATCACCGCCATTTGAATCGGTAGGTCGTGCTGGGTGGCGGCGCGGCGCAGTTCGGCGTTTAGCCCTTCGTCGTAAACGCCGTAGGCATCCTGACTGAGTAACACCGGAATTTCTCCGGGTTGAATTGGGTATTCCGGTGCTAGGGGGCAGATCTCTAAGGCGATCAGGGCTTCGAGTCGATGGCGCTGGGAGAAGTATAGGGCACCCACTGCCCCCACTTCTTCTTTGGCGGAAGCGACTAGATATACCGTCACAGGTGGTGCTTTCAGTTGCTCGGCCAGCTCCAGTAAGATCGCCAGGGAAGCCTTGTTGTCGAGGGTGTAGCTGGCGATGTGGTCGCCCAGGCGAAAGGGCTGTTTGCGGTGCTTGCCCACCACCACGCGGGTGCCGGGACGAATGCCGGCGGCGGCGAGTTCCTGGGGCGATCGCTTGGTTTCGACCCAGGCGGTCTCCCAGGTGACGGGCTGGGTCTCCTGCTGGGCTTTTTGGGGCGACTCGTGGGAGACGTGGCGCGAGCCAAAGCTGAGAATGCCGCTGATGGTTTCCTGATCCCCCAGTAAGTCCATCACGCCCTCGCCGTAGACCCAGGGGAAGGATCCGCCCAGCTTGCGCACCGAGATACGGCCATCGGCATAGATGCTTTTGACCAGGGTGCCGATCTCATCTTTGTGAGCGGTGATGGCAATGGCGCGGCTGTCGTCGCGTCCAGGAATTTTGGCGATCACGTTATCGGCCTGATCGCGCCAGTGCTCGACCTCCAATTCCGCCAACGCCCCTATCAAGTACTGATTGATCTCATCCTCCGCCCCGCTGGGAGAATGGCACATGACCATATTGGAAATTTGAGTGAAGAGAGCGTCGTAGGACATGGGGCGCGGTAGAGAAGAGTAGGAAGACAAGTCGCTTGGGGATGTGGGGGGCTAACGTTTTTGCTTAGTCAAAAAGCGATCGAGCTGGTTGGCGAAGGCGGCGGTATCTCGCTGGCTAAAGGGGGGTGGCCCACCGGTTTCGACCCCGCCGCTGCGCAGCTCGGCCAAAAAATTGCGCATCGATAGGCGCTCACGAATATTGCCCGCATCGTAGAATTCGCCCCGGGGGTTGAGGGCGTAGGCTCCTTTCTCGATGGCTTCTGCGGCCAGGGGAATGTCGGCGGTGATCACGAGATCTTGAGGCTGGAGGTGCTGCACGATGTAGCTGTCGGCCACATCGAGGCCGGAGCGCACCAGCACTGAGTCGATAAAGGGCGAGCCGGGGATCTGTAGCTCTTGGTTGGCCACCAGGGTGGTTTTGATCTCAACTCGTTTGGCGGCACGAAATAAAATTTCCTTGATCACATTGGGGCAGGCGTCAGCATCAACCCAGATCTGCATTGTTCATCACCTTTGCTACGGTTTTACCCTGTTAGCCCTTTGCCCTCCTAGGGCTTGCTAGAGGCAGAGAAGTTTTCCTACACACATTGTTCTAACCACCGTGCATCTACTATCTAAATCTCCTTGGGTGCGCTGGGGCCTCGGAGTAGGGCTAGGATTCCTGCTATTTGTCGGCGTCAGCAGCCAGTTTCGCAGCGAGGCCACGCTGCCCACCCTCGATCCGCTACCGCAAGACCCCTATATTCAAGCGTACTTTAACCAAAACCAGGCGGCGATCTACACCGATCCCTATCGCCAGATCACCCGCCACGGCGATGATTTGGAACGAGTGGTGGTGGATGCGATCGCAGCCGCCACCACCTCCATCGACGTCGCCGTGCAGGAGTTTTCGCTGCCGGGGATCGCCCACGCCCTGGCCGCCAAGCAGGCTGCTGGGGTAACCGTGCGGGTGGTGATTGAGAACACCTACAGCACGCCCATGGCCAAGCGGGGCAGCCCCGCCGCCTTTGCCCAGCTCGACGAGCGCTCCCAAGACAAAGCCAGTGACCAGTTTGCTTTTATCGACGTCAATGGCGATGGGGTGCTGAGTGAGGATGAATTGCGCGATCGCGACGCCCTCACCATTCTGGATCAGGCCAACATTCCCCGCCTTGACGACACCGCCGACGGCAGCAAGGGCAGCGGCCTGATGCACCACAAGTTTATGGTGGTCGATGGCCACACCGTGGTGACTGGCTCCGCCAACTGGACTCTGAGCTGCACCCACGGTGATTTCACTAACCCCGACAGCCGGGGCAACGCCAACAGCATTCTAGTCATCGACAGCCAGCCCCTGGCCCAGCGGTTTCAGCAAGAGTTTAGCCTGATGTGGGGCGATGGCCCCGGCGGTAAGCCAGACAGCCTGTTTGGCCTGCAAAAGCCCCACCGCACCTCAGCCCTGGTTTCGACCCCGGGCTCAGTGCTAGAACTCCAGTTTTCGCCCACCTCTAAAACTCGGCCCTGGGCCGAGAGCGTGAATGGATTAATCGCCAAAACTCTGGGCCAGGCTACCCAGAGCGTGCACCTGGCGCTGTTTGTGTTTTCAGAGCAGGCGATTAGCGACCAGCTCAGGCCCGTGGCCGATCGCGGCATCCCGATCAAAACCCTGATCGACCCTGGCTTTGCCTACCGCAGCTATAGCGAAGGGCTAGATATGCTGGGTCTCACCCTGCCCGACCACAACTGCAAGCGCGACGACAGCGTGCCCTGGCCTCGGCCCATCACCACGGTGGGCACCCCCGCCCTGCCACCCGGCGACAAACTGCACCACAAATTTGCGGTGCTCGACCAAAACATTGTCCTGACCGGCTCACAAAACTGGAGCCATGCCGCCAACACCACCAACGACGAAAACCTGCTGGTGATTCGCAATGCCACGGTGGCGGCCCACTTTGAGCGCGAGTTTCAGCGGCTGTACGACGGGGCCAGCCTGGGCATGACGGAGCAATTGCAGAGGGCAATCGCCCGGCAGCAGGCCAAATGTGGGCAGTAGCCAAGGATTCTTCCGGGCCGTCAGGCGATTGGATTCCCAAACTCAATGGCATTGGCGTCGTCCCAGCTAATGCGATCGCTGGCAGCTTGAGCCATTAGTTCATCCACATGGGCGGGCTTCAGCTCTAGCCATTGCAGCGTTTGCTGTACGCTCCAGCGCCGATACTGGGCAATGTGGCGCACCTGGTGCAGGGTAATCGTCGGCAGCGCACTCTGAAACCAGGCTCTAACCACGTGGGTAGGCAACTGCAAAGCTGCGGCTAATGCCTGCATACTGCCGTGGTAAGTCAGCTCCAGTTTTAGCCAGCCTGCCAGATTCTCTACGTTCCAGGGGTAATAGGCGGTGCTCACGGGCAAATCTCCTTGCGTCAACCCTATCAAACTATAGAGACAAGCCTATGGTTCATATTTTTAACCCCGGTGTGCTTATTTTCACAATTAGATTATTTTTCCCTAAGGAAAAGTATTGAAGTGGCCTTTAGTCAAGGAGGTTTGTTCGTAGATACGAGCAACAGTCTGGTGCCCATAAACCCAAAATTATCCTCAGGACTATCCAGAGGACGAGTTGATAGGCGATACTAATAGAAGCATCCTGAGGATTGTCCGGAGGATAGTGATGAACCCAGGGGAAATCGATCGGTATCTCGTCAACCAGCTTCCGGATCGCTACAGCCTGGCTCGCAGCGCTGTGTACAAGCGCATGCAGGATTTGGGCATTGTCTCTGCAAAAGTTGGCCAGCGGGCTTACATCACATCCCAACAATTGCAACTGATGGACGATCTGCACCGGTTTATCAACCAGGGGGGCAGCGCCGCCGAATTCATTGAAGCGCGGGGACTAAGGCCACAATCGGGCAATAACGGCAGCGGGACATCGGGCAATGGGTCTGACCTGGTAGGCCCTAACGATTTTGGCGGTATGCTGGGCGCGCTGGCAGAACTGATGGGGCGCATGGGGTTTGGCCAACCAGAGCCGACGCAGTATTTTGAGACCCTCGAAAACGCCGCTAGAAACGGGTGGCTGTTCAGCACCAGCGAAGTGGCCGGGCTACTAGACCTATCGCCCCAGGAAATCAAGGGATATGGCGATCGCTTCTCTGAGGCGGGGTTTACCTTCAGCCGTTCTGGGTACCGAAAAAACGGCGAAATTGCCTGGAAGGTCACAAAGCGTTTAAAATAAAAAGACCAGCACTGGAACTGCTGGTCTAAATGCAACTTGATTTAGTTTCTTTTTTTCCTTTGGTGGTGATGTTGGTGGTAGCACTGGCATCACCTCTCTTTTTTGGGTGCGCTTCCGGCGACGAATCGCAGCAACGCGCTCTAGAGACGTGACGGGCTGTTAACCGCTCTGGCATGAAAGTTCGCCAGCGGGAGCTATACCCACCAGTGGGGGCGGTGTCTCCCTGGGCCCTTCAACCTTGGTCTTATCCTAACACGTCCTGAGGACATTCCTCAGGACTATTTTGGCGGCACTTGAGGAGTAGCCTTAGAGTAGCCCAAGCAAATAATCATCCATTAGATTAGGAGAGACCTGTGTTGTTCTC
>RECJ01000222.1 GCA_007694115.1 Leptolyngbya sp. DLM2.Bin27 | reverse complement strand
CGGTAGCAGCAGCCACAGGAGCGCTGTAGGCTACGCAAATCCAGGGGCGCATGCCGAGGCGGTAGCTCAGTTCCCACTCACGACCCATGTAGCAGAAGACGCCAATGAGGAAGTGGAAAATCACCAGCTGGTAAGGGCCACCGTTGTACAGCCACTCATCCAGGGAAGCAGCTTCCCAGATCGGGTAGAAGTGCAGGCCGATGGCGTTGGAAGACGGCACAACCGCACCGGAGATGATGTTGTTGCCGTACATCAGAGAGCCAGCGACGGGCTCACGGATGCCGTCGATGTCGACGGGGGGGGCGGCGATGAAGGCAACCACGAAGCAGGCGGTAGCAGCCAGCAGGGTAGGAATCATCAGCACGCCAAACCAGCCCACATACAGGCGGTTTTCGGTGCTGGTCACCCACTGGCAAAACTGCTCCCACAGGGAGGCAGATTGTTGTCGTTGTAAGGTCGTTGTCATGATGGAAATAATGGCAGGTAGGTTTGCTAGATGCCCGTCCGACTGGGACAAGCGGGTTATGTATGTCCTTATATTAACCGAAATGTTACAGTTTGTAAAGCAATGAATCGGCGTCTCATTGGATTAGATATGTCTTTAGATCTGTATTGGGTGTCTTGGGCCTAGCTGACATGCCCCCCGGATGCTGCTGGTGAACTGGGGCGCTCCCCAGGGTCGGCTGCGAGTACCTCCCAACTTTGCAAATTTGGCCTAACTATTTATCCCCAAACATCTACTCCACAAGTTACTTCCCAATCTAGCTTCGCCCAGCTGCCCTGCATTCTGTTATTCCACCCGCCTCTAACAGAACGTTTGCTTTAATCTGAACTCTGAGTAGAGCACGGGTAGGGCGCTATTCATGTACCAAGGCTGGCTCGGGATCTAGAGTTTTCCACAGGCAAAATTTCACGTCTGGCCTGGGATGAGGTCTGCACCAGACAGCCGCTGGGGGATTGATTATTTCCACTATCCCTAGCGCCGCTTTGAACATAATTCGAGCACCCACCGGGCTGGCGCTGCAACAGCGGGCTAAACAGAATAGGTTAATAGCCTGCGCAACCTAGAACTGGGCCATAATTTTTTTATAAAACTGGACTTTAAATCCGAGAGTCATTTAGTCTATTAATATCTATAATCATTGTTGATGGCGAACAAAGTTTCTGATTTTTCGTCTAAGGTGGCTTTTAGAAACAGGCGACTTCTGAAAATAGACTCCCCGGTGGTGGTAAAGCCCGCCCCACAGCGGCAAGATCACCAAACAAAGGTGGGTTCTTTTTTCCAGAAATAGCCCAGGCCACCCGAAAAAGTAGCTGAAGGCACTAGAAAATTTTTTCTGGTGGCCATAGTAAGTTTTTGACGTGTACTCTGTGGAAAATCTCAATCATGACAGTAAAAAGTAAAGAAGCCTTGACTGGCAAAGAACTTCTAGCCAAGGTCAAGGATAATGACGCGCTGAGCAAGCGTGAACTCGCTAAGGAATGCGGCTACTACACCGTCAGCAAAGATGGGCAGACCCGCGTGGCTCTAGCCGAATTTTATGATGCGCTCCTAGCGGCTAAGGGCATTCAGCTAGAGCCCCAAAAGAGCTCTGACGGCAGAGGCCGAGAGGCGTCTTACAGCTTAACCGTTCATAAGAATGGTCAAATTGTAATTGGGGCGGCCTATACCCAAGAAATGGGCCTCAAGTCTGGGGACGAGTTTAAGATCAAGTTGGGTTACAAACACATCCACTTGGTCAAGCTCGACGACGAGGGCAACGAAGATCAGTCCTAGCAGCGCTGATCTGTAAACAGAATTTCCCACCATGCCCTTTGGAATTAGTTTTCCAGAGGGTTTTTTGCTGCCAGATGAGTACGCTAGTACTGACCCTGGCCGGGGAGCGCGGTGCTACGCCCAGCGATCGAGCTCTAGGGGAGCACCCTTGAGCAGACCGCGCCGGATGCACCGGGGGGTAGAAACTCATCTATTAGGGCTTTGAAACGTCACCCGCCAAGGTAAAGAACAGTAGGAGAAAAGTGTAAAGGACAACTAAAGAGGCCACGAGGAAGCGCAAACTACACGAAAACCGATGACGTCGCTCCTGTAGACACGCGCATCCCTGCTGCGGAAGGTCGAGCGGCAGTTTTTCGGATAGTCGTCCCACGAACCGCCCCGCAGCAGCCTTTTTGAGGGATCGCCGCCGCTGAGCCAGGCTCTACCGTCAGTAGGGGCATCCTGGTAATTTTCATGCCAGTGATCTAAGCACCACTCGTAAACATTGCCGTGCATATCGTACAAACCAAAGGCATTAGGTAAAAAGCTGCCCACGTCAGTCGTTTGTTTTCGATATTGCCCTTTTGGCCCAGCACTATAGGTGTAGTTGCCGTTGTAGTTAACCAAGTCGGGCGTAATCGTTGACCCCAAGTAAAATGGGGTCGTCGTCCCGGCCCGGCAGGCATATTCCCACTCGGCTTCGCTGGGCAGGCGATACTCACGCCCGGTGTGCCTAGACAGCCACTGGCAAAACTCCACGGCCTCATCCCAACTCACCTGCTCAACTGGGCGGTTCTCGCCCTTAAAGTGGGCTGGATCGGCCTTTAAGTCACGGGCTACCCTGGGTAAAGCGGCAACGGCTTGCCACTGCGCCTGGGTAACCTGGTACTTGCCCATCAAAAAGGGCCGCACCACCACCCGATGCTGAGGGCTTTCACCATTACCTCGGCCTTCTTCGCTGTCTGACGCACCCATTGTAAAGGTGCCGCCAGCAATCAGCACCAGGTCTAGGGTTACACCGTCACCTAGGTCTTCACGGCGGTACTCGGCATGGCGCTGTTCGCGACTGGCGATCTTACCCTTGATATCTACCGTCACCACCTCAAACTCAAACCTGGGGGCTGGGGTGCTCTCGGCGGCCAGATCTCCGAGCTCTTCAAGAACTCGGAGATCTGAGTCCCTCACGCTGCGGCTTCCCGCTGTGGGGGCCGCAGCCGGGCCGGGGCTGGCCGTCTGCTGGGATTGCCTGAGGGCAATGCGGCCAAAGGCAGCAATGGCATCTTGGTCAACCCTAGAAGCCGCCAGCACCCGCACCCAGAGCTGCTGGGCAAAGGCCAGATCTTCTTCTAGTTCTGCCTTTTGGGCATCTATCTTGAGCGCCTGCACATCCTGCAATGTCGCCTTCTGGGGCAGCAAAATCAGGTGATTTTTCGACAGCGGCTCCACCGCCGTGTAGGGGGTCTGCGCCGGCTTACCATACTGAGCATTCAGCGCCGGCACCTGGTAGCGCAGGTATTGGTCGAGCCGTTCTACCGTGGCGCAGTTATTTGCCCCTTGCAGCTGCAACCCTTCTAGCAGAGCGTGGGTAAAGGCCCCATGGCCCAGCGCTTCGATTTCATAAGACGACTCGCGGGGGCTGCACGAGTAGATCGTCACTATGCCCTGCTGCTCTTCGGTACCTAGACCCAGACCCAGACGACTGCCCTGGCTGCGGCAGGCATCGAGCAGCAGCACGGTGTTGTCGGCCCCGCTGTTGCGCAGGTAGGCGGTCAGGTCGCTCAGGCGCAGGGCAGTTTCTTCGAGGTTGCCAGGGTCTACATCTAGGGGCATGAGGTAGTCGTGGCCTTCGTGCAGCTCGCCGTGGCCCGCAAAAAACAGCCAGAAGTTGTCGCCCACATTCAAAAACGGGGCTTGAAATCGCTCACGAAAAAAGCGCTTAAGGTTGCCATAGGTAGGCGCAGAGCGCATTGGCCCCCTGGGCGTTTCAATGGGGGGCGCATCGTCGGCAAAGTAGTAAACCTGATCAAAGCGCCCTGCCTGCATAAAAAAGTCGCGCACGGCAGCGGCATCGCTGACGGCATAGCGCAGGGGTTGCAAGTTGTAGTAATCGTTAATGCCGATGCAAATGGCCCAGCTTTTGCTCATTGTCGGCGGTTTACAGGATGCTCGCTCCTCAGTTTAGCCATGTTGGGAAAACTGCGTCACCCATAACGTTTTATTCCTCCACCGGGTCGCAGCGGATTTCGACCATGAAGCCATCGGGGTCATAGAAGTACACGCCGCGCCCGGTGGGGCGGGTGACGGGGCCGTGGGCAATGGCAATCTGGTTTGCCGCCAGCACCGCCAGCGCGGCGTCAAACTGAGCCGGGTCGATGTCAAAGGCTAGATGGTAGGCGCGGGTGAATGACTGATCGGGGTCAGGGTCGGGCGGCTCTAGGTCTGGAGCCCCAAACAAGTCGAGAATTAGCCCGTCGGGCAGCACAAAGTTGGCCACCTTGCCCGTGGCCACCAGCTCTTTGAGGGTGTCGTCTACCTCGTCGCCGGTTAGCTCTCGTAGCCCCAGCAGCCCGCCATAGAATCGCCGCGAGGCATCCATATCCTTGACATTGAGGGCCAGGTGGTGGATGCGGCGCAGCTGCCCCAGCTCCAGGGCAGCCAAGGTTTGAGGGGTAGAGCTAGCACTCATGGGCGCAACATTGTCCAGAGATAGGGCGCACTATGATTAATTATAGAAACCTTACCGCGCTCAACCACCAGCCATCGCCGACCAAACCCTCGAATTCACCGTCACCATTCCCGACCCCGAACGGCTCGATCGCTGGCTCACTGCCAACATCAAAGAGATCTCCCGCAACCGGGTGCAAAAGCTGATCGACTGGGAATATGTGCAGCTCAATGGCCAGCTCTGCACCAATAAAAAAGAGGCGGTGCATGTGGGCGATCGCATCCAGCTCACCATCCCCGAACCCCGCCCGCTCGAACTCGCCGCCGAAGCTATCCCCCTCGATATTCTCTACGAAGACGAGCACCTGATCATTCTCAACAAGCCCGCTGGCCTAGTGGTGCACCCCGCCCCCGGCAACATGAGCGGCACCCTGGTCAACGCCGTGCTGGCCCACTGTGGCGATCAGCTTTTAGGCATTGGCGGCGTGCAGCGCCCCGGCATTGTGCACCGGCTCGACAAAGACACCACCGGGGCGATTGTGGTGGCCAAAACCGACCTAGCCCACAGCAATCTCCAGGCCCAGATGAAGGCCAAAACCGCCCGGCGAGAATATCTGGGCGTGGTCTACGGCGCACCCCAGACCGACTCGGGCACCATTGATGCGCCCCTGGGTCGCCACCCCGTAGACCGCAAAAAGAATGCCGTAGTGCCCCTAGAAAAAGGCCGCACCGCCGTCACCCACTGGCAGGTCGAAGAACGCCTAGGCAACTTCTCGCTGCTGCGCTTTCGCCTAGAGACTGGCCGCACCCATCAGATCCGTGTCCACAGCACCCACATCGGTCACCCGCTGGTGGGCGATCGCACCTACGGATCGGGGCGGGCTGTGGGGGTTAACTTGCCCGGTCAAGCCCTTCACGCCGAGCGGCTAGAGCTGCGCCACCCGGCCACCGGGGAGATGGTGGTGGCGATCGCACCTCTGCCCGATCACTTTTTAAAGCTGTTGGCGGTGCTGCGGGGGCGAGCGGTATAGGTGAGCAAGCTGGGTCTTGGCCAGGGCCATGGCAAGACATTGTATGGGCCAGGGGTCTACGGTGGCACGATGGAGCCTAAAAGGTTATATAGGGGTTAGATCGGGCACAGTCTGCCCAGGGGCCGCTTTTGCAGGCGTACTTTCGCGGAGAAAACCTGCGCGGGGCAAGCCGACTGCACAGTTACAGCTAAACTGCGATCGCAGCCCTGCCCGTCTTCAATAGCAATTTGCTGTTCTCTAACCCAGTTGTCATGTTCCAGCCTAGTTCTCTGCGTTGGCCCCAGGCCCCCAAAAGCCAACTGTGCAAGGCTTGGAAGCCCCAGCCCCCGCAAAAGAGAGCCTGGCGATCTAGGGTTATTCCAGGGTTTTTGACTGGTCTATGGATCGGGCTTTTGACCACAGTGGCGGCCACCGCCACCGCCGCACCGCCTGCAATTCCCAACGCCCAGGCATCAACCGTCAACGGCCTCGCCGGCACCAAGCAAGACTCCCCACCGCCAGCCGTCCCCCCACGGCCCCCGGCCACGCCCGCAGCCATCGCCCCAGATCAAGCGGGCATCAGCGGCCTTGTTCCGGCCCCCAACGACGACATTGGCGTCGGCCAGCTGCGCCCCGCCACAGCCCAACCTAGCGCCCCTGGCAGCCCAGAAGAACAATCAGGAGCCAGCTGGCTGCGGGGCGTCGTCCTGCCCATTTACCCCAGCCCAGAGAGCGACCACTGGGGCTGGCTGATCAACGGCTGGCTGATTCCCAACGACGCTGAGCCCCTGGCCATTGGTCGCGATGCCGCCTTCTCAATGGTGCAAACCGAGCCGGGGATTTACACCTTTCCGGTGTTAGAAATTCGCCCCGATGGCTGGTTTAGCTTTCAGTACACCTCGGCTGGGGTGGCCTGGGCCCATACCGCTCACCTCGACCTGGGCACCACACCCCTCACCCTAGAGACCTGGGAAGTCTCCATCAAAGACTCCGTTCAATTACAGTTTCGCCGTCCTGGGCTATCACAACCCATGCGCCTTGCCCCCAGCGGCTCCGCTCCGCTCCAGGCCCTGGTAGGGCCAAACAGCATTATGAAACCCCTCGAACTGGAGGGCGACTGGCTGAGGGTGCGGGTAACTCAGCCCGCCCAGGGCTGCACACCACTGCCCGGGGCTAGCACCGCCGAGGGCTGGGTGCGCTGGCGCAACGAAGCCGATATGCCCCTGGTGTGGTTCTCACCCAGCGGTTGCCAGTAACCTCCCCAGTCCAGTCACCGATCAAGCTAAGAATGGCAAGTTAGGGGGCTACGGTACAAGGTTTAAGGTGTACGGTTCAAGGACTGCCGTGAACCGTACACCTTAAGACCCAAGGGTCTCCACCTAGCCCGGCAAGCGCTCCATAAATCGCTGTAAGCGAATTTTGGTCATCACATAGATCGGAAACTGGTAGTGCTCGGCCATTAGCCAGCCCACCATACTACTGTGGGCAAACAGAGTCCCCACCGCCCAGACCAACGACCAGTTCATCCCCACACCTGCGTCTAAGGGAGGGAAGACATATCCTCCCAGAGCCACCAGCCCCGCCGGAAAAATCACCAGGGATAGCCCCACTAGCCAGAGAACGAGGGTAATATCTCCCTGGTTTTGGTAGAGCGGCTGCCAGCGCCACCCCTGCCAGCGCCAGCCCATAGACTGCGCACTGTCTACGACATGAACCGTTTGCTGATCGAGATTGACCTCAAAAATATGGCGGCAAAAGCCACAGGCGTAGACATCCATCATCACCATCGGTTCAATCTGACCATGGCGACACACCGGGCATTCATAGGTTTCAGCCGCGTTTAGAACCAGCGGGCGCTGGGCACTGCGATTGCCAACTGATGTATTTTCACGGCCCATTGACAACCTCAAGCAATACCTCAAGCACATCCTAGCCTGGCGACCACGAACCTGGCACCATCTGCCCCTGAACCTAGGCACCCTGCTCGCCGGGGTTAGCTTCGGTGCGTCCCCCATACCGATGGCACACCCCACGAACAATTGTGCCCAGAATAATTGGGCTCACCGCTCATACCAAATCCTGCTTGGCTACCCCCGATATCCCTAGGCGAACCGTCGTTCGCCCCTACAGGTTGGCCGATTGGCAATCGGGGGTACAGCATCCGGATTTGGCATTGGATACGGGCGCACAGCTGGACGCCCCTGCGAAGAACATTGATGCTTGAATTTGTACCTGCGCTCAGCAACCCCGCAATCATGGGGAAGAGTCTGAGCAAAACGTTACGTCACCCCAGGGGGTTAGCCACGCCCTAGAGGGCACTCGCCATCGGTGCGCCCACGGTGCGGGTGTAGTCTTTGCCGTCGTAGGTCAACACCACCATGGGTTCTTGACCAGACAGATCTACCGACCTGACCTGAATGCGGCCACCGGCCAGCATGTCGCCCGCAGCAACTCGGCGGCTCACGCTACTGCCAGGCTCAGTGACAATTACGTTGACACCGCTGCCAACCTGCACCACACCGCTGACCACCACTTGGTCAACCAGATTTTGAAACCCTAAACTACCGGTGGGGGCAACGGCAAAATCCGTAGGGCTAGGGGGAACATTGCCCGGCAAAAAAGGCAGGGGCAGATTGGGTAGGGTGACAGCCTGGGGCAAGGGGGGTAGGCTCTGGGTCACCGCCACAGGTACCGCAGGGAGACTCTGCGCAGCGGTTACCGCAGCGGTCGCCACCGGAGTGGGGGCCAACAGCGTCGCGGCGGGTTCAGTTCGGGGCACCCGAGAACCAGGCAGTACCACCGAGGCAAAGGGGTCAGGGCGACCAACGGTCACAGTCTCTACACGAGACTGGGAAGAGGTAGAGCGCAACAGACTAGGGTCGGCCAGACGCAGGGGCGTAGATGCAGAGAAGAAAGGCTGTGACTGAAAGGGACTAGCCGCTTCGCCGGTAGCGGGAATCAGCGCGCCATCGCTATCGAGGGCAGCAGCGTCAGCATTCACCTCAGTGACTGGGGCATCGGCGCTACCACCCATTGCCAACCTAATGCCAGCCCCAGCGACGACAGCCAGCAGCAGGCCGCCAGAGAGGGCAGCGTATAATCTGCGATTGGCCATGCCCTGAAGCTTAGTTTCCCTTGGTTGGCCTGATTTAACAGAGTAGGTCATTGCAGCATCTCCCCACAGAATCCCCCTAACAGTAGCGAATTCTCCAGGAAGTGGCGCACTTTCGACCGCTACCAATCACCTTTCGGGGATATGAGGACTGTTTCTGCCTTCGACTACTGGCCCAGACAGGCGTCGGGCAGTGCGGCGTCGGGTCGGCCAGCCCGACGCTGATGCACGGTCTGGAGCTGTAGCAGCAGCGCCTCAGCCTCGGCCTGGAGGTGCAGCAGCTCAACTTGCTGATCGGGCAGGTAGGACAACTGACGCCGCTCAATGCGGCAGATCCCACTGTCTGCCACAGGCGCTGTCTCCCGTCTTGCAGGCGCTACTGACATTAGCGATATTTCTAATTCTTGGGGCAAAGCTTGGGGCTGTTGCGGTACCGCGCTTGCCAGGGTGGTGGCCTGGGCATTGGCGTGATCGACGGGGGCGTTCATGGGCGCAACTTTATGTAGAGATTATAGAGAATTGTACTCAGTCAGCAAGTTAAGACATTTTAACCATCCTGTCTAGGGGCCGATCGTAAACTAGGCGGCCATTGGCAGCGGGGGCAGGCTGGGGCAGTTTGAGGATTGGCTCGAACCAAAAAAACTGGCCCTTCGAGTCGCTGGGGTCGAGGCGCACGGTAAACTAGGAAACATAAAGTGCTGACAATCGTCAGGCCGCTGTCAGCTACTCTACATTTTTTACCCCGCCGACCTACCGTGACCCTAAGCGTAACTTCTGCTGCTGCCACCGCCCCGCCCACTGCTATTCCTCGGCGATCTGCCGAAGGGCTAAAGCCCTGGCCGGGGCTGATCGAGGCCTACCGAGGCTACCTGCCCGTTTCAGATCAGACACCGGTAGTGACCCTGTGCGAAGGCAATACACCGCTCATTCCGATGCCGATCCTCGCCCAGCAGGTGGGCAAAGACGTCAAGGTATGGGTCAAGTACGACGGCCTCAACCCCACCGGCAGCTTTAAAGACCGGGGCATGACCATGGCCATCTCTAAGGCCAAAGAGGCCGGGGCTGAAGCGGTGATCTGCGCCAGCACCGGCAATACTTCGGCAGCGGCGGCGGCCTACGCGCGACGCGGTGGCATGCGTGCTTTTGTGCTGATTCCCGACGGGTATGTGGCCCTGGGTAAACTGGCCCAGGCGCTGCTCTACGGAGCCGAGGTGCTGGCCATCAACGGCAACTTTGACGACGCCCTGACCATGGTGCGAGAACTCGCGGAAGATTACCCGATCACCCTGGTCAACTCGGTCAACCCCTACCGTCTAGAAGGGCAAAAGACCGGAGCCTTTGAGGTGGTCGATGCCCTGGGCGATGCCCCCGACTGGCTGTGCATTCCGGTGGGCAACGCCGGCAATATTACCGCCTACTGGATGGGCTTTTGTGAATATCACCAGCAGCACAAGTGCAGCCAGCTGCCCCGGATGATGGGCTTTCAGGCGGCGGGGGCGGCTCCGTTGGTCAGCGGCCATCGGGTGAGCGATCCCCAAACCTTGGCCACGGCCATTCGTATTGGCAGCCCCGCCAGCTGGACTAAGGCCGAGGCCGTGCGCGACGCTAGCCTTGGCGAGTTTAACGCCGTTACCGACGCCGAGATTCTCGATGCTTACCGCCTGCTGGCCCTAGAGGGGGTGTTTTGCGAACCCGCCAGCGCCGCCTCTGTGGCCGGGTTGCTGAAGGTCAAAGACCAGGTACCGGCTGGGGCAAATATCGTGTGCGTGCTCACCGGCAATGGCTTGAAAGACCCCGACACGGCGATCGCCCACAGCAACAACCAGGTCAAAGGCAACCTCAACCCAGACCCCATGACCGTGGCCAAGGCCATGGGGTTTTAGCCCAGAGCAATAAATTTCTGTCCCTGTCCGTAATCCTAGGCAATCTGGCTGTAGCCATAGCTGGAGAGTGTGAACGTCCCTCCAAAACAACAACGACCCTTTGCCCCGGCCCCGTGCTGGGGCATTTTTTTAGCTATTTTTGGTCACCTGAGGCTGGTCAGCCTCGGGCTGGTTGGGCTGGGTCTGGGGCCAAATTGCCTTGAGCCGTTCTAGAAAAGCGTATACCGGCGGCGGCAGCAGCGCCTCGCTCAGCACAATCATGCCAATCACCCGCTCTAGGGGCTGGGGTAGCTCTGCCACCCGCAGCCCGGCGGGAATGGGCTCTGCGGCCAGGGAGGCCATGATAGTTGCCCCTAGCCCCCGCTCTACCATGCTGAGAATCGTAGAATCTTCGCGTACGACGTAGGCCGGCTGCAATTGCTGTCCCCAGTCGTGCAGTAGGCGGTCGATATACTGGCGGTCGCCGTCGTCAGGGGGCGGCAATATCAGCGAGTAGGTAGCCAGGTCGGCCCAGGTGAGCGGCTGGGGCAACGCCGGAGAACCGGGAGGCAGCAGCGCAATGTAGCGATCGCGCAGCAGCTCCCACTGGTCAAACTCGTCGTGGGTGGGCAAATAGGTAAACCCAATGTCGGCCCGCCCCTGGCGCAGGTCTTTTTCCACCATTTCGTAGTGAATTTTTTCGTCAATGGCAATGGCCACACCGGGGCACTGCTGCCGAAACTGGCGGATCACCTCCGGCAATATGTGGGTGGCGACACTGCGAAAGGCGGCAATTCGCACCTCTCCGGTCTGCAAGCCTTTGGCCTGCTCAGCTTGATGGCAAAGACTGTGGAGCGATCGCATCATCCGCCGGGCCTCTTCAGTAATCAGCTCACCCACCGGCGTCAGCACGGCCCCCTGCCGCCCCCGGCTCAACAGCGATACCCCCAGTTCGTCTTCTAGGGTGGCAATGGCATGGCTCACCGCCGACTGAGACAGATCGAGGTGCAGAGCCGCATCACTAAACGAACCCCGATCGGCAATGGCCACCAGCGCCCGCAGTTGGGAAAGCTTCAGGCGGTGGGGATCAGCTTTGGCCATCGCACTCTCCTAATTGATCGTAGATACGCTAGACACTAACCCCTAATTACCCTCAGACGAAAGTCATTGGCCCATATTTTTAGCGGCGGATTTTTAGCGGCGGATCGAAAAGCATTTCGTAGAGCCGGCTAGCCAGTGGCCCCAACCCAACAGCAGCTACGGCCTAGCCCATATAAACTTAGGTACGGGCGCACCGCTGTGTGCCCCTGCCAGGAACATTGATGCTTACAGTCATACCTGTGTTCAGCAACCCCGACTGTGGTATCTACCCAGGCTCTTCAACTATTGCTCAGCTAGAGTAGACACAAGCTTGCTCAGACTTTGAAAACCCAGGACAGGTGAGTTTGCGATCGCAGACTCAATCTACTCACCCTGGCCCTGCTCTTGCGGGCGGGTGTCCAATAACTTTAAGCCCACCACTAGCTAGGTATCAGGAGATGTTGATGAACCGTCACCTCATAGGAGCCGGATTTGCCGCCGCAGCGGTATCCATTAGCATAGTAGCTGCCCCTGCCCAGGCGCAGCTGCCCGCCGCCAGCCTCTCCCCAGAGGAGTTTGCCACCGATCTCGGGTTTGACAACCTCAAAGATCTCAACTTGCTAGCGCCTTCCGCGACCCTAGAAGAACTCAAAAAGCTGATCACCAACGAGCGCACCGCTCTGTCTCAGAGCTTTTTAGCCCAGTACCAGCTCGACACCAGCAAGCTGTTTTGGAATGGGGTCGACCCGGTTGAGGTCTACTTTATCAACGAAGGCGCTGGCTACCGCAACCAGCTGTTCTTTACCGCCCAAGACCTAGCGGGCAACCAGACCGGCGGCGGCATGATTTTTGAGGATGTGTCCTCTCCGTTCAGCACGCTACCAAACTCAGATGGCCCCCTCGTCCTCGGCCAAGGGGTGAGTTTGGGTGGGTTCTTGGGGGCAACTCAGCTCGACTTCATGATTAAATCCAACGGCTTTAACGGCGGCCAAACCATGCTCGGCACCAACCCCGCCAACAACCCCAACGGTCTCCAGCACGTGGTTTCCTTCCAGCACAACGGCTGGATCATCCTGGGCTTTGAGGATATTGTTGGCGGCGGCGACCTCGACTACAACGATGTGATCTTCGCCGTACGCGGCATTCAGGCCGGGGCACCCCCCGCCGATGTGCCAGAACCCTCAGCCCTGCTGGGCATGCTGGTGCTCGGTGTCGGCGGTTTCACCACCCTCCGTCGTCGCAAAGCCCAGACCGCCCTGGAGTAAACTCCAGGGCTCATAGTAGAAGTCTGCTAGAGCAGACTGTGACCTAGATAGCCCTCTCGGGAGGGCTTTTGCTCTGAGCCCAGGACTAGTAGTCCTAGGCTCAGTTTGTCGGCTCAGTTCGTCGCTGCATTTTTGGGCCTTGACTAGGTTGACAGCCATGCCGTCAGTGCCGTCAGGGTCAAGTCAGTGACACGGCTGATCACACAGTCGGCTCCGGCCTGAACCAGGGCGTCGCTGTAGGTTTTGCGGTAGCGATCTTCTCCGGCGATCACATGGGGGGGCAGCACGCCCACCCCTAGCCAGCGCCGGGGGCCGCTATTGGTTTGTCTGGCCTCAACGACGGTTTGCATATCGGCCACGGTGTCGCCAGCGTAGATCACCGGGATGTCGGGGGCTAGCCCATATTGCTGGGTCAGCCGCTCAACCGTCGTTAGCAGCCCCGTGGGGTCGGGCTTGCCGGGGGCGTCTTCCATTGCCACCAGCACTGGGTTGACTAGGGCCAACCGGCGCTCTAGCACAAAGCGGGCCGAGGCTTGGGTCGCGCCGCTAAAAAACCCCCAGACAATGCGATCGCGCGTTAGCCCCGCAAAGTATTCGGCATCGACTAGCAGCGGCTCCTGGGTAATGTACCCAGTCCACTGGTCGGGATCGGTGGGGTTTGGCCCCCGGTAGCGGCGCTGAAAGAACTCCACAATCTGGTCGTAGTCGAGGGCAATGGCCTCGCGCCGCTGGCCCTGGGCCTCAAAATAACGGTATACCAGCTCCTGGGAGCCTTCCCAGTCGTTATTCCACCGCCCTTCGCCCTTGAGTTGGTCAATATCGGCTGAGGTGGGCCGATAGCCCCCGCCGGTAAATTCTTCCACGGTGTCAGCCAGGGCGCGGCGGTAGGAATTGCCCACATCCCTCAGGACGCCGTCGATATCAAACACTGCGATCGCGCGATGGCTAACCAGAGAAGTCATAGAACACAAACTTGGGGTAGAGACTGGGGAGCTGAAATGATAGACTTATAGACTGTAGTATTTTTTTGAATTGCAGCGGAGGTCTACTTGTCCAGATTTGTCCTAAAAGTACTCTGGCTCGAAAAAGACGTTGCGCTGGCAGTTGATCAGGTGGTAGGCAAGGGCACCAGCCCGCTCACCTCTTACTTCTTCTGGCCCCGTAACGACGCCTGGGAACAAATGAAAACCGAGCTTGAGAGCAAGCCTTGGATCGAAGAAGAGGAGCGGGTTGAGATTCTCAACCAGGCAACTGAGATTATCAACTATTGGCAGGAAGAGGGTAAGGGTAAACCCCTCACCGAAGCCCAGGATCGCTTTCCCGAAATCACCTTTACCGGTAGTTCGTGATTGCCAAGTCTAAGGCCGGTTTTTAGCCCAGGATCATAGGGCCGCTCTGCTGTTCCTGGGGGGCGATGGTGCCCCTAGGCCCACTCAAAAGCCCATTGCTGACGTCAGCAATGGGCTTTTTATGATGGACGGTTAATATCTAGATCCTAGTTGCCTACCCCCGATTGGTTAAGGGCAAACAATCGTTTGCCCCTACGAGATATCTGTTTTGATCCGGGGTTTTTGAACTTGGACTTGGTATCAGCTGCAGAAGCCCGCCTACTTTAAGCCGCCCGCTGCCTGGAGCTTAGCCCTGGCCCGCTTGAGATTCTGGCGAGCCTGGATGGTGCCTTGCTTATCGTCCTCGCCTACCTGACTGAGCTGGGTTTCAGCTTCTTGGTAGGCGACCTTGGCTTTGTCAACATCAATCGCATCGCCGCGCTCGGCACCGTTGACCAAGATAATCAATTCGTTGGCGTCAACCTCGGCAAAGCCACCCATCAGCGCGATGGGCACCCACTCTTTACCGTCTCTGACCCGCATTACCCCCACGTCTAGGGCGGTGAGCAACGGGGCGTGACCAGCTAAAATACCCATCTGACCAGTGGTAGTCGGCAGAATCACTTCCTCTGCCTCAGCGTCCCAGACGGTCTTGTCTGGGGCAATTACGCGAACAGTTAATGCCATAGCAAGGATGAAATAGGGACTCTCAAAGAATGTCGGGGGCAGGATTTAGCCCGCCCCCCCGACGGCCAGATCTACTTCTCAGCCTTGAGTTTTTCAGCGGCTTCTAGCACTTCTTCAATGCCGCCCTTGAGGTAGAAGCACTGCTCAGGAATATCATCGAGCTCACCAGACAGAATCTGTTTGAAGGCTTTGATGTTGTCTTCCAAGGACACGTACTTACCGGGGGAGCCGGTGAAGATCTCAGCCACAAAGAACGGCTGGGACAGAAAGCGCTCGATCTTACGGGCGCGGGCTACGGTCAAGCGGTCATCTTCAGACAGCTCGTCCAGACCCAAAATAGCAATGATGTCTTGCAGCTCTTTGTAGCGCTGGAGAGTAGACTGCACGGCTCGGGCAGTCTGGTAATGCTCTTCGCCGACTACGCTAGCCTGGAGCATGGTAGAGGCAGAGTCGAGGGGATCAACCGCCGGATAGATGGCCTTGGAGGCCAGTGCCCGAGACAGCACCGTGGTGGCGTCTAGGTGGGCAAAGGTGGTTGCCGGAGCGGGGTCGGTGAGGTCGTCTGCGGGCACATACACCGCCTGAATGGAGGTGATCGACCCTTCCAGGGTAGAGGTAATGCGCTCTTGCAGGTCACCCATGTCGGTGCCCAGGGTAGGCTGATAGCCCACAGCGGAGGGCATCCGGCCCAGCAGTGCCGACACCTCAGAGCCCGCTTGGACAAACCGGAAGATATTGTCGATGAACAGCAGCACGTCTTGCTTGTTGACATCGCGGAAGTACTCGGCCATTGTCAGCGCCGACAGGGCTACCCGCATGCGCGCCCCAGGGGGTTCGTTCATCTGACCGTAGACCAGAGCCACCTTTGACTGGCTCAAGTCGTCGGTGTTGATCACGCCTGACTCGATAAACTCGTTGTAGAGGTCGTTGCCCTCGCGGGTGCGCTCGCCCACACCGCCAAAGACAGACACACCGCCGTGCTCTTTGGCGATGTTGTTGATCAGTTCTTGAATCAGTACGGTTTTGCCTACGCCCGCACCGCCAAACAGGCCGACCTTGCCACCGCGACGGTAGGGGGCCAGCAGGTCAATTACTTTAATGCCGGTTTCAAACACCGTGGGCTGGGTTTCTAGCTCGGTGAATTTGGGCGCTGATCGGTGGATGGGGGAAGTGGTGTCAACATTGACTGGCCCTTTTTCGTCTACGGGCTCACCCAGCACGTTGAAAATTCGGCCCAGGGTAGCGGTGCCCACGGGCACGCTGATCGGTAGGCCAGTATCGACCACTTTCATGCCCCGCACGAGTCCGTCAGTGGTGCTCATGGAAACGGCCCGCACCTGGGAGTCGCCCAGCAGCTGCTGTACTTCGCAGGTGACGGCAACGTCATTGCCTGCGGGGTTGGTGCCCTGAATTTTGAGGGCATTGTAGATTCTAGGTAGGGAGCCAGCCGTAAATTTGATATCTACAACTGGGCCAATAATTTGAGTAATGTAGCCAACGTTAGTTTGTTCTGCTGTGGTGACCATGCTTGCGCCTATCTCGTATGATCAGCTGTGGTGGTCGCTTTTAATACTGTTACATTTCTAAAGCGCCATCATTCAGAGTATCACTAGAGCGTGACAGCCTATGATGATCCTGCCGACTTTATCTCAACCGCTTGATCTCAGCCCCTAGGGGGTGGCCAAGTCGGTGGGCAGATGCATCTCTGGCCTGAGGCCGAGCAACTGATCAAAGGGCCAGCGCTGTTCTTAACCCAACCATCAGGTTATATCGCTAAAATGCGCTGAAACTAGCTTGGGAGTGCAGGCAACACAATGACTAAAGCTGATCGGGCGGAGCCGGGCAAAAACCTCAGCGACCCGCGCTATTACATCAACCGTGAGATCAGCTGGCTGGGGTTTAACGAGCGTGTGCTCCACGAAGCGCTTGATCCCCGCACGCCGCTGCTAGAGCGGCTCAAGTTTTTGGCCATTTACAGCTCTAACCTAGATGAGTTCTTTATGGTGCGTATTTCTGGGGTGATGGAGCAGGCGGAGGCGGGGGTGCATCCTGAAACCCCGGACCAGCTAACGCCGACGAAGCAGCTGGAAATTATGCGATCGCACCTGATTGAGAAGATCAAGCTTCAGCACCAGACCTTTGAACAGGAGTTGCGACCCGCGCTGATCGCCCACCGAGTCTTTCTCCAAAACTACGGCGATCTGACCGAGGAGCAGCAGGTTCACCTGCGCGACTACTTTGAGAAGCGTATTTTCCCGGTGTTGACCCCCCTGAGCGTTGACCCGTCGCACCCGTTTCCGCGCATGTCTAACCTGAGTCTAAACCTGGCGGTGCGGGTGGTTGACCCCGAAACCGGCATCGAGCGCTTTGCTCGGGTCAAGGTGCCCAGCAGCCTGCCCCGCTTTGTGGGCATGCCCGAACCGTTGCGCACCTACCAGGGCGAACCCTGTGTATGGATTGGGGTACCGCTGGAGCAGGTAATTGCCGAGAACCTGGGATACCTGTTTCCGGGCATGACCATTGCCGGGCAGAACCTGTTTAGAATTACCCGCGACGCTGACTTTCCAGTTCTAGAAGATGAGGCCGATGACCTGCTGATTGCCATTGAAAAAGAGATCAGCAAGCGCCGCCTAGAGGGCTTTGTCTGCCGCGTAGAGGTCGAGAGCACCATGCCCGACGACCTGAAAGAAGGGCTGATGCGCGAGCTCAACGTCAACCCCAATCGCGTCTATGACATCGATGGGCTGCTGAACCTGGCAGATTTGTTCTTCTTTCTCTCCATACCGCTGCCGGAGTTAAAAGACAAGCCCTGGTCATCGGTGATCCCGCCTCGACTCAAGCCGGTGCTCGATCTCGATGATGACGACACCAAAAGCTACTCTGAGCACGCCCCCAATATCTTTACCATTCTGCGGGGCGGGGATATTTTGGTGCACCACCCCTACGAGTCGTTTAGTGCCTCGGTGCAGGAGTTTGTTACCCAGGCGGCCAACGACCCCCAGGTGCTGGCGATTAAGATCACCCTCTACCGCACCTCCGGCGACTCGCCGATTGTCAAAGCGCTGATTGCAGCGGCGGCCAACCGCAAACAGGTGGTGGCCCTAGTCGAGCTTAAAGCTCGCTTTGACGAAGCCAACAACATTGAGTGGGCCAAAAAACTAGAAGACGCCGGGGTGCATGTGGTCTATGGCATTACGGGGCTCAAAACCCACACCAAAACTACCCTGGTGGTGCGCGAAGAGGGCGACGAAATTCGCCGCTATGTGCACATTGGCACGGGCAACTATAACCCCAAAACCTCGAAACTCTATACCGACCTGAGCCTGTTTAGTGGCCGCGAGGATCTAGGGGCAGACCTGACCGATTTGTTTAACTTTCTCACCGGCTACTCGCGGCAAAAGGCCTACCGCAAGCTGTTGGTGGCTCCCTTTACCCTGCGCGATCGCATGACCGCCCTCATTCGCCGCGAGATTGAGCATGCCCAAACCAGCGGCCAGAGCGGCGGCAAGGGCAAAATCATCGCCAAGTTAAATTCCCTAGTCGATGCCTCAATGATCCAGCTGCTCTACGAAGCCTCTCAGGCCGGAGTCGAGATTGACCTGATTGTGCGCGGCATCTGCTGTCTACGCCCCGGCATTCCCGGCGTCAGCGACAACATTCGCGTAATTAGCGTCATCGGCCAGTTTCTAGAGCACTCGCGGATCTTTTACTTCTACAACAACGGCCAGCCCGAATACTTCATCGGCAGCGCCGACTGGATGACCCGCAACCTCGATCGCCGGGTCGAAGCCGTGGTGCCGATCGAAACCCCAGGGCTGATTAAAGAGCTGCAGGCCATTCTCGACATCATGCTGGCCGACAACCGGCAGGCGTGGGAAATGGATGCTGACGGCACCTTTGTCCAGCGCCGCCCCCTGGCTGGTGAGGCCGATCGCGGCACCCACGCAATGCTCAAGGCCTACACCCTAAAGCGCGACAGCACCCTTTAGAACAGAGCCTAATACCGAATCCGAATTCCATCCCCCCGATACCCCACAGGCCAGCCTATAGGGGCAAACGGTTGTTGGCCCCTACGGGATACCTATTTTGATCCGGGGTTTTTGACCTCGGAATTGGCATAGCGCGCTAGCTACTGGCCTTTCAGTACCAGCTCTAGCCTCTGGCACCAGCGCCAGCTCGACGGGGAGCGCTGATGCTGCCGCCGCTGCGCCGACGGGGGCGCTGCCGACGGGGCTTGCCAGGGGCACCCACCGACCGGACATTGCTGGTGTCAGATGAGAAGGACGGCTCATAGCCAGCCACCACATCCTGGGTGAGAGACTGCTTGAGCATCCGCTCGATGCCAATCAGCAGCGGCATTTCGTCATCGCTGATCAGCGAGACAGCCCGGCCTTCATTGCCCGCCCGGCCGGTGCGGCCAATCCGGTGCACGTAGTCTTCGGGCACGTTGGGCAGCTCAAAGTTGACCACGTAGGGCAGCTGGTCAATGTCGATGCCGCGAGAGGCCACATCGGTGGCCACCAACACCCGCACACGACCCTGTTTGAAGTCTTTGAGGGCACGGGCGCGGGCGGCCTGGGTCTTGTTGCCGTGGATGGCGGCGGTTTTGAGCCCATCTTTGGCCAATTGCTCGGCCAGGCGGTTAGCGCCGTGTTTGGTGCGGGTAAACACCAGCACCTGCTGCCAGTTGTGGAAACCAATGATGTGGGAGAGCAACTCCCGCTTGCGGTGGCGATCGACGGGGTGCACCACCTGCTCGACTCGATCGGCGGTGGTGTTGCGGGCGGCCACCTCAATCTGCACGGGCGACTTGAGCAGGGTGTGGGCCAGCTGCTGAATCGGCTTGGAGAAGGTGGCTGAAAACATCAGGGTCTGGCGCTCGTCGGGCAGGCGACCCATGATTTTGCGAATGTCGTGGATGAAGCCCATGTCAAGCATGCGATCGCACTCATCCAGCACCAAAATCTCAACGGCGCTGAGATCGATGGTGCCCTGACTGACGTGGTCGAGCAGGCGACCCGGCGTAGCGATCAGAATATCAATGCCCTGGCGCAGCTGACGGGCCTGACCGCCAAAGCTAACGCCGCCGTAGACCATGGCAGCCTTAAAGGGCATGTGCTTGCCGTAGGTGATCACACTCTCGCCCACCTGAGCCGCCAGCTCGCGGGTGGGGGTGAGCACTAGGGCACGGGGAACGCGCTTGCCCGAGGTTTTAGTCTCAGCCAGCCGCTGCAAGAGCGGTAGGGTAAAGCCGGCGGTTTTGCCGGTGCCCGTCTGGGCGCTGGCCAAGATGTCTTGGCCCTGTAAAATGGCGGGGATCGCCTGCTGCTGAATAGGCGTGGGCACAGTGTAGCCCTGGTCAGCAACAGCGCGAAGTAAACCGGTCGTGAGACCGAGTTGATCAAACGTCATGAAATTGTAGCTCCGAGTGGTGCCCCTACCCCAAATCAAGTACCTGGGCCCAGTCTAAGAGCAGTGAATGTGTTCAAAAGAATGGCTGGTAAGCAAATTCTGTTGGTCAGCACAGACCGGATGGCTGACGAAGCTACATCCTAGCAGATAAAATCGATCAGTTTGGCTTTGGGCCGATAGACCCCGCTGTTGACCGGGCGCAGCCTCTAGCTGGCGAGGTGGGCGTAGCCTGACTGCTTGACTGGTACATTGAGGCAGCAGAATGAAGGCCGCAGACAGAACGGCAAACTCATAACAGGCCAGAGGTTTCGCCGAACCGAATAGGCGATTTATTGCCGCCTCAGCGTACTAGTTTTTGCATCAGCGTGATCGCTCTTTGCCAAGACTTGTGCAAAGACTCGATGAGGGAGTGCAGGTGCGATCGCACCTCCGTTTCGCCCCAATTCCATCTTTTGAGAGAATTATGCCGCCAATAGAGTCCTTCACCTGCCCCGGCTGGTCTTTAAAGCCTCCATAAATCTCCTGAGACCTGAGGTCAATGATCGGTGCGGTGCATACCCTGGAGATAGGTGCACTCGATTATCTTATCAGTGGTCTTAAGAGTGTCTTAAGAGTTTAGTCAGAGCCAGGCTCTTAGGCCGGTCATTCAACGTTTAATCGCCTGAATCGTCACTTCAGACGTATGTTGAACCCCCTATTTTTCCCCGCTATGCCTAAAACATTTCTCTACACCAACGCCTCCTCAGAAGATGAGACAACACCCTCGGGCGATCGCGACAAAGTTCGCATCCTCGTAATTGGTCGCCCCTCGGCGGTCAACCGGGTGATCTCAGAGATGAGTCACGTGGGCTTTTCTGACTCGGTGGAATGGAGCAAATCCATCCCCACTGATCGCCAGAAAGAGTCAATGCGGATCCTCACCCGCTACGTGTTTGCTGATTCTCAAAACGACTAGCCTTTCACCCGGCATTTTAACTGGCCTTGCCCCCTGGGGCTCCTATCCACGGAGCCCCAGGGGGTAAGTCTCTGACGGGGGCAAACAACCGCTTGCCCCCTAGGGATCATGGCTCACCTCGATAACCGATTAGGCAGTAGCCACAGTCTCTGGCCAACTAGAGCCGCTGGTCAGCCTGCTGCCGTTTGATACGAAATCCGAATCGTATAACCCCGATTCCAAACAGGCAGCTTGCGTAGGGGCAAACGGCGTTTGCCCAGCCCAACCGGGGCTAACCAAGGCGGATTCAGGTTGAGACGCTAGCGGCAGGCAAGCGTGGGAAGGGATGCTGGGCTACGGCTGGTTTGATGGCGATGGTAACTGAAGCTCGATGCCGATTTTGCTGCCTAGCTCAATCACGTCAATCAGTTGCAGCAGCTCGTCGTGGGTCATGGCGATTTTGGTTTGGGCAGGTGGGGTTCTCCCTTTTATAGCCGCGATTTGGGCAGGGTGGGCAGTTTACAAGGTTGTTATTAGAGAGTTGACATCCGTAGATTGGGTTAGGCGGCTACCTCCCTACACCATCCACCTTCACCATTGCGCCCCGCCGTCGCCCGCCGCTCACCCGTTGCGAGATAGGAGCTGCGGGTAGGTTCAGATCCTCGAGTTTTTGAAAAACTCGGGGATCTTTGGGCGAGGCCGGGCATTACAACTCACCCACCCCTGCTCACCCTCCCGCCGTCCGGTGGAGTTCTGTAGAATGACAAGGGTAGGAACCAATACGATTGGGGTTAGCTCTACAGATGGGCGCTGCAGTAACGATCAAAAACCTAAAAAAGACCTACGGGGCGGTGACGGCGGTAGACGATGTGTCGCTCACCATTGAGCCCGGCGAGATTTTTGGCCTGCTGGGGCCAAACGGGGCAGGCAAAACCACCACTATTCGCTGCCTCTGCACCCTGTCTACCCCCGACAGCGGCAGCCTAGAGGTGATGGGCGTTTCGGTGCTAGGGCAGCCCCGGCTGGTGCGCCAATATCTGGGCTACATCGCCCAGGAGGTGGCGATCGACAAGGTGCTCACCGGGCGCGAACTGCTCCGGCTCCAGGCCGATATTTACCACATGCCCAAGGGGGTGGCGGGTCGGCGCATCGACCAGATGATCGACCTGCTAGAGCTTAACGACTGGGCCGACAAAAAGACCGGCACCTACTCTGGCGGGCTGAAGAAGCGGCTCGATCTGGCCCTGGGGCTGCTGCACCAGCCCGATGTGCTGGTGCTCGATGAGCCCACCGTGGGCTTAGACATTGAGACGCGGTCGGCGGTGTGGAGCTTTTTGCGCCAGCTGCGGGCGGCGGGCACCACCATTTTGATCACCAGCCACTATTTAGAAGAGGTCGATGCCCTGGCCGATCGCGTCGCCATCATTGACCGGGGCCGGGTGATCGCCTCGGGCACCCCCAGCCAGCTGAAGGATCGGATTGGTGGCGATCGCATCACCCTGCGCATTCGCGAATTTACCTCTGACAGTGAGGCCAGCCAGGCCCAGACCATGCTGGCAGAGCTGCCCTTTGTGCGCGAGGTGATCGTCAATGCCGCCCAGGGCAACTCGTTAAATATGGTGGTCGACCGCCAGCCCGACGTGCTGCTGACGGTACAGCAGGCGCTCAAGGCCGCCGACCTGCCCGTGTTTGGCATCGCCCAGTCGCGCCCCAGCCTTGACGATGTGTATCTCGCCGCCACGGGGCGCACCCTGATGGATGCGGAAATGGCCGCCGTGGGCCAGCGCGACCTCAAAAAAGAAAAGAAACAGGCCATGAAGGGCCGCTAAAACAAGGCACGCTAAAAAACCTTAGGAAACCGCCAGGAGACCGCCATGAGCACCACTATTTCCACCCCATCCCCGACCCGAGAGGCTGCCCCCAGCCTCGAAAACTCAGAGCTTAAGGCCTGGAAAGCCAGCGTGATCAAATCTGAAGGATTGGTGTCGGGGGCCTTTGTGCAAGAGACCCTAGCCATGACCCGGCGGCTGTTCATTCAGCTCCAGCGCCGCCCCTCTACCCTGGTGGCGGGGGTGGTACAGCCCTTGATCTGGCTGGTGCTGTTTGGGGCGCTGTTTCAAAATGTGCCCGAGGGGCTATTTGGCGAGAGCCGCAACTACGGTCAGTTTTTGGGGGCGGGCATTATTGTGTTTACCGCCTTTGGCGGGGCGCTGAATGCGGGCCTACCGGTGATGTTTGACCGCGAGTTTGGCTTTTTGAACCGCTTTTTGGTGGCCCCGTTGGCTTCGCGCTACTCGATTGTGGTGGCGTCGGCGCTGTTTATTGCGGCGCTGAGTTTGGTGCAGACGGCGGCGATTGTGGGCCTGAGCGCTGTGCTGGGGGCGGGGCTGCCCGGCCTGTCGGGGCTGCTGCTGGTGCTGTTTATTGTCACGACTCTGGTGCTGGGGGTGACGGCTTTGAGCCTGGGGCTGACCTTTGCCCTGCCCGGCCACATTGAGCTGATCGCGGTGATTTTTGTCACTAACCTGCCGCTGCTGTTTTCGAGCACGGCCCTGGTGCCCCTAGAGTTTATGCCCAGCTGGCTGCAGACGGTGGCCAGCCTCAACCCACTGACCTACGCCATCGAGCCGATTCGCTATGTGTATCTGCACCCAAGCTGGGGGCTGGGCAGCACGGTGCTGCAAACCCCCTTTGCGGCGGTGTCGCTGGAGGTCTGTCTGGCGGTGCTGGTGGCCTTTTGCGGGCTGTCGCTGGGGCTGATTCAGCCACTGCTGCGCCGCCGCATTGCCTGAGCCAATACCGGCTGGCCCCTGGGAAACCTAGCGGTGCAGCCTGGTCTAAGCCATAGCCTGAGGGTGGCCTGAGGCAGGGGCACCGGGCCAGTCGTAGAGCTGGTATAGCGGGTCGGCAGCCCGCACCTGAGCCGTTACAATGGTGCGTAATTGATGGCACTGGGTTGGTATTGCATTAGCCGGGTGCGATCGCAAAATTTTCCGTAGTTCTGTCTTTAGCTCTGTCAATGGTGTCAAGGAGTACTCCCATGGCCTACCCCAAACAACTGTCTCGACCGGTAGCCGCTGCGATCGCAGCGCTGGGTCTGCTGAGCCTGGCCCCAGCGGCCCTGGCCCAGTCGACAAACCCCAATGATCCCACCCGCGCCCCTCGGGTAGATGCAGCCGAGGGCTTTGGCTCCAGCGATGCCAGCGGCGGCATCTTTGGCGAGAGCGGCAGCCCCTTTGACCTGATTCACCGGGCTACGCTGATGAATAGCACCACCATGGGCGACTTTAGCCGCCAGCATCGGGGCCGCATGAGCAGCGAAGCGGCCAACTTTCAAACCCTGCGGGAAGCGGCCCTGCGTCGTCAGGCCCAGAGCGAAACACTTGAGGTCGTCCCCGACACCGGGGCAGAGTAGGCTATAGCCCACAGGTGAATAAGCGGCTCAAAAAATAGTTAACCATCTTGGCCCCGTAGGGCGAATCCCACCACACCACCGGGTAGCAGCCGACGGGGTCTTCCAGATCGTGGCGGGCTTGATTGACGGTTTTCCACTGGTCGTTTTGCCGCCAGCCCACTCGTTCGCCCAGACGATTGAGCATGGCGGCATCTTGGGCGATCGCAGTCTCTAGGGTGCCCCCCACGGCTCTGTAGAGCTGTAGCTGCACGCTAAAGCCAAAGCGCCCGCCGGTATAGGTGATCCACAGTCGATCAATCACCCGCAGCACGCTGCAAGGAAACCTCAAAATCTCGTCGGGGGTTAGGTCTTCGCGATTGGGGGTACCCGCCTCTTGCAAAATCACCCGCACGGTTTCTTCGTCGGCCTCTTGCAGCTTGCCGGTTTTGAGCAACCGCTGGAGGGGTTGGTAGCGCTCTACGTCGGTGACCAGCGTTAGCGCGTCTTCTAGGCGAGCAACACGCTCGGTCAACCCCTGCTGGATAAACCCCTCCAGTCGGGTTTCCAGCATCTCTAGGCGGGCAATCAACTCATCCTGCGATCGTTCCCCATCCATACCAACACCCACTGCTTGCTTCAAGTTCTAGTATTGCGGCTGCTCAGCATTGCGGCTTTCTAGAATTGCGGTCTGACCCTATTGCGAGGGTTCTAGGGATTCAGCCCAGGGGTCTGGGCTGAGGTTTCCCCGGCGATGCCCTCCGGAGGCCCTAGGCATCATCGCGGCGTCATGGCCTCACCGGCCTGGGGCGCGGCACCGCTGCCGTTGCCCAACCCCGCCGAGGTGACCATGGGCGGGGTTCCAGGGCCGCCAGGCAGCAGCCGTTCTGCCAGGCCCTTGAGCACCACATAGAGCACCGGCACCACCAGCAGGCTCAGCACCGTGGCCACTAGCAGGCCGCCAAACACCGTGTAGCCCACTGACCAGCGGCTGGCGCTGCCCGCCCCCGTGGCAATCAGCAGCGGGAAAAAGCCCACCAGCGACGAGATCGCCGTCATGATAATGGGCCGAAACCGCTGCTCGGCGGCGGCGATGGCGGCGGGCACCAGCCCCAGGCCCTGGCGGCGGGCCTGGTTGGCAAATTCAACGATCAAAATGGCATTTTTGCTGGCTAGGCCAATCAGCATCACCAGGCCCACCTGGGCGTAGATATTGAGATCTAGGCCGCGCAAAAACAAGAACACCAGCGCCCCCAGCACCGCCAGCGGTACCGTCAGCAAAATGATGATCGGGTCGATGTAGTTTTCGTACTGGGCGGCCAGCACCAAAAACACCACCAGCACCCCCAACCCAAAAATCAGCGTGGCCAAACCACCGGAGGCAATTTCTTCCCGGGCGGTGCCCTGCCAGGCCAGGCCCACCACCGGCAGGGCCGCCTGGGCGTGGGCTTCGGTCATGGCCGCAATCAGCTGCCCCGAGCTGGCCCCTGGGGCTGGCATCCCCTCTAGCTTGATCGACCGCAGCAGGTTGAAGTGGTTAATGGTTGACGGCCCCACCACCTCGCTGAGGGTGACAACTTCGCCCAGGGGCACCATGGTGTCCTGGCGCGATCGCACATAGATATTGTTGATATCCGTTGGCTCATCGCGGAAGCTCTGATCGGCCTGCACATAGACCCGGTAGTTGCGGCCGCCGGTGGTGAAATCGTTGACGTAACGAGAGCCCAAATAGGTGCCAATGGTGGTCAGTGCCTCGCTGATATCTACGTCTAGGGCCTGGAGGCGATCGCGGTCGATATCTACCTGCACCTGGGGCGAGCTGGCGGTGAACTGGGTAAACACCCCCATCGATGCGGGCGACTGGTTGGCCACTGCCATAATGTCGTAGGTGTTGGCCAAAAACTCGTCGATGCTCATCTGGTTGGCGCTGCGATCGAGCAGCTGCATCTCCAGCGCCCCGGTCGGGCTAAACCCCGGCACTGGCGGCGCGTTAAAGGCAATCACCCGCGCCGCTTGAATGCTTGAGAGCGCCCCGTTGACCCGGGGCAGCAGCCCCATCACCGTCGACTCCGCCGCGCGGCGGTCGGCCCAGGGGGCCAGGGTGGCAAAAAACACCCCCCGGTTGGGCGACGGCCCCTCAAAGCCAAACCCCGACAGCATAAAGGTGCTCTCGATCTCAGGGAACTGGTTGAGCAGATCGTCGGCCTGGGCCATCACCCCCTTGGTGTACTCTAGCGAGACCCCGTCGGGGGCCTGCACAATGCCGAGAAAATAGCCCTGATCTTCTTCGGGCACAAAGCCCGTGGGCACCACCCGCAGCATGGCCACCAGCAGCAGCAGCCCCACGACAAACAGGGCCAGCACCCCGTAGCGCAGGCGAATCAAGCTTCGCACCAGCCGCCGGTAGCGCTCAATTGTCCACACCAGGGCGGCGTTAAACCGGTTAAAGAAACCCGCCAGGGGGCCACCGCGAGTGCCGGGGGCCACGGGCCGCAGCAGCAGCGCCGACATGGCTGGAGAAAAGGTCAGGGCGTTAAAGGTCGACACCAGCACCGTAAAGGCAATGGTGAGGGCGAACTGCTGGTAGATGCGGCCTGTGCTGCCCGGAAAAAACGCCACCGGAATAAACACCGCCATCAGCACCAGGGAGGTGGAGATCACCGCCCCCGACAGCTCCTGCATGGCGTCGAGGGCGGCCAGGCGGGGGCGCATGCCCTGGTCAATCTTGGCGGCAATGGCTTCGACAATCACGATCGCATCGTCGACCACTAGCCCCGAGGCCAAAATGCAGCCAAACAGGGTGAGCGTGTTGATCGAAAAGCCAAAGGCCAGCAAAAAGGCCATCGCCCCAATCAGCGCCACCGGAATTGCGATCGCAGGCACAATGGTCGAGCGCCAGTCTTGCAAAAACAAAAACAGAATCGCCAGCACTAAAAATATCGCCAGCCCCAGGGTGGTCAGCACCTCCTGCAGCGACACCCGCACAAAGTCGGTGGTGTCAAACACCAGCTCGGCTCGGTAGCCCGGCGGAAAGCTGGTTTGCAGCTCGGCCATGCGATCGCGCACTGCCTGGGCCACCTCCAGGGCATTGCTGCCCGGCAGCTGATACACCAGCAGCCCCGCCGCCAGCCGCCCCTGGGTTCTGGCGTCAAAGCTGTAGTCTTCAGCCCCCAGTTCAGCGCGCCCCACATCGCGCAGACGCACCAGGTTGCCGCCTGCCCCCACCTTGATCACAAGATTTTCAAATTCGCCCACCTCTTCTAGACGACCGGGCAGCCGCACTGTGTACTGATAGGCCTGGCTGCTGGCGCTGGGGGGCGCACCCACCGCACCGCCGCCCACCTGCACGTTTTGCTCTTGCAGGGCCGTCACCACATCGCCAGGGGTCAGGGCCTGACTGGCCAGGGCTAGCGGGTCAAGCCACAGACGCATGGCATAGCGCCCCGCCCCAAACACCTCAGCTTGGCCCACGCCATCGATCTGCTGAATTTCGTCGAGCATGAACAGATCGGCATAGTTGCTCAAAAACAGCGCGTCGTAGCGGTCGTCGTCGGTAAAAAACCGATACACCAGCAAAATGCTCGGCGACTGGGCATTGACCGTCACCCCCAGCTGGTTCACCTCCGGCGGCAGCGACGGTTCAGCCCTGGCCACCCGGTTCTGCACATCCACCTGGGCAATATCTTTGTTGCGCCCCGGCTGAAACACTACGTTAATGCTGCTCTGCCCCGTGGTGGTGCTGCTAGAGGTGATAAAGTCCATCCCCTCCACCCCATTGATCTCCCGCTCTAGCACCGTAGTGACACTGCTCTCGACAGTTTCGGCGTCGGCCCCGGTGTAGCTAGATGACACCTGAATTTGCAACGGCGCAATCTCTGGCAGCTGCTCAACCGGCAGCAGCGGGATGGCCACCGCCCCGGCCAATACAATCAGCAGGGTACAGACGGTGGTCAGCACCGGGCGACGAATAAAGGTATCGGCAATGGAGAACAGCGCCATAGAGGTTATACCGCAGCGTGGGGGAGCATCGCAGACAAGGATAAGGCACAGGACAAGGCCCAGAGCAGCGCTGAAGCAGCCGCAGCTTGCGACAATTGAGCCCCGAGCTGGCGTCAGCCCGCCTACAGCGGCGAGGCAGCCGAGGTCTGGGCCTCGGGGGCGACAGGGCTACCATTCTGTAGCTGAAGAATATTGGTCACAATCAACTTATCCCCCGGCTGCAAGCCATCGATGACCTGGTAGTTACCCCGCTGAAGCTCCCCGAGCTGCACCAACCGCTGGGACGCCACTCGCCTAGTTTGGCCATTTTTCTGGGGCGCATCAGCCACCACAAACACAAAACTCTGCCCGGCAATGCGCGTCACCGCCACCGTGGGCACCAGCAGCGTGGCCGTGGTGCTCCAGATCAGCCGCGCCCGCACAAACTGGCCATCGCGTAGACTGCCCGCCTCGTTGGGAAAGCGGGCCTTGACTAAAATTGACTGCCCGGCCCCATCGACCTCTGGTGAGATAAAGCTCAGCCTGCCGGTGGATAGAGCTTCGCCGGTGTCGGCGCTGAGCAGCTCCACCGGGGTGCCCAGCCGCAGCTGGCTGGCCCGGCTAGTGGGCACCTGAATGCGCAAAAACAGCTCGCTATTTTGGGTGATGGTGCCCAGGGTATCCCCGGCATTGACAACGTCGCCAACCCTAAGAGAAATATCTCCCACGATGCCTCCCACCGGAGCCACCACTTGCTTAAAGCCCAAGTCAGCCTGGCTGACGTTCACCTGGGCCTGGGCCTGGTCAAAGGCAGACAGGGCCTGCTGAAGCTGGGCCTGGGCCGCCCGCACGTTATCTTCGGCCTGGCGCTGGGCCGCCTGGGCCACGGTCAGCTGATTTTGGGCGTTGTCTAGATCTTGGCGGCTGAGCGCCCCCGCCTCTACCAGACGCTCAGCCCGGCGATACTCAACTAGGGCCAGCTCGACATCGGCCTGGGTGCGAGCCACCTGAGCCTGGGCTGCCTGCACCTGGGCCTGGGCAGCATCGCGGCCAAACCCGGCGGCCTGGGCAGCAGATTGACTCGCCGCTACCTCAGACTGGGTTTGGTCAGCGCTGAGCTGCACTACCGGCTGACCGGCCGCTACGGCGCTGCCAGAGCTGATCAAAATTTGGGTGACTCGGCCAGCCACTTCAGGCCTTAGATCAATCCGCTGCTGGGCCTCTAGGGAACCGATAAAATCGGAGCTTTCTTCAAAGGTGCCGGGCTGAAGCTCTTGTACCTGAACTGGTACAGCCTGCGGCTCCATGGCCCCTGAAGGTTGGCCAGATCGGCTACAGGCCGATATCGCCAACGATAGAGCCAGGGCAGCCGCCAACGTTCGGCGGGTTTGAGAACGGTAGACGGATGGCATAGGGTAGCTAAATGGTGATGCTCTCGATCGGGAGCTTTGCAGCCGACCTCGGCTTACTCCGGCGGAGCCTCAGCCCCATCGTTGTCGGACGTGCGCGATCGCAGCAGCGCCTCGCTTCTAATGCAGCTCTGGCTGTCATATTCAACCTCGATCACCACCTGATAGAGGGTGTTGGGTTCTAGACCACCCGCCTCACCACCGGCCACCTGTTCTAGCCCGCGCAGCGCTTGCTCGGCCCTCTGATTGAGTAACGGGTAGCCCGTGCTTCGCAACACGGCGGTGAATAGCTCCAGGCCATCCCCTGCTTCATTGGGCACACCCACCAGTCCCAGCAGCCCGTCGGTGGGCTCAGGCGATAGACATACCCGCCCAGGGGTCGTCACCGGCAAGACAATCGGCTCTTCGACTTCGGCAACATCGGCCCCTAACTTTGCCCTGATGCTCTGACGCCAGGCGGCCTTGGCAATGGCGACCTCATCGGCACCGGTTTGGGCAGCGCTGTACTCAGCCCGAGACCGCAGCTCACTCGCTCGCTCTGGGGCAGGCGTTCGAGCCAGGGGGACAGCCTCGCCGCTGACGCCATTGTCCGATTCGTTCCGGGGGTCAGGGAGTAAGTCGGCTGCGCTACCGGCGGGGCGATCAGGGGCAGTCGCCGCTGGGGTTTCAGGCTCTGCGGCAGGGGGTTCGGCTCTGGGGGGGGTGGCCCGGCTGCTGGGGCCGCTGCTAGGCATCGGCAGGTTGGGCGAAGACCGGCGCGGGATGACGATGGACGATCCCGGTGAGCCTCGGTAGGGAGAAATGCCGGTGGTAAAGGGGCTAGAGGGCAACCTAGGAGTAGACAGAGAGGGCGAGGAGCCCAGGCCAGATCCCAAGGAACCCGACCCAAAGGAATCAGAGTCAAAGGGCAGGCTGTCGCCCGAGGGCGGAAACAGGCTAAACAGATCGTCGTTTCCCTCGGGGAAGGGTGAGAAGACCGGGGAAGAGAAATCGGGCAGACGGCTCTGCTCTTCAGGGGACAGCTCCAGCAGCGGCACCTGGCGCGCTTCTCCCTCGGGGTCGCTACCCCCCAAGGCCGCGACGCTCAGGCCCGAAACCGACGGCCCAGCGGCAAACAGCACCACGTGAAACCCCACCGACAGAAAAGCCGCGATCCACTGGGGTTGGCGGGCTGTTTTGAGCAATTGTTGAAGGCGGGGGTGGGTTGGCTGCATACCTGGCTGCTGGCGATCGCTCTAGGGTTTGGGTGGATTGAGTTACTTTGGCACTTGACTTGTAATGTATTGACCGGCCTCGGGGGGGCTGGGTTCCTGGTTCCCTCTAGGGTAGCGTCTGGGGGAGCGGATCGGCCCCCGATCTGATCACCATGAGCGAAAAGTAGGGTAGCTCTAGGCTGGGATAGGCGGTGAGGGGCCGATAGATTCGCTGGGTGGGCTGGGTAGCGTTGGCAATCACCCAGCTTTGGTCAAGCAGCTGGCGCTGCTCTAGCAGTTGCCACACCTGCCCGTACACAGACCCCACCTTCAGCAGCACCACCACCTCGGCCCACCCCAGCGCAGTCTCCAGATCGGCCACCCTATAGAGGGCGGGCAGCACGACTAGCTTGTCAGACTGCACCGTCAGGGGCAGGCCCAGAGCGCTCACCGCCGCCATCGGCGAGCAAATGCCGGGTACCCGGTGAACAATGGCCGTTGGGTAGCGGCGTTCTAGACTCAGAGCCAGGTAGTTGAAGGTGCCATAAAAACTGAGGTCGCCCTCGCAGGCAAATACGACATTTTGCCCCTGACTCAGACATTGCCAAACGCGATCGCCCGCTCGCTGCCAAGCCCGAGAGAGCTGGTCTTGATCGAGCACGTAGGGAAACGCCAGCGGCAGCGCCTGCTGCTGGTTCAGGTGCGGCGCAATAATTCGCTGGGCCAGCCCAGGCTGACCGTTGCGCCCCTGGGGAAAGGCAACTACGTCGGCTTTTTGTAGGCACTTGAGGGCTTTGAGGGTGATTAAATCGGGGTCGCCTGGGCCAACACCAATGCCGGTAAGGATGCCCAAGGGGTTAGGGTGATCGGGGGTAGAGGCCATAGAGTGTGATGCAATTGCGTAGGCACAGGTTATTGGCTAGGGAACTGGGGTTCAGGGCACCTGGGCAGGAGACCTGTACCCAACGTGAGTTCGACAACTAAAAAGCGGCTTGTGGCAGGGCTTTAAGCTGATCATCT
>RECJ01000233.1 GCA_007694115.1 Leptolyngbya sp. DLM2.Bin27 | reverse complement strand
CCCCTGGGCCGTCAACACGACCCCGCGCCGCCGTCCGTTTGCCCCCACCGCTGTCCCTGCCCCTACGCCTTTAAATCGCTTGCCCAAGGGCGTTTTGCCCCACTACTCAGCGATATCATTGCACAAATTTAAATGCCCTAGTCATCTTTTATCCAAAGAAACAATTGCGGTTATGGGTTTGATTCTAAGGAGTTGAGCACCGGCACCTGCGCCTTCTGAAAATCAGTAATGTTGCGGGTAACTACGCAGAGATTGTGTTTGATAGCGGGGGCTGCAATGGTTGGGCGGTTGAGAACCGCTCGACGGTAGGGGGGACAGGGCTACAGGCTCACCTGACGAGTACTAGTCGCATTATGCCCAGGCGGTGGCGGGCTGATCTTGCGTCTAAACTTCCCAGTTAACTTACCCTATCTTCTCTGGTGTCTGAGGGGTGCAAACGCGATAGTTAAGCCATCGACGGTTTGCTGCTTTCGACCCATTTCCCCGCAGATTACTATGATTCACCACATTTCGATTTCGGCCCAAAATCCTCGCCATGTGGCCACGGTTTTAGCTGAGCTATTTCGCGGCAGTGTGATGCCTTTTCCTCCCCTAGAGGGGGCCTATGTGGTCGTTGCCAAAGATCAGGTCGGCACGCTGATCGAGGTCTACCCCGTCGGCAGCGAAATCATGCCGGGCCATGGCCAAGACGAAGCCAGCTTTTGTCAGAATGCGCATCCCTACAATTTCACGGCCTTTCACGCCGCCATCTCGGTGCCGGTGAGCCAGGCAGAGATTGAGGCGATCGCCCAGCGGGAGGGCTGGCGGGTGCTGGCCTGCGATCGCGATGGCCTGTTTAACCTGGTGGAATTTTGGGTCGAAAACCGCCTCATGGTCGAACTGCTGCCGCCGGTCATGGCCGAGGGCTATCTGCAGGCCATGAGCCCCGCCAACCTCACGGCCCTACTCGATCAAATGGCGGCGGTTTCGGCCCGAGGCTAGGGCCTAGGTCTGTTCCCTGTGTTGAGTTTCACCTATCTAACCCTTTCTAATCTGGAGAACTTTTTACCATGACGCAACTGCTTTCTACGCCCAAAGTCCGCGCTGCCGGTGAAGGCGATCGCTTTCAAATGCTGACCCACACAATGGTGGTCAAAATCGATCCAGACGATACCCAAAACCAGTGGCTCATGTACGAAGTCAGCGACAGCCTGGGCAACGGCGCACCGCTGCACACCCACCCCTGGGAAGAGACCTTTTACCTCCTCAGCGGTGAGCTAGAGGTCACCATTGGCCGCCGCGAGGTGGTGGCCGCTGCCGGAACGTCGATTTATTTTCCGGCTGACGTGGCCCACAGTTTTCGGGTCAGTTCGCCTGAGGCCAAGCTGTTGATTATTTTGCCGAGTTTTTCCAATGCCTTTTACCGGGAAGTGGGCAGCAGCGGCGTCCAACTCCCCGCCGACCTAGAGGAATTCTTCGCCATCTGCGATCGCCACGAGGTCCGCATTCTCTAGACCGCTGCAACAGATCCCTGGGTTCTAACCGGGATGCCCCACTGGGGCCATCAGTGGGCCAATGAACCCAGGGATCTTAAACCTTAGACCTTGACCTTGAATTGGAGTGAACGCGATGCAATCAACTCAACCGAACCCCCTGAAGTGGCTGCTACTGGGCCTGGGCTTACCCGCTGGTGCCCTGAATGAAATTGCCCGCATTGAGCACGAGGTGCAAAATCTGATCGGCGACGTGATTCAAATCTTCGCCACCTCCGGCGAGATCATGGTGATCGAAATTGCCCCGATGAATGGTGGCTCGCAGTTTCTCAACGCCCTGGAAGACCAGGTTGCCCGCGCCACAGCCCAGCCTGCTCAACCCCAAGCGGGGTTGACCCCCAACATCGTTAGCTTTTACGAATAACCCCGGAGGACCTCTATGTTTAGCCCCTTCAAACTGCTGACCGCTGCGATCGCAACCGCCAGCCTCAGCCTCGCCGCCCCACACCCCGCCGAGGCCCAGTTCACCAACCCCTACACCTTCAGCACCTGGAACAACCCGATCTCCAGCTCCGCCGATACCGCCATCATGAATCGCGCCTTTCAGCGCATGGTCGCAGGGGGTTCCCCTAGCTCTGCTGGTTTTGTGGCGGCTCCGGCGGCCCCGACACCGCTCAGCGCCAGCGCCTTTAGACCCATGGCGGCGCAGATCATGCCCCTGCGGCTGGCCGATGACCCCGCCCTCAGCCCCGCCGAGCGGCAGGAAATGGCCGCCCTCTACAGCGACCTGCTGACCTTTTACCACGACTGGCTAATCGAGGCGGGCGAGCAGCGCCTGCAAAACAACGTGGCCGGGGCGATGACGTACCTGCTGATGGCCAGCCACTACGTGCTCAACGACGGCGAAGAGATCAGCGAGGCTGACCATGAAGCGATTCTGCAAAGCTTTAACGAGGCGCTGGCCAGCGATACCCACTTTCAAGCCCTCAGCGCCCAGGGCAAGCAAGAACTCTACGAAACCCTGGTGATCTCGGCGGCGCTGCCTTTGGCCCTCTACTTTGAAGGCCACGAGGTGGGCGACCCTGACTACATCGCCCAGGCGCAGGAGATGATTGAGGCCACCCTGATCGCGGTTTTGACCGGAGATCAGGGCTAGGGTTGGCTTGCTAGGGGGTCAGGTGCTAGCTTCCTCTCAGGGGCGCAGGCCCTGCGCCCCTACATCGGGGTATTTTCTTTTCCAGGGATCGCCTGAGTACCAGGCGATCCTCATCCATAGGCTCATACCCAATCCTGCTCGCATACCCCCAATTCAGCTGAGCGAACAGCGGTTCGCCCCTACAGGGGGGCCGGGTGGGAATCGGGGTTATGGAATTCGGATTCGACATCACAGATTCAAAAACTTCTCTAGGGCAGCGACCATGGCGGGGGGCCAGCGGCGCACGGTGCTGACCCAGTCGAGGTCTTTGTAGCGAGCGTCGAGGCCAACTACGGCGACCCAGTTGCTCTCGGCTTCGCCGCTCATGCCCTCGCCCCAGAGGGCAGCGGTGAGGGCGGCGCGGGCGTCGGCAAAATTGGGGTAGCGGCGGGTGAGGTTGCGAAACTGGCGAATGGCTTCGTCGGCGTGGCCCAGCTGGTACTCAGCCAGGGCGGCGTTGACTCGGGCAAAGGCAAATTTGGGGTCGAGGTCGGCGGCTTTTTGGTAGTCGGCCAGGGCGGTTTCCCAATTACCCAGGCCCGCCTGGGCGTTGCCCCGGTTGTTGTAGGCGGCGGCATCGTCGGGGTTGAGGGCGAGCACCTGGCTGTAATCTGCGATCGCATCCTCCCACCGCCCCAACCCTTCCAGCGCCGCCCCCCGGTTGAGGTAGGGGTCGGGCTGATCGGGGGCCAGGGCAATGGCCCGGTTGTAGTCGTCTAGCGCTTCGGCCAGTTTGTTTTGGCTCACCCGCACATTGCCCCGGTTGCTCCACACAGCGGCCTCGTCGGGCAGGTAGTCGATCAGCTCACCCCAGTAGGTCTCGGCTTGGTCAAACTTGCCCTTTTGGGAGGCGGTAAACGCCTTTTGGCGCAGGTCAGAAATCTCCTGCACCGCCTGGGGCGAGAGGTCTGCCGAGGCCGATTGTGCCTGGGCAGGCAGGCCCCAACCCGTGATACAGAGCAGGCAGAGCAGGGCGATTGCTAGGGGCCGAAAAACCAGATTCATCACGATATGCGGGGAAAGAATGCGGCGGGGGAAATATGAAAGAAATCAGCCAGCTTTTCAATGTGCTCAACGGTGAAATTGCGCTGGCCATTGAGAACGGCTGAGACAATGGACTCGGTTTTAAAGATGGGAACCAGATCTTTTTGCTTGAGCCTAAACTCATCCATCAGGGCGCGCAGCAGGTCGATGCCGCTCAGGTCTGGTATTGACCCCTGCCGTTCTTCGTAGTCATGGACGAGCATGCCTAAAAGATTGAGGTAGTCTTGCTGTTCTGAGGTGAGCTCGTCAGCGTCGATCAAGCTGTCAATAATGCTCTGCACCTCTAGGAACTGCTCTTCGGTTCTAATCGGGCGAGGCGGAAATTTTTGCAGAAGCTGAAGGTAGCTTTCTGGCTCAGTGGCAAACATGGTGACCTCCTCTGCTGCTTGCGATCGCCAATGACCCAGTAAATCCTGCTTTACCCCAGGCCATAGTTTGAAACTTGCCTGTCAGATCACTCATACCAATTGTCTTTCTTCCAGTTGTTTTTGTCATACTCGGCGTGGGTAAGCACGCTGCGGATAAACACTTTTTGGTAGGTATAATCAATCAACGTGATCAGGCGATATTTGTTGCCGCCTATGTTAAAGACAGTCAGGTTACCAACTGGGTCGGCGGTCGGAAACACCCGGCGTACTTCAGTCAAGTTTTGCCAGCGGGCTATAACCGTCAGCTTATACCAAAGCAGCAGGCTGGTTTTTGAGTCGGGGTGTTTCTTCCAAAACGCTGTCAGACGAGCGCGAGTGATGATGTGCATGGGCCTCAGGGAACCGCCTTTACCTTAGCAAATTGCGAAGTTTGTCGCCGCTAGGCCTGACGGCGGTTGCCTGGAGCTAGACAAATCCTACGTTGGTGCTGTGTCCGGCGTGGGCCAGGGCCAGCTGATGGTACTTTTGGGCGTGCTCCAGCAGTTCTAAGGCCTGCTGATCGGATATATTGCGCATGACTTTGCCCGGTACACCCATAACCAGCGATCGCACGGGCACATCTTTAGTCACCACCGCCCCCGCGCCAATGATGCTGCCCGTGCCCACCCGCACCCCATCGAGCACGATCGCACCGATGCCGATCAGACAGCCTCGCTCAATGTGGGCACTGTGAATCACGGCCCGGTGACCGACGGTGACATGGTCGGCCAGCACCGTCGGCTGGCCCGGATCACCGTGGAGAATGGCCCCATCCTGCACGTTGCTGTAGGCTCCAACTTCAATGCGTTCGACATCGCCGCGCAGCACCGCGCCGTACCAGATGCTACAGCCTGCGTGGAGGGTGACATGGCCCATAACCGTGGCGGTGGGGGCGACAAAGGCCGCCGCTGAGCGATCGGGCTGGGGCCAGAGCGAGGGGGAAGTGGCATCCATAGCGGGCAAAATTTCCGGTGAGGGGGCCAAAAAAATTGGCAGATTCAGACAATGGGGGGCCGAGGCTGCGGGAGAGCCGGGTTCCCAACGGTATAATACGGCTAACCCCGGCTGTATTTTGAGCAGCTTGATCTCTTGAGGACGCGCCTGGTTTCAGCCCAATGGTCAACTCCGCCTTGCAGTATCCCATCTATGGCCCCGAAATCCAGTGCCCTCACTGTCGCCAGACCATTCCGGCTCTGACCTTGACCGACACGTACCTGTGCACCCGCCACGGGGCTTTTGAGGCCGACCCCGACACCAAAGAGCTGGTGCATCTTCAGTCGGGGCGGCACTGGCGACAGTGGGATGGCGAATGGTATCGGCAGCACACCCACCCCGACGGCATTCGCTTTGAGATTCACGAGGCGCTTGATCGTCTCTATACCCAGGGCTATCGGGCGACGCGGGTGATTATCGCCGAGCGCTACCAGGAGCTAGTCAACTCTTACCTAGAGCGCAACAACCCCTGGCGCGGCCAGGCCGAAGCCTCTACCGCCCCTAAACTCTACGGCCTGCCGGTGGAGTTTAGCCCCTCTGCCGAGGCTGACCCCCGCTGGGCGGTGATCAACTTTAGCCTCGAAAAAGAGCCCGGCGTGCCGGTGCGCTATCCTTACTTTCGTTTATTTGAATAGCCCGCCCGATGCTCCACCACGCATCAATTCGCACCCAGGATATTCACCGTGCGATCGCATTTTACGAAGCCCTGGGGTTTACCGTCCACGAGCGCTTTACTGCGGGCATCACCCTGGCCTGCTGGATGGAGGGGCTGGGGGGCCGCATTGAGCTAATGCAGGTGCCCGAGCCGCGTGCCGCCGCCGATGCCTTTGGCGATGAGCACTACACCGGCTACTATCACCTATCCTTTGACCTGACCGAGGCGGCCCCCAGCCTGCCCGCCTGGCTGGCCGAGGTGCGCCAACGGTTTACCAATGGAGCCGAGGGCGGGCTGACGGTGTTGCTAGAGCCGCAGCAGCAGATCATTGGCGATCGCGTCTACGAGGTCGCCTTTTTGGCCGATGCCGACGGGCTACCCCTGGAGTTTATTCGAGTGCTAGGCCATGTCCAACCCTGAGGAACTGAATTCTGAGCGCCCTAACCCTGAGCAGCGGCCCAATGCTGAGCCCCCCAATGCTGAGCGGCCCAACTCGGAACCCCCCAATGCTGAGCGGCCCAACTCAGAGCGCATCCCTCCCTTTGCCGACAACTGGGCCTACCTAAAAACCGAGCTAGCCTGGCTCGACCGGCTGCTGATGGTGGCGGTGTCGCGGCAAAAGCGCGATCTGCACGAGCTAGACGACTTTGCCCTAACGGATGAAGACCGGGTCACCCGCCACTGGTGGAAGGGCATCATCAACTTTACCGGCCAGCCCGGCTACGACAACCTGCGCCCCCCCAAAACCCCGCGCAGCGGCGGCGGCAGCTATGTGCAGCAGCTAGAGGCCCGGATTGTGATCAGCCAGCGCCAGGGGGTAGTGCTAGCCCTGCCGCAGCTGCGCGATCGCCTCCAGCTCACCCTGTTTGAGAAAAACGTGCTGCTGCTGGCCCTGGCCCCCGAGGTCAACCAGCGGTTTGGCCGACTCTACAGCTACCTGCACTACCAGCACGACGAATCTGACTGGGATCTGCCCACGGTGGATCTGTGCCTGCGGCTGCTGTGCCGCAATGACCAAGAGTGGCGGCGATCGCGCCCTTTGATCGCCCCCAACAGCCGCCTGGCCAACCTGGGCCTGGTGGAGTGGGTCAACCCCGAAGACACCACCCTGCTCAGCCGCCACATTCGCCTCACCGACGACCTCACCACCTACCTGCTCTCTGAAGCGCCCGACCCAGACACCCTAGACACCTGGACCATGGCCCCCGCCATGCCCGCCCCGGCAGCGGCATCAGAAATTCCGGCTGCGACCTGGCAGAGTTTGGTGCTGCCCGACCCCCAGCTCACCCAGCTCAAAACCGCCGCCGCCGCCGCCCGTGTCACCGACGGCTCTATGGTGCTGCTGGCTGGCCCCAGCGGCACCGGCAAAACCCTCGCCGCCCAGGTGTTAGCCGCTGAGCTAGAGCTGCTGCTGGTGATGGTCGATCTAGCCACCATCACCCCCGACCTTGAGGGCAACATTCCTGAGCTAGAAGACCTAGTCAACCTGCCCCCCTGCGTGCTGCTGCTCAAAAATGCGCCCCAGTGGTTTGGCCGCACCCCCACTGCCGACTCGGCCCTGGTGCAGTCTTGGATGATTCAGCGCCGCCGCCAGCCGGGGCTCACCCTGCTGGCCAGCCCCTACCTACAAAGCATTCGACCCGCCTGGCGGCAGGCCATGGCTGGGGTGATCGAGTTCCCTCGGCCCGACGCCGCTGCCCGTGAGGTGCTGTGGAAGCGGGCCGCTGCCGGGGTGAAAAAAGACCGCGCCCTCACCTGGCCCCACGTGGCCAAACAACTCGCCCTCACCGGGGGCGAAATTGTGACCCTGGCCCAGACTGCCGTGGCCCTGGCCCAGCAGACCGAGCCGCCAGTGCTAACGCTCGATTGCCTTCAACAGGCCCTGGCCCTGCACCATCCGGGAATGAGGTTGACCAAGGCTAGCAAAGGGCGATCTCGCCGGGCCAAGCCCAAAGAAGCTTAATTTACTGATGCGACGATGATTTTGGCAGTGCCGTCGCCGGGGCGCACCATGCCGTAGTTGGTCTGGGTCATACGATAAAAGTGAATGGTGGGCAGTGCCCACCCAGCCCTGTCAAGTGGCTAAACTATTCCCGAAATGCCCATAGGCTAAGGGACTCCGGCCACGACCACCAGGGAGTGAACTCCCTGGCTCATAGCGAAAGTCTGCTTTAGCAGACTGGGGAACTCGGCTGCCAATCCTCTTCAGAGGATTTCGGCTTTGAGCCTAGGACTTCAGTCCTAGGCTCAGCGGCCTTGTCTGCCTTCAGGCGTGGGAGTATCAACATCAACCCGTTAGCCCCCAGACCGATGGTGTAACCCTAGTACTCTGAGGCAGAAATTAACCACCCTGTTCCCCAAAGGCATAGCCCTTGGAATACCGAGGATTCCCTTTCTGCCTTCTGCCTTCTGCCTTCTGCCTTCTGCCTTCTGCCTTCTGC
>RECJ01000239.1 GCA_007694115.1 Leptolyngbya sp. DLM2.Bin27 | reverse complement strand
GAATGGCCTCGGTAAATTGCAGGGCGTACATTTTTTCGTTGGCCGCCCGCAGACCGCTGGGGCGGTTGATTACCTTGGTCCTAGCCGGATCGACGTAGTCAAGAATGTAGGTGGCGTAGAGGTAGGGCACGGTGACTGGCGGGTCGGTGCGCATAAATACCGCATCCATATCGCCCAGGGGGCGCTGCACCGCCTCGCCCAGCTCAAACCAGGGGGTAGCGGCGGCCCACAGCCCGTCCACCAGTTCCACCGGGGTGAGGCTGACCGCATGCATCAGCGCCAGGGCCTGGCCGCCCACCACGCTGAGGTCGCTGGCCGCCGTCACCCAGACCTCGTGGCCCCGCCGCTGGGCGGCTTCCATCATGGCAACGCTGGTGTCGTGGCCCGGGTCAAGACGGTGAATTGGGTCGATAATAAAGACAACTTTCACAGGTAAAACTCACTTCTCCAGGTAGAGTTCTAGCATCCCACGCACAGGCTAAGAATGAGGGAGCCACAGCTGAGGATTTGTTGACCAACCAGTCAGGCATCTCTCTACCCCATCACCTAGGGGTTTCTAGGGTTATCGTCCAACCTGTAGCCCAACCCATAGCCATTTTTTTGTTTTTCCTGAGGACAGCCATGAGTGACTATGCGATCGCAGAACTGCAAACCCTGGTCAGAGCGCCGATGATGACCGGGCTATCGGTGGCCATGGTCGACATGGGCCTAGTGTCGACCGCCATTGAGGCGGCGGCAATGTCAAAGCAAATCTCGGGGGCCGCCCAAAAATATCCCACCAACTCGATTATTCAGGCCGCCTTTGCAGAAGAGACCCTCAGAAGCGGCGATGTCAAGCTTGAGAAACCCGATGTCAAGCCCGAAGATGTCAGATCTGGGGCCATGATCGACGGTGCGATCGCCGACATCAACGCCGCCCTGGCGGTGGTCGAGGGCAGAGCCTCAGCCGAGGAAGTAGCCGAGTACAAGCAGTTTATCTATGCCTGCGGCGTGGCGGTGGCCGAAGCCGCCGGCAGCGGTCTGTTTGGCACCGGCAACAAAGTCAGTCAAGCCGAAGCCGAAGCCCTGTCTCGCTTCAAAGTTGCTTTGGGCCTCTAGGACAGAAAGGCAGAAGGATGAAGGCAGCAAGGGAACCCTTTGGATTCTAGGGGCGACGCCTTGCGGAAATCGGGAGGTTATTTCTGCCGGCGACGACTAGTGCTAGCCCAAGACTATCCCTTAGAGAGATAGCCAAACCCCACCCCAAAGGACGATGGTCATAGACCATTAACTTGGATCGCCAACGTCCTTTTTTTAGTTATCTTTTATTGTTTTAAAGATAATTTTCACTTACGGAAACGTTATGTTTCTGTGGCAGGGTCGACAATAATGGCCTGCACCCCCAAGGATTTGCCCGTGAGCCCCTTGCCCGTGAGCCCCTTGCCCGTGAACAACTTGCCCGTGAAGAACTTGCCTGTGAAGAACTTGCCTGTGAAGGAGAGTGTTATGAGTTTTACCCGCTGGTTGCGGCGGCTAGCGCCCCTAATGGTGTGTCTAGTGCTGTTGGTTACGGCCTGTTCGTCAGCCCCGTCTAGATATGACCAGGTGCAAAAAGACACCACTGGGTTTGGCGCTCCAGCCGCCGTCGACCGCAAGGCCGAGAAGGGGGGCACCTTCAACCAGTTTTTCCCCACCGGCCAGAGCGACTACGATGTCATCCCCTACCAAGAAAAGAAAGGGTTCGCCGAATATAAGCTAGAGCAAAATGGCACCACCCTGGCCATGCTCACCATCAACGACACCATCAGCCTGCCTAGCGCCGCAGAAAAATTCAGTAGCGCCACCGAGACCGTGGAAGGGTTCCCGGTGGTAGACCAGGGCACCACCGCCACCGCCCTGCTGGTCAATGGCCGCTACCAGGTTAAAGTGCTCTCCCGCAACCCAGACTTCACCAAAGCCGACCGGGTGGCCTGGCTGCAAAAGTTTGATCTCGTAGGCTTAGCCCAGCTCCAGGGGGCGGCGGTCAAGGAGCCCGCGCCCACCGCAGCGGCCCCTCGGCCCCAGCCTGGCTTTAAGCTGCCTCGGGTGCAGCTGCCAAGACCTACCCCCATCCTTGAGCCGGCCTCTTAGTGCGGGTCGGCAGACATAGGACAACCCTATCTGCGGGTGTCAGGTATCGGGTGTCAGGTGTTAGTCAGTAGGGTGCATCCGCGCAGCAATGCACCATTCAAGGTCAATGCTAGGAGCAGGAAGCTATTTTCCAGAAGTTGCCTCGGGCAATCCGGTGACAATCACCTCAACGGCAGAAATCAGGAGATCAGTTGTGAGCCAAAAAATTCAAGCAATTGTCGATAAGCTTCCTACCCGGGGCCTCACTGTCCGGGCACTCAAAACCCTTGACACCTTTGCCCCCGGCGAGTGGGACAACCTGGTGGGCTTTGACAACACCATCAAGACCGTGACCGGCGAAACCGATGAGGCCATGGTGCAGGCCATTGGCGAGCGGGCGATCACCCTCTTCAACGACAAAAAGCAAGGCTACCAAAGCGCCCTCTGGCTCTACCAAACCGTCGACTCGGCCTCGGGCCTGCTGGGGGCCGCCGCCCTGGCCAACCGAATTGGCCAAGACACCTTTTTGGGCTTTCTCAAAAACCTTTCCCCCAAGCCCGAAAAAGCCCAAACCATCGACCTGACCGTGAAACTAGTCACCGAGGTGGTAGCCTTCTGCAAAATTAGCGGTATCCCCGGCGACAGCCTAGGCGACTTTCTCGCCGCCCTGGGCGACTACAGCAGCGAGTCGCTGATTCGCATGGCCGCCCTGGTCAGCTTCGACGGCATTATTCCCCTGGGGGCCGAGTTTTCGTCTAAGGCCCTGGGGGCGATCAAGGGCATGGGGCCTAGCGACCTCGACGGCAACCAGACCTTCAAGGGTATTAAGCAAGAGATTCCCGGCAACAACGACCGGGCCAAACTCTCGTTTATGACCGAGACCTTTGAGTCAACCAAGGGCTGGATGGATCGGTTTGTGGACGACCACAATATTACCCAGGGCGGTCTGGTCGACAATCTCGGCGGCTTTATCGAAGGCTCTAGGGGCAAGCTCGACTACCTGGGGGCATTTCTTGACATGTCGGTGAAATACTATGAGCACACCGGTGTTCAAACCCTGGCCCGCCGCCTAGTCGAGCGCGCCGTCGCCGAAATCTAGCCCCGGCTGTGGCTCCCTACCCCCTTGGGTTCTTCCCCATACTGGGGCGGGGCGGGGCTAAGCGCTGAACCTCAGCCCCCGCTGCGCATTGGCCTTGGGGCCACCGCTCGACAGGGGTTGCCATAGCACACCTGCCCCGGCGGCAGCGACTTAAATACGCTGCTGCGCGCTCCCACGACGCTGTTGGCTCCCACTGTCACCCCAGGGGCCACAAAGCAGTCCGTCGCCACCCAGGCCCCATTGCCAATCACCACTGGGGCTACCTTGAGGGCAAAGGTTGGGTCAGCTATATCGTGGCTGCCCGTACACAGGTAGCTTTTCTGCGAGATCACGCAGTGGGCACCGATGGTAATCTGCCCCAGGCTGTAGAGCACCACATCGTCGCCGATCCAGCTGTGGTCGCCAATGGCCACATGCCATGGGTAGGTCACCCGCGCCGTTGGGCGAATCACCACCCCCACGCCGATTTTGGCCCCAAACCGCCGCAGCAGCCAGCACCTTGGCCCATGGTTGGCGTGGGGGGTCAGCGGAAAAATCACCGCCTGCAACAGCCACCACAGCATAATCGTGACCTTTGATCGCCCTGGGTCATAACCCGACTGGTCGTAGGCATCGAGCCGTACCCAGGGGGCATCGCCCACACCTGTCTTGACGTCAGAAGTTGCCATTGCCTGCCACCCATCCCTAAGGGGCTGATTCTACCGAAACAATCGGGGGCTGACTTGTGGATTTTGGCGCTGGCGCAGCGGTGCTGGGGGTGACATTGAGCTGGCCGCCAAACTGGCGCAGCTCAAACAACTTGACGCCGATCTGATACTCGTACTGGCTCAGCAGCCGACCGTAAATGTAGCCCGCCCGCCCGTCCAAAAAGCCCAGCCGCAGAATGTAAAACAGCACAAATCGCAGCAGCGGCTTCAGGGGCAGCCGCACCCAAATTTTCTTTAAAAACCGCTTGCGCTGCACCGTGTCGCCAAACAGGCTAGCGCCAATGGTGCCGCTATCGCCCATGCCGGTCAGCAGGTTGTAGTAGACCTGGGCCTCCCAGTTGGAGTAGCGGTTGTGGCGAGCTAGCCAGTGGTAGAGGTCACGAAAGTCTTCGTGGAGCATATCGTGCTTGAGGTAGCCCACCGGGCCGTCGATCATGACATGCTCATGCACCTCGTTGTCGCCCGTGTTGGGAATGTCGGCGGTTTGAAGGTTCTCGTAGCGACCCGCCCGGTGGCGAAACAGGCGCAGGTTCCAGTCGGGGTATTTGCCGCCGTGGCGAATCCAGGTGCCGAGAAAAAATACGCGGCGGTTGAGGTAGTAGCCGTCGAACTCGCTCTGCTGGATGGCGATTTCGATCTCGTCCCACAGTTCGGGGGTAATGCGCTCGTCGCAGTCGACAATCAGCACCCAGTCGTGGCTAAAGGGCAGATGGTCTAGCGCCCAGTTTTTCTTTTTGGGCCAGTGGCCGTTGAACTCAAACTGCACCACCTTGGCCCCGGCGGCGGTGGCAATCTCTAGGCTGCGATCGCAGCTCTGCGAGTCCACCACAAACACCTCCGCCGCCCGCTCTAGGCTGGCCAGGCAGGCGGGCAGGTTCTGCTCCTCATTTTTAGCCGGTATCAGCACCGAAACCGGAATTTTAGCGGTGGGGGTAGCCATAGAAAAAGCCGTTTAGAGAGGGGGTTGGTTGAATGTCACTGAAATAAGCTGAAATTAATCCTCGCCAATCCCGAAAGCCTTGATCTGCCGTAGGGTGGGCACGGCCCACCAGCCTTAATTCGGTGACATTCGGGGTTAGTTGCCCAAGCCAGCGCGCGATCGCGCCAGAGCATCTGCCGGCCGCTTAGCCCCAGGGCGGGCCAGCAGGTATTTTAAGCCACTCAGCACATAGCCCAGCTGCCCGTAGGCGTAGACCAGGTTTTCAAACCGCAGGGCCGGGTCAGGCCAGTGGCGCAGGGCCTTGATCAACCCCCGCACCAGGCCGGTGCTGCGCACCCGCACCCGCCCCAGGGCCAGCGTCCCGGCCACCTGCTCGCGGTGGCATTCGCTGATGCCCTGCCACCAGCCGCGCCGCCAAAACCAGCTGCGCCGCAGCCGCTCTGGGGCCACGTTGTGGGCCACCTGGGCCTGGGGCACATACAGCACCTCCAGCCCGGCGGCTAGGGCCTGCTGGGTCAGGTGCAGCTCTTCGTTGGACAGCAGGTTTTTGCCCACCCGCCCCAGCTGCACATCAAAGCCACCGACGGTGTCTAAAAAGCTTTTTTTGACGGCATAGTTGAGGCCCCTAGGGGTTTGCCCAGGCTCAGCAATCAGCCGCAGAGCTTGGCCCAGGTCGTAGGTACCCAAACTCTCTGAGAGGGTGGGCGACAGCCAGCCGGGCGCGGTCATACCCCTAGGCCAGATCAGGCTCACCGGGCCGCCTGCGATCGCAGCTCTAGGGTGCTGCTCAAAAACCTCTGCCAGGGCCGCCAGCCAGTGGGGCGAGGCCTCGGCATCGTCATCTAAGTAGGCCAGAATGGTGCCCTGGGCAACCGCCGCCCCCCGGTTGCGCGCCGTCGAGAGCCCCAGGGTGCTCTCATACACATAGGTCAGTTTTGGATGGGGTAGAAAGGTGTCTACCACGTCCTTGGTGCGATCGCACGAGGCGTTGTCGACCACAATAATTTCGTAGGTGGGGTAGGTCTGACCCAGCAGGCTAGCGATCGCTCCCCCCAGGTAGCCAGCCCGGTTGTGGGTACAAATAATGGCTGAGATCAAAGGCTGAGTCATCGCCAAAGAAGCGCTAAAAATACACCAAATTCAAGCCCCGGAGCTCCGCCTACGCAAACCTCAGACAGTCTGCGCCAGGCTCCGTACCAGGCCTAATTCGACCCGTCGCTACCCATAGTAAAGTGGGCAGCTTAGAACCAAACTGATCCTAACCTGCCCACTTTAGTCGATGAACTACCGAAGCAGTTGTCTGGGACAGCGCTAACGCCTCAAGCTGACACTCTGTAGTGTCTATCGTCAGCCAATCCTAAAACCTGACACCTAGCACCCCTAGCGCTGATGACGTGGATGCGGTTGGTAATACACCTTAGACCCCTGATCCGCCACATAATGGCAGGCCCAAAACGAGCGCACAAAGCTCTTCAACACCGGCTCGCTAGAGCTGCGGTAATAGTCGCCCAAAATCGGTTTAATCGCCTCTGTTGCCGTCTTCAAGTGATAGTGGGGCATGCTCGAAAAAATGTGGTGGGCCACATGGGTACCAATATTGTGGTGAATCGGGTTGATCAACCCGTAGTCACGGTCAATGGTCGACAGTGCCCCCTTGAGAAAGTACCACTCCTCCCCGCGATACCAGGGAATATCCGGCTCGCTGTGGTGCAAGAAAGTGACAAAGTCGAGCCAAATGACAAACACCAGATAGGGCATGACGTAGTACGTCACCAAAAACAGCAGCCCCTGGGTCACTCCCAACCACGCCAAAAATACGATCATCGCCGACCAGCACAGGGTGCTCGTCAGCACATCGCGCCGCTCCGAGGGGCGAAATATAGGGCTGCTGGGTAAGAAATGGGATCCTGATCGCCCCGATGATCGAAAGAATAGGTAAAACGGGTAGGCCAGCAGCGACCCATAAAACCGCACTAGCTTTTGCACCGCAGGCATGGCCCGATAGGTAGATTCATCAATCGGGTACCAGCTCTCATCGGTGTCAACGTTGCCCGTATTGGCATGGTGAGTGCGGTGACTAATGCGCCAGCCGTGGTAGGGCACCAAAATCGGCGTGTGGGTTAGGTGGCCGACTAAATTGTTTAACCACCGATGGCGCGAAAACGACCCGTGACCGCAGTCGTGACCCACCACAAACAGCGCCCAAAACATCGTGCCCTGGGCCAGCCAAAAGATCGGAAAAAACAGCCAAGAATTGAGGCTGTGGGCCACCGCATATAGCCCCGCCACAATGCCAACATCCAGAAATAGATAGGCCAAAGACCTGAGGGTAGAAGGCCGAAAGCAGTGGGCTGGAATTGCCGCCTTCAGGTCTTGAAGGGTAAAGCTTAACTCCTCAGCTGACCGAACATAGGCCGATAGCTCTACCTCTGTGGCCCCGGTCAGAACGCGATCTACTTGCACTAAAGCACCAAATTTAACCATAGGGATAGACGCCCCACTGCCCTAGAGCAATAAAAGCGTGTGTTACACAGCTTAACTTTTTACGGAGTAAACTTCTATCTTGCAGCAGATGCCTTCCTCAACAGCCGGTGGCCAGGGAGGCAGGCCAGTGGCCGCTGAGAACGGGTTTACCGTGGCAAGCCCCCCCCGCTCCCAATTGGCTGATCGTCTACCCATACCGACACCGACCCACCCTGGCAGTAAAACTCGGCCCAGCCGTGGTCATTGGTAGTAATGCTCTGTTGAAGGTTGCCGGTAAGGTCATAGAAGGTAGTGTTGGGCTTGCCCACTTCCATCCACTTATGGCCCGCTGCTCCGTTGCTCAGCAGCACCGCCATGGCGGGGGGATGGTCGGTGGTACCTAGCCGCGTCCAGCCCACTACGTTGGGATGGTCAAAGTAGTCATACTGGGGACCGTAGGCAAAGTGGCGGCGGCCCATCAGCAGCCGATCTAAAATCTCCCGGTGCGAGTCCATCCAGATCTCGTGCTGGTTGCCGTCGCGGCCTTTGTCCACGTAGTGAGCCCCGTAGTAATCGCAGTAAAAGATACAGGGGTAGCCGTCCTGTCGCAGCAAAATCAGCGCATAGGCTAGGGGCTTAAACCAGGCCTCTACCACCGACTCTAGAGCTTGCAGGGGCTGGGTGTCATGGTTCTCAACGAGGGTGACGGCCAGCAAGGGCATGATTTTGACCACCGTATGGTCAAAGATGGTGCGGAGGTCGTAGTGGCTCCCGGATCGGCTGGCTTGGTGAAAATTGCGGTGCAGCGGCGCATCAAATAAATTTAAAAGACCGCCGGAATTATCGGCGTACCAGCTCAGGGTGCCGAGATCGTAGGTCCAATATTCGCCGACACAAAATAGCTTGCGCTGGGCGTATTGCTCTAAATGGGCCAGCCAGTCACCAAAGAAATCGCCGCAGATGTGCTTAATGGCGTCTAAGCGAAAGCCATCGACCCCGACTTGGTCGAGCATCCACTCGCCCCAGCGTTTCAACTCATGGCGCACGTCGGGATGGTCAATATCGAGGTCGCAGCCCATTAGATAGTCATAGCTGCCCATCTCCCAACTCACTTTGTCTTCAAAGGCTTTGCCCTCGATTAGCCAAACGGCCTGGTAGTCAGGCGCGTTGCTGTTGTAGTCCACGGCATCAAAGTGGTACCAGTGCCACTTCATACTCGAATATTTGTCGCCCCGGCCCGGAAAGTTAAAGCCTGTCCAGGATTTGATTTGACGCATGTCGCCTAAGATACGGCGGCGATCGTGGGGGTCCAAGGGAATCGCATTGAACTCCTCTTCAACATCGGCCGCCATTTTGTGGTTAAACACAACATCGGCGTAGATCTCGATGCCGCGATCGCGACAGGCTTTAACCGCCGCGATGTACTCGTCTTTATTGCCGTACTTAGTGGGCACGGTGCCCTGTTGATTAAACTCCCCTAGGTCAAACAGGTCATAGGCCCCATAGCCCACGTCTTTTTGGCCTTCAAAGCCCTTGTAGGCCGGGGGCAGCCACAGGGCGGTAATGCCCGCCTCAGCCAGATCTTCAGCGGCTTGTTGCACTCGGTTCCAGTGGTTGCCGTCGGCGGGGATATACCAGTGGAAATACTGCATCATGATGCCGTTGATCGCTGCCTGCTGATCCTTACCTTGTCGGGGGGCAGCGTTGGTGTCTAAGCCTTCTCCCCCCGATGCCTGGGCGGTTTCAGCGGTAAGCTGAGCGGCTAAAGGTTCGACTGGATCGCTGATCTGTTGATCGGGATTAGGCATGGCTACCACCGGAAGATGCATTGCCCTAACAATAGGGTTAAACTTTCAAGATTTGGCAAGGTCTTATTCAAAAATCAATGCCAACAGCCGTGAACCAGCCCGCCAAAGCACATCTCGCCGCCGCCAGCGCGACTGCGCAGGCGGATTGCGACCGGATAGTGGGCTGCTTTTCCGCCTGGGCATAGGAGTTGCCACCCAAATACAGCCCCGGTCGGCCAGCCTGGGTAAGGCTGGAGACAAAACCCGACCGAGCACCATGCCCAACCCGGCTCAAACCACCGGCAGCAAATAGAATTAGATCAGGGAATCACGCATTTTGCTGGTTGATTGTGACACCTAGATTACTCAGTACTATACGGAGTATTGGCCGTGCTGCTGTCGGTTTAGCCCCATGAATTTAGCTGATCTAGCAGGATTTAATCCTGGGATTAGCTCAGCTTGCCCCAGGATTAAACAAACCCAAAACCAGGACAAGACTGGCTAGCTGAATGGCTGTGTAATTCTCTGTAGCCCTTCTGCGTCCTTAATTCTAGGGGGCAGTTGAAGGGGTAAAAATAGTTTCGGCGGCGATAACCCTAGCGTGTAAATCAACGAATTGTATAAAAAAGTCATCTCCCCCAGCAATCTACGGATGTTTATCAATGCCATTAACCCTGGCCTCACAAAACTGTGTCAATCCTGTAAAAGCAGGTCGCTAAAACACAACCTACCAGGGTTTTTTGATTTGATGGTTATCAGGCAGCCTGCTCTAGATCATCACCGACTGTTCCATACCTAGGTGGCAACGATCTAGTCAGGCCAACCTGACTGTCATCATAGGGATTGCATCACCATGCTCAGCGTGGTTTACGCCACTCATTTCGGCACTGCTGCCCCCGCAAGCCCCCGGCGGGATGAACTCTCTAGCCCCTGGTCTCCCCTGATGACTCCTTTCATACCTAGTTAGGGAGTACATATTTGACTATGGCTACATCTGCACCCCGTCCGTCGGCCGAAGCCCAGATTGGTGTCTATGACTGTGCTATCACCCTCAAGTTTCGCATTCTAGAAGACAGCCACGTGATGGCCAACCGCGATCAGCTACTAGAGCAGCTGATTGACGCATTTTCCTACGGCACCGATGAGTTTGTCGAGCAACTAGAGTCGCAGATCGAGATCAGCGAAGTGGCTGAAGTAGCGGCCTCACCGCTCATGCGTCGGCAGTTAATTCGCCTGCGCAATCTACCCTCTGCCTAGCAGCCCAGTTTCAGGTGCTACCGGGCGATTGCAAGGGAAACTGGGCAGACCTGCTTCCCTCAAGTCTCTAAGCCTCGTATATTGGGTAGTAGGGTTTTGGGCGTAGATCAGCTGGCTCCCTTAACCCAGTAGTCGCTGTAGCTTGGGCCGATGCAACCTCACTCCCTGCAACAAACGTTTAATCCCTTGATTGAGATCTGCCGAACCGGCGTTGTAGGTCTAGTCTTACCGCTGCTGCTGCTGTTTGGCCTGCTAGCGTCGCCGGCTGAGGCAGTGGCGGTGTTTCAAGTGCCGACGGTGACCGCTGGCGATCCTACCTGGGTGATAGACGAAGCCAATATCATCAGCCGCATCAACGAAAACAAAATCTCGGATCGCTTGGGCAATCTAGCCACTGCCACCGGCGACGAAGTCCGGCTGGTCACCATTCGTCATTTTGATTATGGCGAGACGGTTCAAACCTTTACCGATAAGCTGTTCGAGCGCTGGTACCCCACCCCTGAAGAGCAGGCCAACCAAACCCTGTTAGTGCTCGATGAGGTGACCAAAACCGTAGGTATACGCGTGGGCGAGCAAGCGGCTACTCTACTCTCTGCCGATATTGCCGACAGTGTGGCCCAAGAGACCGTGCTCTATCCGCTGTTAGAGGGTGATAAATACAATCAGGCTTTCTTGGCGGCCAGCGATCGCATAGTAGCCGTCCTCAGCGGCAAAGCAGATCCTGGCCCCCCCGCCTTCGACGATTCCTTCGCCAGTGAAGGCACCTTCGCCACCGCCGAAGAAACCGCTGAGAATCGAGGCAATACCACTATTCTCTTAGTAGTTTTGCTGGTGCTGGCAACCGTGATTCCTATGGCTACCTACTTTTGGTATGCCGGCTTTGGCAACTAGACTGTAGATCTAAGCACTTAACTCCTTTTGGGCTGAAGAGGCGGGCAGAGGCATGTCCTTTTGGCTTTAGCCTGCATAGTTCATGCCGCTCAAAAACCGCCTGTCATTTCGGCAACAACAGCCATCTACACCAAGCCACCTAACTAATTTCGCCTGAGTTCTCGCCCCAGGCCTTTGCAGGGGTAGGTTCTATGCCGGAAATCATGGCCTTGAGCGTCTATTCTCGTGAATAATTCGGGTTAGACGTAGTATTGAACAAGCCCGCACCGCAATATCCCATGACCGTAACTATTGCCTACCTGGGGCCTGAGGGCACCTACTCTCAATTGGCCGCCCTGGCCTACAGCCTCGACTTAGAGCAGCGCACCGGCCAAGCTGTAGAGCTATTTGCCCTCCCCACCATTCCTAAGGCTATGCAAGCCACTGCGGCTGGAATGACGACCCTGACTATTGTCCCAGCTGAAAATTCCACCGAGGGCGGTGTTACCACTACCCTAGACACCCTCTGGCAACTCCAGCAGCTACAGATTCACCACGCTATGGTGATGCCTATTCGCCATGGGCTGCTCTCCCGGGCCAAAGACTTAGCCGCCGTCAACATCGTGTACTCCCACTCTCAAGCGCTGTCTCAGTGTCAGCGGTGGCTAGAGCAGCATCTGCCCGAAGCTGACCTCATTGCTACCCGCTCAACCACTGAGGCATTGGGGCATTTGGCCGACAACGAGGCCGTAGCCGCTATTTCGTCGGAGTGGGCAGCGCAGCTCTACAGCCTGCCTATCTTGGCCCACAACATCAACGACCACACAGACAACTGCACCAAGTTTTGGGTACTCAAAAACACCCCCTCCACAGCAGAGGTTCAGGGAGGAGAGCATACCTCCCTGGCTTTTAGCCTGCCAATCAACGGCCCAGGTGCCCTGCTCAAGCCCCTCGCCGTGCTGGCCAACTACGGTATTAACTTAAGTCGGATTGAATCCCGCCCCACCAAGCGATCGCTCGGGGAATACCTATTTTTTATTGACCTAGAAATCAGTGCCTTCAGCAGCATGGGTCAACAGGCTTTAGACGAGTTGCTCACCTGTACCGAGACCCTGGTCAATTTCGGCACCTACAGTGTAGTAGTTGTCGATCCTAGCCTTGCTGCCGCCAAGGCTAAAACCCAAACTACTCAAGCACTTCCTTAAGGGCAGTACGGGCAGCTAGGTGATTGCGGGTAGAGGTAAGAATCTCGGCCTCTCGCTCAAGCCGGACACTAGTATCGTCCATCTCAAGCAGAGCCTGCTGCTCTAGAGCGACTCCATGCAGATTACTGGCTACCCAGTAAGACAGCTCAATGGGAATATCAGGAATATTGTCGGGTAGATCAATATCCTGGTTGGTGAGCTTGGCCGATAGATGCACTACGTCCCGCAGTAGGCGATCGACGTCGGAGGCCAGCGGGTTTAGATCTTGGCTCGTGGGCTTGTCCTCTACCCACTCAACTAGCCCGACTCGATAGGGCTTTTCACGTACGTAGCTCAGCAATCTAAACCGCTGCTGGCCAATGGTAAGAATTTTGAGCCGATCATCGGGCAGCCGTTGATAGTGCAGGATTTCGGCGCAGCAGCCGACATTCGCTGGCTGCCCCGTGGTGGGGTCTAGCATCAGTACCCCAAAGCGGCGATCGCTTTGGAGGACGGTATTCATCATAATTCGATAGCGGGGCTCAAACACATGAAGCGGCAGGTGCCTCCCCGGAAATAAAACCAGCTCAGGTAAAGGGAAAAGCGGGAGCTCTCGCACAGATATGGACTCGGAGAATGCCATTATCGCCTCTTGCGGATTCAAGCCCATCATGCCGTAGCAGAGTAGGCTGTAACACTTGTTCACATATCTGTATTCTAACCCAACTCCTCCTGGTAATGCTGCCTACAGTTGCCCTACCTCGGGCTTTAAATCCCTAGTTTAGAGACTAAAAACCCGCTGAGGGCAGAGTCTCTAGCGGGTTGGGCAGAAGTTCTATAGCTTCACTTCAATGTCTACGCCAGCGGGCAGGTCTAGCTTCATTAGAGCATCGATTGTTTTGGAAGAAGGCTGATAGATATCAATAATTCTGCGGTGGGTGCGACTCTCAAAGTGCTCCCGCGAATCTTTGTCTACGTGGGGAGAGCGCAGCACGCAGTAAATGCGGCGCTTGGTGGGTAAAGGAATCGGGCCAATCGCTGTGGCGTTCGTGCGGTTGGCAGTGTCAACAATCTTTTCGCAGGAGGTATCTAGCAGTCTGCGGTCAAAGGCTTTGAGGCGAATACGAATCTTTTGTTGCTGAATAGTAGCCATAGGTCTCAGTTAGATCGGTTGTCAAGGTACAGGGGGAATTGGTGTGAAGACTCTAGAGCAAAAAGACAGGAAAATCCTCGTGAGGATTACTCCTGTCTTTTTGAATTGACCCTAGACTACTTGATGATTTTGGAAACCACGCCGGCTCCAACCGTGCGGCCACCCTCACGAATAGCAAAGCGCATGCCCTGCTCAATGGCGATGGGGTTAATCAGTTCTACAGTCATTTTGATGCGATCGCCAGGCATAACCATCTCAGCATCGCTACCGTCGTCAGCGGTGAAAGCAATGATGCTGCCGGTTACGTCAGTGGTACGCACATAGAACTGGGGCTTGTAGCCAGGGAAGAAGGGAGTGTGACGACCGCCCTCTTCTTTTTTGAGGATATATACCTCAGACTCAAATTGAGTGTGGGGGGTGATGCTGCCAGGCTTGGCTAGCACCATGCCGCGCTCGATGTCCTCTTTTTGAAGACCTCTGAGCAACAACCCGGCATTGTCACCGGCCATGCCTTCTTCAAGGCTCTTTTTGAACATCTCCACCCCAGTCACGGTGGTGCTACGGGTATCGCGGATACCAACTAGTTCAACAGTTTCACCCACTTTGACCTTACCGCGCTCAATCCTCCCGGTGGCAACAGTGCCCCGACCTGTAATTGAGAATACGTCCTCAACAGCCATGAGGAAAGGCTTGTCGATATCACGTTCGGGAGTAGGAATATAGTCATCGACACTGTCCATCAGGGCCAGAATCTTGTCAACCCACTCGTTGTCACCACGGCCTATAGCTGGAGTAGCGGTCAGAGCTTCTACAGCTAGCAGAGCAGAGCCAGAGGTGATAGGAATCTCGTCGCCGGGGAACTCGTAGGAGTCCAGCAGCTCACGCACTTCCAGTTCGACCAGTTCCAGCAATTCTTCGTCGTCAACTTGATCTTGCTTGTTCAAGAAAACCACAATGCTCGGCACGCCTACCTGCTTAGCTAGCAGAATGTGCTCCCGGGTTTGGGGCATGGGGCCATCGGCAGCGGAGCATACCAGAATGGCACCGTCCATCTGTGCTGCACCGGTGATCATGTTTTTAACGTAGTCTGCGTGCCCCGGACAGTCAACGTGGGCGTAGTGGCGAGTTGCGGTCTCATACTCCACGTGGGCGGTATTGATTGTAATACCACGAGCCTTCTCTTCGGGGGCAGCGTCGATTTCATCGTATTTACGAGCCTTTGCGCCACCAGCCGCCGCCAGCGTCATGGTGATGGCCGCCGTCAGAGTGGTCTTGCCATGGTCAACGTGGCCAATGGTGCCAATGTTGACGTGGGGTTTATTGCGTTCAAACTTTTCGCGTGCCATTTACGTTACGTGTCCTTTCCTTTCTAAGCGTTCCCAGCGTTTTTAGAGATAATGGCCTCAGCCACGTTTCGAGGAACTTCGCCATAGTGGCTAAACTCCATCGAAAAAATGCCCCGACCCTGCGTTTTTGAGCGGATGTCGGTAGCATAACCAAACATCTCAGCTAGGGGAACATGGGCTGTAACCTTTGCAACGTCAACCTCTGTTCCCATACCCTCGATCTGGCCCCGGCGGGAGTTTAAATCTCCCATGACGTCACCCAGAAAATCTTCTGGAACTTCAACCTCGACCTTCATGATCGGCTCTAGAAGGACGGGAGACGCCTGCATGACGGCTTCCTTTATCGCCATTGATCCAGCGATCTTAAACGCCATCTCTGATGAGTCTACATCGTGATAAGACCCATCGACCAGAGTGACCCTTAAATCGATCACGGGATACCCAGCAATGATACCAGATTCGCAGGCCTCTTTCATGCCTTGTTCTGCTGGAGACACGTATTCTTTGGGAATCGTGCCCCCGACAATTTTAGACACAAACTCAAACCCGCTGCCTTCCTCAGTGGGCTCTACTTCAACCACCACATGGCCATACTGACCCTTACCGCCGCTCTGACGGATAAACTTACCCTCGGCAGTGGTTGGCTTGCGAATGGTTTCTCGGTAGGCCACCTGGGGTGCGCCGATGTTAGCTCCTACCTTAAACTCCCGCAGCATGCGGTCAACTAGAATGTCGAGGTGAAGTTCGCCCATACCGGCAATTACGGTTTGATTGGTTTCTGGGTCAGTGCTGACCCGGAAGGTAGGGTCTTCCTCCGAAAGCGATTGCAGGGCTTTGGAGAGCTTATCCATATCCTGCTTGGTTTTGGGCTCTACGGCCACAGAAATAACCGGCTCTGGTACGTAGAGCGACTCCAGCACGATGGGCTGGGCCGGATCGCAAACAGTATCACCGGTGAAGGTGTCTTTGAGCCCGATGGCGGCCCCTAGGTCACCCGCCCGCAGTTCGTCCACCTCAATTCGATCGTCTGCTTTGAGGACAATTAGACGAGAAATACGTTCTTTTTTATCTTTGGTGGCGTTGTAAATATAGCTGCCTTTCTTCAATATCCCCGAGTAGACGCGCACAAAGGTGAGTCGTCCGTAGGGGTCGGCCATGATCTTAAAGGCCAGAGCAGCTAGGGGAGCATCATCGTCGGCTGGGCGCTCTGCCAGGTCACCACTGGGTAGATGCCCTTGAATTGGGGGCACCTCTAGGGGAGAGGGCAAATAGTCAACAACGGCATCGAGAAGAAGTTGTACACCTCTATTTTTGAAGGCAGAACCGCACAGCACCGGCACAATGGTGCCTTGAATGGTGCCTTGCCGAAGTGCGATCGCAATTTCCTCTGGAGACAGCGGCTGCCCATCAAAATACTTTTCCATCAGGGCGTCGCTGGTTTCAGCCACGGCCTCAATCAGCTTGGCGCGGTACTCTTCGGCCACCTCTAAGACATCGGCTGGAATTTCGGTATCTTGGAAGTTTTGGCCCAGGTCATCGTGGTAGATGCGAGCCCGCATGGCCACCAGATCGACTACACCCTGAAAGTTGCCCTCTGAACCAACGGGAATCTGCACAGCAACTGCGTTTGCCCCTAGGCGATCGCGCAGCTGATCGTGAACCTTAAAAAAGTTGGCCCCAGTGCGATCCATCTTGTTGATGAAGGCAATACGCGGTACTTTGTAGCGGTTGGCCTGACGCCACACCGTCTCAGACTGAGGCTGCACACCCCCAACCGAGCAAAATACCGCAATTACCCCGTCCAGCACTCGCATCGAGCGCTCAACTTCAATGGTGAAATCGACGTGACCGGGAGTGTCAATGATGTTGATCTGGTGATCACGCCAGCTAGTACTGATAGCAGCTGCGGTGATTGTGATCCCCCGCTCCCGCTCCTGCTCCATCCAGTCGGTTACGGCAGTGCCTTCGTGCACCTCGCCAATTTTATGCACCATGCCCGAGTAGAACAGGATGCGCTCTGTGGTGGTAGTTTTGCCAGCGTCAATGTGAGCGGCAATACCAATATTTCTAACCCGCTCTAGGGGTGTTAGTCGAACCACAGCTACCTCCTTTTTTTCCTACGGCCAGTCGCCCTGCCTGATGCACCTGAAAACCTATTCTAGGGATCAGAAATAGCGATCGCCAAGGAATTGGAACCCTCGGAGCAAAATTGACGATTTGGCTTAGTAGCGATAGTGGGCAAAGGCCTTATTCGCTTCCGCCATCCGGTGAGTCTCTTCGCGCTTGCGAACGGCACCACCGGTTTCGTTGGCGGCATCCATGAGTTCATTGGCTAACTTGATAGCCATTGACTTGCCGGGGCGCTGCCGAGCAAACTGGGTCAGCCATCGCAGAGCCAAGGCAATGCTGCGCTCAGACCGCACTTCCATGGGCACCTGATAGGTTGCCCCACCGACTCGACGGGCTTTGACTTCTACCAGGGGAGAGGCGTTGCGCACTGCCCGCTCAAATACATCAAGGGGGTCGCCACCGCTGCGCTCTTTAATGATAGTGAAAGAGTTGTAGATGATTTTGTCAGCCAAAGACTTTTTGCCGCTGGTCATGAGGCGGCGGCTCATCATCGTGATCAGACGACTGTTATAAACCGAATCGGGGGGGATTGGTCGCTTTTGGACAACGGTGCGGCGGGACATGGTACAAATTCCAGTGATTGGTAAAGCTAGCGGCGGACAGCAAGGACGAACAAATGATCGGCTGAAGAGGAGATCAATCAGGGCACGAGAAAAATCAGCAGCTGTGCCAACAGACAACAAGCGAACAGTTCCGAGAGGTCGGCTGTGCCTGGCCCAGTTGCCTGAACCCAACTAATCTTGACCTAACTGGCCTCGACAGCAGGCATAGGCCCAGCCCTAGTGTTCTGAGCCTATGCCTTAGGGCGCTTGGCTCCGTATTTAGAGCGACCCTGGCGGCGATCCTTCACCCCAGCGGTGTCGAGGGTGCCACGAATAATGTGGTAACGAACACCGGGAAGATCTTTGACCCGACCGCCACGAATCATGACTACGGAGTGCTCTTGAAGATTGTGGCCAATGCCAGGAATGTAGGCGGTGACCTCAAAACCAGAGGTCAAGCGCACCCGCGCCACCTTGCGTAGAGCCGAATTTGGCTTCTTGGGAGTGGTGGTGTAGACGCGAGTACAAACCCCCCGACGCTGTGGACAGCTCTTTAGGGCAGGGGACTTGGTCTTCTTATCGGCTTTTTGGCGCTCACTCCGGATGAGTTGCTGAATCGTGGGCATAGGGTGTTTCTGCTGCTAGGCGAATAAAGCTCAAGTTTTCACAAGATCTAATGCTAGCACCCTGGAGAAACTTTGGTCAAATTGTGTCAATGACTACTTTACCAATGGCCTCGCCCATTGGCCCGCCGAGAGCCCATCGACCCGCTGAGAGTCCGCTAGACTGCCGCGAGATTCGGGGCCGTGCAGTCTTGGGTGACTGGGGTGTCGGGGTTGAGGGCAAAGGCATTGCCGCAGCCACAGGTGCGCTGGGCTAGGGGATTGATAAAGCGAAACCCGCCGCCCATCAGGTCTTCGGCGTAGTCAATTACCAGATCTTTGACCAGATCTAGCTGGTCTGTCGGGATGGCCAGGCCAAGGTCACCGCAGTTTAGGGTGGTGGTGGACTGCGGCGGTGGCTGGTCTGCGGTGAGACAGTAGGTCCAATCGGCGCAGCCGCCCGGCTCAAGGGCGAGGTAAACCACTGAGGCTTGCCCTGGGGCAGAGGCTTGCTGCCGCTGCAGGAGTCGGTTGAGTTCTTGGGCGGCGGCGGGGCGAATCTGAACCATGGCAAAACGGCAGCAATGTGTAAGCAAACGGCGATAGTGCTGAGCTTAGCACTATCGCCGTTGGTTAGGGCAGGGCCTTTGGCAGCGGGTAAACCGAGTGATTGTCTAGATGGTTTCAACCCGAGAGTAGTCGTCTTGAAACCGCACGATATCGTCTTCGCCTAGGTATTCGCCATTTTGTACCTCAATCAGCACCAGGGGAATAACGCCAACATTTTCTAGGCGATGCTGGGTACAGGGGGGGACGTAGGTAGACTGGTTCGTGGATAGCAGAATTTCGTTTTCCCCACAGATCACCCTGGCGGTCCCGGATACGACAATCCAGTGTTCGCTGCGATGGTGGTGCATTTGCAGACTGAGGCGATGGCCAGGCTTGACCTCAATGCGCTTGATTTTATAGCCTCGGCCCTCTTCGAGCACGGTGTAGGAACCCCAGGGACGGAGGCCGGCTTCAGAGATTTCGCTGCCGTTGCTGGTGGCCAGGGACAAGGCCGTGGGCTGAAGTGACTCTTGTAGTTTTTGCATAGCGTAATTCTCCTGAAATCTAAGACTTTATTTAAAGACGCGCTGGAGTTAACAATCTGCTGACTTTCTAGCTGATGATCCTCTGGAGATAGGTTGGGGGCGGGTTAGCCACCACCCTTGTGACCTTGCCGACTGCACTGAGGCTTCAGCTGTAAGGTTACAACTTCCTAACGAAGTCCAGCGGCCAGCGTTTTCAGCCAATAGTCTAGCAAGGGCAGGCCGGGATGCTGGGAAATCAGAGGGGAATGGGGTCAGGTACATGAAGTCTTTACACCGGCTTTGCCAAGGGAATGGGATGGCTCGGGTAGGGGCAATGGGCGGGGGGATGAGTTCGGTGCAAGACTCCGTAAACTCAGGCGTAGAAGCGGTCTTTGGATAGGGGACTAGTACAGGAAGGCAGAAGGCAGAAGGCAGAAAGGGGATTTTCTATGTCCCAGGGACTAAGCCTTGCGGGAATCGGGGGTCTATTTCTGCCTTCGACTCCTAGGGCAAAAATAGACCAATGCCATTGTTGACTCGGGCCGCTGTGCGGGGCGAGCGATTGATCAGCCGCCCCCCTAGATACAGGGCGGCGGAGCTGCCACCGTCTAGGTTGAGGGCATCGGTGCTGCCCAGATGCAGCATGATTTGGGCCATTTGATCGAGGGTGGGGCCAGGGCCACGGGGGCTGTGGTGTGCGGCCACCAGCAAAACTTCGCCGCTGGCGGTGAGTCCGATGGCGCTGCGGGGGGCAGCCTGGGTGGCAAAGGCATTGCTGAACTGCTCTAGCTGGGCATTGAGCACCAGGGTGCGATCGCGGATCAGCAGTGGCCCACCTCCCACTAAGTTGGGGAAGGGTGCCATGGTGGCGGGCAGTACGTCAGCGGTGAGGCCAACCGGTTGGCCTAGGGGCAGGGCCTGGGCGGCGATGGGATATGACCGCAGGGCCAGCAGATAGCCGTTGGCGGGAATGGGTAGGCCTCCAGGGTTGATGGTGCTGGCAGGCTGCTGGGCCGTGACTACCCCATTGACCACTGTAACTACGGTTTCACTCTCTAAAATGGGGCGGTAGGTTGGCCCCCAAGCAGAGGTGTAGAGGCCAATGCCCGCCTCTACGTAGCCACTGTTGATCCCCTGTACTGGAAAGGTTCGCCCCCCGGCGCTCAGGGTTTGGCTCAGGGCGAGGCGCTCCATGCGTACCTGACCCTGGTCATTCCACCCGACTACGCCGCGACTCAGAATCGGGCCTGAGATCCAGTTGTTGTTAGATCGCACCGCCCCGAGGGGGTACTGGTTGTTGCGGTTGAAGAAGCCCGCGTTGATGGCGGCGACGGCCTGCCAGCGCTGGGCAATGGTGGTCAGGGGCGCGGTGCCGACAACGGTGGCGGGGTCAGGCCAAATCGGTCGCAGGCTGGCCTGGGTGGGATCGATTTGCAGCCAGTAGACGGGAAAGGGCTGCCCGGCTACGCTCACGTACCGCTGCTGCCACCGCAGCCCCGGTGCCCAGGCAATGCTGTGGGGCTGCAGGCTGTCGGCGCGAATATCGAGGATGATTTGGTTGGCCTGGGTGGTGAGGCGCGGCGGGTGGGTGGCGCTGGCCTGGAGGCGGATGCCCCCGGCGACGGGCGTGGCCGCCAGGGAGCCCAGGTAGGCTCCGGCAGGAGCGGTGCTGGCGGCTCTCATGATCCCTGGGTCGATGGCTGCCCCCAGGGTGAGGGTGAGGGCGTCGGCGCTGTCGGCCAGATGGGCCGGAACCGGGCCGGATAGGTCGATCCACAACCGCTCTCCGCCAGGCAGGGCCTGGCGGCGCAGGGCCAAGACTCGGGCTGGTGGCGTAGTGATTTGCAGGGTGTCGCCCTGGGGCTGCACCTGCCAGCCGTGGCGCTCGGCTAGGGGTTTAATGTCTAGCAGGCGATAGCCACCCTGTATCCAGGCGGGCAGGGTGACGGGGTTGCCGGGCTGGGTGAACCACTGGACGGGCTGCCGATCGGGCTGACCGCTGCTGAGTAGGCTGGCTCCTAGATGGTCGGTAACACCGTAGTCGGCCAGGCCGATCCGGCCATTGGCAATCATCCAGGGAATGGTGGCTCGATTGCCGTTGATCATCAGCGTTTGGCCCTGGGCGGTGGCGGGTAGGGCGGCAGAGGCCAGAGCGGCAGGGGCAAGGGCGCTCTCAGCGGTGGGGGGGAGGGGATCGGTGGCTAGGGCTGGGGCAGATGCGATCGCACCCACTAGCCCCAGGCCCACCCAGCTACCCACGACCCAGCCATAGGTCAGCCGCGAATAAAACCAATCAAAACAAGACAAACAAGGAGCCAAGGCCGACGGTCTAACCATAGAGTGGACGGGATGAATAATGAAGTTATACGGGCAGAACTGGCGGGTTTCGGGGCAGTTTGAGCAGGAGTTAAGGCCAGTTTTGAAACAATCGCTACCGTTGTTGTCATGTAATTCTAAGAAGCTGTCACCAATGACTGGTCTAGGGTTTGTAAACTACTGATAAAGTCTGTAGATTACAGGTAATGCACAGCAAATAATGTGCAGCCTGTCGCTCAGCAGGACTTCTGCTTTGCGACCGGGATGATAGTCCTGGGTCTTGGTGCTTCTGGTCTTTACCTGTAGTTGGGGCACGATCTGACTGAGACCCCGCCAGGTAGACCAGCAAGTTAAGACCCGCAAGCCCCAACTGGTGACTTGAGCTGGAGTGACTTGAGCTGAGTTAGCTGAGTTGTCGGTACTGCCCTAGCCTGCACTGAGCCGTTTGACTTGACCTTGGCCTAAATAGTTTCCCCTGGCCTGTTTAGGGGTGATAGTTTAAGGACTCCAGCCTACGTACAGCCAGTGATTAGGGCCGAGTCTCTCAGTGACTCTAGCACTTGGGCTCTCCGATGGGCGAAGCGTACTGGTAGGCTAGCTCTCCTGACCAAAATTTTAACCACACCCTCGCTATTTTCTCTTCCATGGGACGTACACCTGTGAATCAACCCTATCAACCTCGGCAGCACGCTCGTTCTGAATGGCCAAACTGGGGACCAAAGTCGCTGGTCGAAGAACGTGATGCCTGTGGCGTAGGCTTTTTGGCCGACCGCCAGAACCGCCCTAGCCACGATTTGGTCACCAAGGCGCTGGCGGCCCTCGACTGCATGGAGCACCGGGGTGGCTGCTGTGCCGACCAGGCGTCTGGCGATGGGGCCGGGGTGATGACAGCGATTCCCTGGGCGGTGCTAAACCGCTGGGCTCAGGAGCAGGGGGTGGGGCCGCTGGAGAGCGATCGCACCGGCGTAGCCATGGTTTTTCTGCCCAACCATGACGCAGCGGCAGCCCTGGTGCGCGACACCTTTAACCGGGTGGTTATTGAGGAGGGGTTGACCGTGGTGGGCTGGCGCTCGGTGCCCGTGTGCCCGGAGGTGCTGGGGCCGCTGGCCCAACAATTTCAGCCCCGGATTGAACAGCTGGTGATGGCTTCGACCACCGAAACTGGAGCAGACCTGGAGCGGCGTCTGTACCTGGTGCGCCGCCAAGTGCTGCACCTGGTGGCGCAGATCGTAGCCGCCCCCGGCGATCTGGCGGCGGCAACGGTGGCGGGGCTGAAGGAGTTTTACGTGTGCTCTTGCTCCTGCCGCACCATTGTCTACAAAGGCATGGTGCGATCGGCGGTGCTGAGGGCCTTTTACGACGACCTGCGCGACCCAGACTACGTCAGCGCCTTTGCGGTGTACCACCGCCGCTTTAGCACCAACACCATGCCCAAATGGCCCCTGGCCCACCCGATGCGGCTGCTGGGCCACAACGGTGAGATCAACACCCTGGTGGGCAACATCAACTGGATGGTGGCTCGCCAGGCCGATCTGTACCACCCGATCTGGGGCGATCGTGTTGACCTGCTCAAGCCGATTGTCAATGCTGAAAACAGCGACTCGGCCAACCTCGACAACGTAATGGAGCTGCTGGTGCGATCGGGCCGGTCGCCCCAGGAGGCGCTGATGATCATGGTGCCTGAGGCCTACAACAACCAGCCAGCCCTGGATGCCTACCCTGAAATCACCGACTTTTACGAGTATTACAGCGGCATGCAAGAGCCCTGGGATGGCCCAGCGCTAATCGTATTTAGCGACGGCACCCAGGTGGGGGCTACCCTAGACCGCAACGGCCTGCGCCCGGCCCGCTACGTGGTGACTAAAGACGACCTGCTGATGGTGTCGTCGGAGGCGGGGGTGCTGGATGTGGCTCCGGAAGACATTCTGGAAAAGGGTCGCCTCGGCCCCGGACAAATGATCTCGGTGGATCTGCACAGCAACGAAATTCTCAAGAACTGGGATATCAAAAAACGGGTGGCGACCCGGCATCCCTACGGCCAGTGGCTCAAGGACAACCGGGCTGAGGTACAGCCCCAGCTGTTCAGTGAAGTTTCTCTCTACCCCGCTGACCGTCTGCTGCGCCAGCAGAGCGCCTTTGGCTACACCGCCGAAGACGTGGACATGATCATTCAAGACATGGCGGCCCAGGGCAAGGAACCCACCTTCTGCATGGGTGATGACACCCCCCACGCGGTGCTCTCCGACAAGCCCCACCTGCTCTACGACTACTTTAAGCAGCGCTTTGCCCAGGTGACCAACCCGGCCATTGACCCGCTGCGGGAGCGGCTGGTGATGTCGCTTAGCACCCATCTGGGGGTCCAGGGTAACCTGCTAGACGAGCAGCCGGATGGCGCTCGCCTGCTGCATCTCGAAAGCCCGGTGATCAATGAGGTAGAGCTAGAGCAGATTCACGCCTCAGGCTTTGCCACGGCAACCCTATCTACCCTGTACTCCATTGCCGCTGGCCCGGCTGGGCTGCAGCAAGCCGTGGCTGACCTGTGCGATCGCGCCGACGAGGCCGTCAAGGCGGGGAACGTGATTTTCGTCTTGAGCGATCGCATCGATGCCCAGGGCAACCCCGCCCCCCTCACGGCTGAGACTAGCTACATTCCGCCCCTGCTGGCGGTGGGGGCGGTGCATCACCACTTGATTCGCAACGGGCTGCGGATGCATGGCTCTCTGGTGGTCGAGACGGCCCAGTGCTGGAGCACCCACCACTTTGCCTGTCTGATTGGCTACGGGGCCAGCGCCGTGTGCCCCTACCTGGCGCTGGAGTCGGTGCGCCACTGGTGGGCCGACAACCGCACCCAAAAGCTGATGGAAACCGGCAAGCTGCCGGTCACGACCCTCAACGGTGCCCAAGACAACTACCGTAAGGCCGTAGATGCGGGTCTGCTGAAGATTCTCTCGAAGATGGGGATCTCGCTGATTACCAGCTACCGGGGGGCGCAGATCTTTGAGGCGATCGGCATTGGCGGCGACCTGCTGGAGCTGGCCTTCCGGGGCACCACCTCGCGTCTGGGGGGGCTCTCCCTGATCGACCTGGCCCAGGAGACCATCCAATTCCACCAGCGGGCCTTTCCCGAGCTGACCGCCAAACGTCTGCAAAACATGGGCTTTGTGCAGTCGCGGCCCAGCGGCGAATACCACATGAACAACCCCGCCATGAGTAAACTACTGCACAAGGCGGTGGCGGAGCGCCAGTACGACCACTACGAGCTGTACCGCGCCCAGCTGGAAAATCGCCCGGTCTCCGCCCTGCGGGATCTGCTCGATATTGAGGGCGATCGCCCCCCCATCCCCATCGACCAGGTAGAGTCGGCGGAGGTGATTATGCGCCGCTTCTGCACCGGGGGCATGTCGCTCGGGGCCCTGTCGAGGGAAGCCCACGAGGTGCTGGCGGTGGCGATGAACCGCATCGGCGGCAAGTCAAACTCGGGCGAAGGGGGCGAAGACCCGACCCGCTTTAAGGTGTTGGCCGACGTCGATGCCGAGGGCAACTCCCCCACCTTCCCCCACCTGCGCGGCCTGAAGAACGGCGACACCGCCAGCTCGGCCATCAAGCAGGTGGCCTCGGGCCGCTTTGGGGTAACGCCCGAGTACCTGATGCACGCCGATCAAATCGAGATCAAGCTGGCCCAGGGGGCCAAGCCCGGCGAGGGCGGCCAGCTGCCCGGCAAAAAGGTCAGCCCCTACATCGCCATGCTGCGGCGCTCTAAGCCTTGGGTAGCGCTGATTTCGCCGCCGCCCCACCACGACATCTATTCAATTGAAGATCTGGCCCAGCTGATCTTTGACCTGCACCAGATCAACCCCAGGGCTGGGGTGTCGGTGAAGCTGGTGTCAGAGGTGGGCATTGGCACCATTGCAGCCGGGGTGGCCAAGGCCAACGCCGACGTGATTCAGGTGTCGGGCCACGACGGCGGCACCGGGGCCTCTCCCCTCAGCTCGATCAAACACGCCGGGGTGCCCTGGGAACTGGGCCTGACCGAGGTGCACAAGGTGCTGATGGAGAATGAACTGCGCGATCGCGTCACCCTGCGGGTCGATGGCGGTCTCAAGACCGGCTGGGACGTGGTCATGGGAGCCCTGATGGGGGCCGAAGAGTTTGGCTTTGGCTCCATCGCTATGATCGCCGAAGGCTGCATCATGGCCCGGGTCTGCCACACCAACAACTGCCCCGTGGGCGTCGCCACCCAAAAAGAAGAGCTGCGCCAGCGGTTCACCGGCGTGCCCGAAAACGTGGTCAACTTCTTCTTCTACATTGCCGAAGAGGTGCGATCGCTGCTGGCCCGTCTGGGCTATCGCTCCCTAATTGACATCGTCGGTCGGGCCGACCTGCTTAAGCCCCGCGCGGACGTCTCCCTGGCCAAAACCCAGGGGCTAGATCTCTCGACGCTAGTGAATCTGCCCGACGGCAGGGGCGATCGTGCTTGGCTGAACCACGGGGGCGTCCACAGCAACGGCCCCGTCCTTGACGACGAGATTTTGGCAGATGCCGAGGTACAGGCCGCCATCCAAAACCAGGGCACCGTGGCCAAGACCTACCCAGTGGTCACCATCAACCGCACTATTGGCGCTCGGGTGGCGGGCGTCATCGCCGAAAAGTACGGCAACTCTGGCTTTGAAGGTCAGATCAACCTCAACTTTGAAGGCAGCGCTGGCCAGAGCTTTGGTGCCTTTAACCTGCCCGGCATGACCCTCACCCTGGTGGGCGAAGCCAACGACTACGTGGGCAAGGGCATGCATGGCGGCGAAATTGTTGTCAAGCCTCCGGCTGGGATTACCTACGACCCTTCCACGAATGTGATTGTGGGCAACACCTGCCTCTACGGGGCCACTGGCGGCACTCTCTACGCCCTGGGCACCGCCGGAGAGCGGTTTGCTGTGCGCAACTCTAAGGGGCAGGCCGTCATCGAAGGCGCGGGTGATCACTGCTGCGAATACATGACCGGCGGGGTGGTGGTCGTCCTTGGCCCAGTGGGCCGCAACGTAGGTGCCGGTATGACCGGCGGCCTCGGCTACTTTCTCGACGAAACCGGAGGTTTTCCCGTGCGGGTCAACCCTGAGATTGTCAAGGTGCAGCGGGTGATTACTGCCGCTGGTGAGGCCCAGCTCAAGGCCCTGATCGAGGCCCATCTGGCTCACACCGGCAGCCCCAAGGCGGAGAAAATTCTCGCCAGTTGGGGTGACTATCTGCCCCAGTTCTGGCAGGTGGTGCCCCCCTCAGAGGCCGACACCCCTGAGGCCAACCCGACGGAGAAGGTGCTCAGCTCTAGCCAACTGTAGGCATCGAGGTCAGATAGGGATGAAACAGGGGCGGGGAAGTGGGTAGCCGTCTGCCTTCCTTGCCGCCTGTTCCTTAGCGCCACGTCTCGGTGTGTTAAAGTAAACCTCTGGTTAATGGCATGTCGTGAACAACGAGCGCCAGTGCGGGCAGAGTGTTTAGGGCCGAGTGCAAAGTCTGTCGAAGACTGATCAACGGCACCAGGCTCATCCTAGGGTATTCCCTTTCGTCCACTGCCATCTTTTGTTTGCTGATCACACCTGCCCCGTTGTCTGAGGTTATTGAATGTCTAAACGTCGCAATCCTAAGAAAGAAAAAGCATTACGCAATCAAGCCTATGCCCGCAAGTTCCGCAAAAAGCGGGCGGGTAACCAGCGCTTCTTCCGCCGTAACAACACCGGCGCTACGGATGAAGACAGCACTGAAGATAAAGAGAATAGCGATTACTCCAACAGCAACGCTTAGGCGCATGTCGTCCCCCTGCCCAATTGAGTTAGGCCCTGAGGGCGGTTAGTCAGCCCTTAGCCGGCATTATTCATGATCTTGGGGAAATGCCCGTCATTCCCATGGAAACGGGAATCTAGCTGCAATGGCACTCTTTCAAGTGGACTCCCGCCTGCGCGGGAATGACAGCCGCTTGAAAGAGTGCTTCTGAATAATCCAGGTTAGGGTCGTCAATCGGCAGGGTTGACCTGAACCGCTCTGCCTTAGAGGCCAAGGCTAGGTCAAAGCTGCGGCTATGATCTGAGCGGCCTGGCAACCCGATGCGATCGCCCCCTCTGCATTTCCCCCGTTGCACCAGTCCCCACAGCCCACCAAGGTGGGCAGGGCGAGGGAGCTAAGAACGGGGGAATTTAGGTATGTCTGGGCAAAGCCATAGCGCCAGCGATGCACCTGCATCCAAGCTGGATCGCTCAGCTCAGCCCCAAGGGTTGCTGCCGCAGTGGCCAGCAACTCTTGCCCCACCGCCTCTAGGTCAGGGCGGTCAATGGTTTGGGCAGCCAAGGCTGCACTGCTATGAATCACAACCACCGCTTCTTTGGGCGCTTCTTTGGGATCGGTGCGTTTACTGCTGTCTAGGCCTATCCAGCGCAGGGTGGGGTGGCCGTCCCCTGCGACCAGCCAGCCGCCCGCCGCTTTTTGGCCCTTAAGACGGGGGGATCGGCTGGGGCTGTAGCCCGCCATGACCGTCATGACTGGTTCAAAGTTTACAGTCTGAAGCTGTTGCTCTAGGGCGCTCAGATCCTCGTGGTGCTGGGCCGCGGCGGTAATCAAGGCGATCGCCTGGGGCGCGGGGGTGGCTACCACCACCGCTCTGGCCTCTAGGGCGGTGGGTTGAGGGGCCTCGCCCCCGAGGAATTCCCCTGTAATGCGCCAGCCCTGGGGGAGCGGCGTCAACGATGTGGCCCGCCAGTGGCGCTGGATGTTTAGCCCTGGGGCTAGGGCCTTAGCCACCGCGCTCATCCCCTGGGGGGCGACGTAGAGGGTGCCTGGGGCGATCGGTTGCAATGCCCCATCGGCGCTGAGGCTAAAGGCCTCAGGGTGCCAAAGCTCTAGCACACCAGCGGTCAGTAACTCTGGTATGGGGCTGAGGGCGCTGTCGGCAAAGGGCTCTAAGTAGCGACAGCCATGATCTATGGCCGTAGCGCCCAGGCGGCGCGTAGCCAGACGCCCCCCCAACCCACGAGATTTATCGACCACCAGTACCGAGAAGCCAGCCTGATGCAGCTGGCCCGCCGCCGTCAGCCCACTCAGCCCTGCGCCAATGACCACCACATCTTCCATGCCCGCTACTTCCCTAATGTTGGCCCAATTTTGGTGTACCGCCGTTGCCCAACATCCTATCTTGGGGAATTGTGTAAAAATGTAGAACAGTTTGTAAGCATGACAAATTTGTAAAAACGGGGATACTCAGTGGACGAGCTGCGATCGGCCCTGGAGCTAGCAACAGACGAAGAACTTCAGGCCTTGACAGAGATGCTGTTTCGGCCTCGGTTTAACCCGCTCGACTACCTACAGCAGATCGATCCTCTGGTCGTGCAGAGCGGCCCTCGCCAGCAGTGGCTCGATCGCCTAGAGCAGCGCTTTCGCTTTTTGGCGGCAGATGGCCTGACCGTCATAAACGGCCAAAGCCGGTGGGTTACCTACCGGCAGGCCCTCATTCAGGTATGTCGCTACCTCAAGGTTCCCTACGCTGTCGCTTGGTCTACCGATGAGCTCGAGGCAGAGGTGTTTTTGCACCTGCTGCGCAGCAATCTAAGCAAGCTGCCCCAGGCAGAGCGCGATCGCCTACAGCAATCCCTGCAACAATCCCTGGCCCACTCAGCCCAATTTCAAGCTTTGCCCCTAACGCTTCGGGCAAATCCCCTGGGGCTGCTGGCCAAAGGCAGCGGCGTGGTGGCGGTGAGCGCCGTCCTCCAGCCCTGGCTGTTGCACCAAATCGCCCGCCAGATGGCGTTTCAGGTCGCTCGCTACGAGGTGGCCCGTCAGACCTTGGTGAAAGGTGGCGGTACGGTGATGGCTCAGATTCACCAGCGGTTTGCCCTGCGTATGGCCTCGCGGGGGGTAGCTGCCAGCGCTGCTCGCTACGGTGCCACCAAAGCCGTGTTTTCGGTGCTGGGGCCAGCCCTGTGGGGCTGGTTTTTAGCCGATTTGGGCTGGCGGGCCGTGGCCACCAACTATAGCCGGGTGATTCCGGTGGTGTTTACCCTGGCTCAAATTCGCCTCACCCGGTCGGCTGAAGATTGGGAACTCGCCCCAGGTTAGGGCGTTTTTCACCTGTGCCTGTTGCCCATGCTCCGCCAGCGGGATGTTATGCCTGACGCCAACCCCAGATCCAAAACCCACTACGACCAGTTGGGAGTCAAGCCTACCGCTAGCCCTCAGCAAATTCGACGTGCCTTTCGCGACCTCAGTAAGCTCTACCACCCCGACACGACGGAGTTGCCCGCCCCCGAGGCCACCGAAAAATTTCAGCAGCTCAACGAAGCCTACGCCATTCTCAGCAGCCCCGATCGCCGCTGGGCCTACGACCAGCAGGTTGGCTATTCTCGCATCTCGGTGATGCAGCCCCTAGAGCCGCTCAGCCGTCCGGCGGCACCCCAGCGGCGCGAACCCGCCAACATGTACCTCGATCCCACCGATCGCCCCCTCTCGGCGGGGGAAATTTTTGCCCTATTCATTCTCGGACTGACCTTTGTGGCCTGCCTCGCCCTAGTGGTTACGGTGAGTCTGACCCGGGGAGACTATGCCACTGAGTTTGAGTTGAAGAGGGCTGAGGCCGCTCTATCCAGTGCAATGCCCTCGACGACTTCTCCCTCTCCTCCCGCCCCAGATCAACCCGCGCCGCTGCGGCCAGGGTCTGGCCCTGAATCATTTTCCACTGAGGCCCCAGCATTACCCCCTGCCCCTGGGCCGCGAGTGCCCTCACCGCCCACCTGGCTCTAGCTATTAAACTCTCAATTGGTACTATCCCCATGGCACTTCCTGCCGCTGCGACTCCCCTCTACAACCACCCCCTGCCCGACATCGAAAACTGGCTAAATCAGCAGGGCTGTACCCAAGACACCACCGAACTACACTGTTGGCGAATTGTTCGCCCCCGCTGGGAGGCAGAAATTGTGCTTGAAGCCGACTGCATGGTGGTGCGCTATATCAATGCTGGCACCGATGGCAAAGACATGCAGCGGGTATTCAAATATTCCCTCAGCCGTCAAGACTTAGAAGAAGCGATCTTCTCAGGGCCGTAGGGATCTGCGGGTTGATGGTGCACCAGGTGGCCAGGTTTCGACTTCGTTCAACCTTCAGGGGCTCAATCTTCAGGGATAGATGACTGAGCGAAGTCGTTTGTCCCGAAGGGAGAAAGTCCGATCAGCGGGTACCGTATTTTCCTGCAACGGCTCAATGCCAGTCCTGATATCTCAGCAAGGGGTGTTAGGTGCTGGGTGGCAGAGTACTAGCAACTCAAAAATGCCCTGGGATAGTCTGGTGAAAAATCAGATGACCCCAGAGTTGGATAGTGCGCAATTCTTTGGACATAGGAGCGGTCAAGAAACCCGGACGGTCTGGCGCCCGAGATGGCCGTCATGTCCGAAGGGAATCGCAGCAAGCACCTGGCAGCCATCTCCACTCAGATCTCCAGATGGGTCAGAGCGATCGCGACCCTGAACTTTTTCGAGATGGCGATTACTACGTTTTGTATATTTTGGCGATTGAAAAATACTTCAAAGGCTTGTGGATTAAGCATCTAGAACCGTTTGACTAGGGTGGTGGGAGGGCCCTGGCCAAGGATGGCTGTTAATTCTGCCTGGGCTTGGGCACATTACAGATATCACTGAAAACAGTCTTACAAGGCTTGTTCAATCATGGTTATGACTACAGAGACTGCCCACCATCTTCACCAAAAGTTTCCCCGCAAGCATAATCACTATGCCCTGCGGGACTTCTTTCAATTCAACGGCGAATACGGCACCATCACCGACTGGAATGACACCCGCAATGTGCTCTCCAGTGAAGACTTCATCATTGGTTTGCTTGAGGGCTTGCAGGAGGAAGTCGGGGACGCCTCCGCCGCCATCATGTACACCGTTGGCCTGGAGTGGGGCAAACACGACTCGCTGATATTTGAAGCCTGGTTTGAGCGAGAATTTTCCATGAGCCCCCGTCGAGCCAACCTCATGTTTTTGCTCGAAACCTGGTGGTGGCCCTTCATTTCCCAGGGCTGGGGCCGTTGGGAGGTTGACATGAGCGATCGCAAGCAGGGCTTCATGTTCATCAATGTGTTTGACTCGGCGGTGGCCCGCACCCTGGGCGACGTCGGCAAGCCCGTGTGCCACCTCTATGCCGGCCTCTTTGCCGGGTTCTTCACCGAGATGGTGCGCAAGCAGCTGAGCTGTATTGAGATTCAGTGCTACTCCATGGGTGAGACCTACTGCAAGTTTTTGCTGGGGGGCCGCGAGCGCATTGACGCCGCCGCCTTCTGGATGAATGAAGGAGCCAACGCCCGAGACATTGAGAAGCGGCTGCGGTCAGGGGAAGGTGGCCAATGAATAGCTTTTCCCTAGAGACGGCAGCTTCGCCCTGGCTGCGCGAAACAGTGCAAACTTTCTTTGAAGCGGTGGCCTGGGATGGTCGCCCGGCGGCGGTGGCCCTGGGGCTGGAGGATCCAACTCGGGCAGAGTCAGCCATGACGATGACCGTCAGCGCTTTCTTTAACAGCATTGCCTGGGATGGCCAACCCACCATCGGGGTGCCCATCTCGCCCCTGGAGGTAGCCCCGGCTGTTCCTAAGGCCGACCTCGATCTCACCTTGGACGGGTTCTCCGATCTATTTGGCTAGGTCACCTCTAGACAGTAGTTTTCCCATGGTGGGCAGTGCCCACCCTTGTATCTTAAAAAGTGTGGCAGACCGTCCCACCCTAGGTTAATCAA
>RECJ01000311.1 GCA_007694115.1 Leptolyngbya sp. DLM2.Bin27 | reverse complement strand
CAATGCCGCCGTAGAGGGTCTGCCGAATGCCAATCTGGGAGCCAATCCAGCCGCCCAGAAAGTTCGTCACCACGCCGAAGATCTCATAAAAGAGAAACAGCATAGCGATCTCAAACGAGGTGTAGCCCAGCACATGAAAGTGCAGCAGCACCATCATCCGCAGCGCCCCATCGGTGACAGTAAAGCCCCAGTAGGCGGCGGTAATAATCGCGTAGTTGCGCAGGCTCTCGGGTTTGAAGGTGGATGGGGTCATGGGGAGGAGAGGGGTAGGCGGGTGGATGGATTGGCAGGTGGATGGGTAGGAGGTGGATGGGTCGATGGGGTGGGACCCGTAGGGACAGACCTATGTGTCTGCCCTGTCTGCCCTGTAGGGTGGGCACTGCCCACCAACAACAATATGCTGTCCAGAATTCACCCCCGAGGGCACTGCCCACCAACGACAATATGCTTTCCAGCTGTAGGGTGGGCACTGCCCACCAACAACAATATGCTGTCCCGAATTCACCCGAGGGGGAGAGGTTCAGAGACTCTGGGCCACCTTGCGGGCCAACTCCGCCATGCGGCAGGAGTAGCCCCACTCGTTGTCATACCAGGCGAGAATCTTCACCTGGGTTTCATCCACCACCATGGTGGAGAGGGCATCGATGATCGATGAGCGCGGGTCGTCTTTGTAATCCACCGACACCAGGGGCCGGGTTTCGTAGCCGAGAATGCCGTTCAAAGGGCCATCGGCGGCGGCTTTGAGGAGCTGGTTGACTTCTTCGACGGTGGTGGGGCGATCGACCTCAAACACGCAGTCGGTCAGCGAGGCGTTCAATAGCGGCACCCGCACCGCTAGACCATTCAGCTTGCCCTTGAGTTCGGGGTAGATCAGGGTAATGGCAGTGGCCGACCCCGTGCTGGTGGGAATCAGCGACATCCCCGTAGCCCTGGCACGGCGCAGGTCTTTGTGGGGCGCATCCACAATCGTCTGGGTGTTGGTGTGGTCGTGAATGGTGGTGATGACGCCGTGGCGAATACCTAGCCCTTCGTGGATCACCTTGACCACCGGGGCTAGGCAGTTGGTGGTGCAGGAGGCGGCGGTTAAGAGGTGGTGCTCTGCCGGATCGTAGAGGTGGTCGTTGATGCCGTAGACCACGTTGAGCGCGCCTTCTTTGACCGGGGCGGCGACGATGACTTTCTTAACGCCCTGGTCGTAGTAGGGGGCGAGGGATTCGACGGTGCGAAACTTGCCGGAGCACTCTAGCACCAGGTCGATGCCGTAGTCGGCCCAGGGCACTGCGCCGGGGGCGGTGCCGCTGCTAAAGCTGAGGGGCACGCCGTCGATGGTGACTTTTTCACCGCCCACGGCCTCCACGTCGTGATGCCATCGCCCGTGGACAGAGTCAAACGTGAGCAGGTGCGCCGCTGCCTCAGCACCGCCCTTGACCTCATTGATGTGGACAAATTCTAATTCTGGGAAGGCCCAGCCTGCCCGCAGCACCAGCCGCCCAATGCGGCCAAACCCGTTAACGGCAACTCTGACCATTCCGACATCCTCTCTAGCGCATACAAAATGAAGCTAGCCGCAACGCTGGGCAACCAGGCTCATTTCAAAAAAAGTTGATGCTTTGATTATTTCAAGAAAAGTTGATTTGTCAAGTTGTCTGCACTACATCCCTTTTTGCTTGGCGATCACTGGTCTAGGTTCACCCAGGCCATCGGTACCATGCAGTAAGCTAGTCACATCGGTTCTCTAGTTACATCGGTTCTCTAGTCACATCAGTTCTAAATAGCGAGTGCTGAGATGGTGCAGGCCACAGAGCAGCCCCTGAGTTTTGAAGCTTTTCTAGACCAATACCCCAGCGACGGGGGCCGTTACGAGCTGATTGAAGGCGAGGTGGTAGAGGTGCGGCCTACGGGTGCCCATGAAGATATTGGTGGGTTCATTGCCCTCAAGCTCGGGGTTCTGATTGACCAGACAGGCTTGCCCTTCACTATTCCCCGCACCTGCGTAGTGAAGCCAACCCGGCCCAATGCGGGCTACATTCCCGATGTGGCAGTGCTTGATCGCACCCAACTCCAGCGCGAGCCGCTATGGGCAAAATCATCTACGGTCTGCAACGGGGCCACGATCAAGCTGGCAGTCGAGGTGGTCAGCACCAACTGGCGCGACGACTACGGTCTCAAGCTGGCCGACTACGAGGCCATGGGGATCGCAGAATATTGGATCGTGGATTTTCGCGCTTTGGGGGCGGCGCGGGTGATTGGCCAGCCCAAGCAGCCTACGATCACGCTCTGTACCCTGGGGGCCGATGGCTATCAACTAGCGCGATTTACCGGCAATGATCGCTTGGTGTCGCCGACCTTTACAGGGTTGAGGCTGACCGCGCAGGACATCTTTAGCGCAGGGGCAGATTAGTCTGTGGGGCTAGGAACCAGGTTTCTGCTGCGAGACGCACCAGCTACCTGACAGTTCCCGAACAAGAAACCCGGTTTCTGTTTTGGCCCACCCCTCTTATCCGCCTCCGTAGCCGCCGCCGCCCGGTGTGGCGATCGCAATGCAGTCCCCTGGCTCCACCGCCACCGTCGCCTGCCCCGGCAGCACCTCCACCCGGCCATCGGCGCGAATTACGGAGTTTTCGCCCACCTGCCCTGGCTGACCGCCCGCCAGCCCAAAGGGCGGCACTAGGCGATGGTTGGAGAGAATCGCCGCCGTCATCGGTTCGCGAAATTCTACCCGGCGCACAATGCCGTTGCCGCCAGAGAACTCCCCCGCGCCGCCGCTGCCCTGGCGAATGGCAAACTCGCGCAGCAGCACCGGGAAGCGCCACTCTAGCACCTCGGGGTCGGTCAGCCGCGAGTTGGTCATGTGGGTGTGTACGGCATCGGTGCCGGGGAAGCCGGGGCCAGCCCCAGAGCCGCCGCAGATGGTTTCGTAGTACTGGTGGTGCTCGTTGCCGAAGGTGAAATTATTCATGGTGCCCTGGGAAGCTGCGATCGCACCCAAGGCCCCATACAGCGCATCGGTCACCGCCTGGGACACCTCCACATTGCCCGCCACCACCGCTGCCGGGTAGCGCGGGTTTAGCATTGACCCCTCTGGGATGACAATCTCCAGCGGCTTTAGACAGCCTGCATTGAGGGGAATGTCGTCATCCACCAGCGTGCGAAACACGTAGAGCACCGCCGCCTTGCACACCGCCGCTGGCGCATTGAAATTGCTGGGCCGCTGAGGGGAAGTACCTGTGAAATCGATCCGGGCGCTGCGCTGTTTGCGGTTGACGGTGACCTGCACGGAAATTTGGCTGCCGTCATCCATCGCGCAGATAAACTGCCCGTCGTGGAGGCGGTCGATCACTCGCCGCACGCATTCCTCGGCGTTGTCTTGTACGTGCTGCATGTAGGTCTGCACGGTATCGAGACCGTAGTGATCCACCAGTTTTTGCAGCTCCTGTGCCCCCTTGGCATTGGCCGCAATCTGCGCCTGGAGGTCAGCCACATTCTGCGTCGAGTTCCGCACGGGATAGGGGGCCGTAGTCAGAATGTCTAGCAGCTCAGCTTCCAAGAAACGCCCCTGATCCACTAACTGCACGTTGTCGAGCAGCACACCCTCTTCTTCGATGCTGGTGCTATCCGGTGGCATCGAGCCGGGGGTAGTGCCGCCGATGTCGGCGTGGTGACCGCGAGAGGCGACGTAGAAAGCAGGCTGGAATTTTGAATTTTGAGTTTTGAGTTTTGAATTTTGTAAGTCCTTCGGACTGGCTGCGCCTACGCGTAGCGTCTCTGGAGAAGAAATTTTGAATTCTGGATTTTGGATTTCTTCTGCCTTCTGCCTTCTGCCTTCTGCCTTTTCTTCTAAAAAAACCGGGGTAATCACCGTGATATCGGGCAAGTGGGTGCCGCCGTTGTAGGGGTTGTTTTGCAGATACACATCCCCTGGCTTCAGGCTATTGCCCTTGGCCTCGATCAGGCTCCGCACGCTCTCGCCCATCGACCCCAGGTGAACGGGGATGTGGGGGGCATTGGCCACAAGCTGCCCGTTCTGGTCAAACAGAGCGCAGGAAAAATCCAGTCGCTCCTTGATATTCACCGAGTAGCTGGTGTTTTGCAGCGTGATCCCCATTTCCTCAGCCACGGCGCGGAAGAGGTTGTTGAAAATTTCGAGCTGCACAGGATCAGGCAGTTTTGAATTTTGAATTTTGAATTTTGAATTGCCTTCTGCCTTCTGCCCTCTGCCTTCTGCCTTCAAAATCAGGTGCCCCTTGGCGGTCAAGGTTGCGCCCCAGCCCGGCTCTACAACATTGGTGCCCGTCGGTTCGATGATCAGGGCTGGGCCGGCGATCGCATCCCCCGGACACAGATCATCGCGGTGGTAAACAGGCGTCTCGTGCCACCCATCGGCGGTGTAGACCGAGACGGTGGTGTTTGGCGTGAGCGGCTGGGTGCGAACTCTGGCGATCTCGGGTTCATCGGGGCTGTGGGTGTGGCCAATCACCTCGACGGCGGCGGTATCGACGATCAGCCGCTTGTTCTCTTGGGCAAAGCCGTAGCGCTGGCGGTGCAGGGTGGTGAACTGCGATCGCATCGCCTCCACCCCAGCAAACTCTACCGCTAGCGTAGAGTCTGTGCCCTCATACTTCAGCAACAGCCGAGGCAACACCTGGGGGGAGGTTGAGTTTTTAGTTTTGAGTTTTGAGTTTTGAATGTCAAAACCCTGCCGTCCCAATTCCTCCAACCCCTGATCCGCGAGAGACTCCACCACCCGCTGAATTTCTGGCAGCGTCGCCTCTTCGAGCGGCAGTTCCACGGATTGCTCGTTGAGCGATCGCACATCCGCCAGCCCCATGCCGTAGGCCGACAGCACCCCGGCGTAGGGGTGCAAAAACACCTCGGTCATGCCCAGGGCATCGGCGATCAGGCAAGCGTGCTGGCCCCCGGCCCCGCCAAAGCTGCACAGCACGTACTCCGAGGCATCGTAGCCCCGCTGCACCGAGATTTTTTTGATCGCATTGGCCATTTTCTCCACCGCAATCGCCAAAAATCCTGCCGCCACCTGCTCCGGGCTCCGCACATCCCCCGTGGCCGCCTGGATCTCCTCTGCCAGGGCCACAAATTTCTCCCGCACTATCGCCCCATCCAGCGGCTGATCGCCCCCCGGCCCAAACACCTGGGGGAAAAACTCGGGCTGGAGCTTGCCCACCATCACATTGCAGTCGGTCACCGCTAGCGGCCCGCCGTGGCGGTAGCAGGCTGGCCCCGGATAGGCCCCCGCCGACGCTGGCCCCACCCGGTAACGGCTGCCGTCAAAGCCCACAATCGAGCCGCCCCCCGCCGCCACCGTGTGGATTGCCATCATCGGTGCCCGCAGCCGCACCCCCGCCACCTCGGTTTCAAAACTGCGCTCATACTCGCCCCGGTAGTGCGACACATCGGTGCTGGTGCCGCCCATGTCAAAGCCAATCATGCGATCGTACCCGGCCTGGCGGCTGGTCTGCACCGCCCCCACCACGCCCCCCGCCGGGCCAGAGAGAATGCTGTCTTTGCCCTGAAACAGCGCCGCATCGGTGAGGCCGCCGTTGGACTGCATGAACATTAGCTGAGTCTGAGGCGCAGCTAGTTGCGCCTCAGACTCAGTCGTTAATTGCGCCGCCACCCGATCGACATAGCGGCGCAGAATGGGCGACAGATAGGCATCTACCACCGTGGTATCGCCCCGGCTGACCAGCTTAATCAGCGGGCTCACCTGGTGGGAGAGGGAGACCTGGGTAAAGCCGACCTGGCGGGCCAGTTCCCCCAGGCGCAGCTCGTGGGCGGAGTAGCGGTAGCCGTGGAGCAGAGCGATCGCACAGGCGCGAATGCCGCTGTCGTAGGCGTTCTGAAGTTCCCCAAGCAGCCGTTCTTCTGCCTCGGCATCCAGCGGAACCAGCACTTCGCCCTGGGCGGTGAGGCGTTCATTGACCTCGATCACCTGCTCGTAGAGCATCTCGGGCAGCTCGATGTGGCGGGCAAAGATGTTGGGCCGATTTTGGTAGCCAATGCGGAGGGCATCGCGGAATCCCTTTGTTGTCAAGAGCAGGACACGATCGCCCTGGCGCTCCAGCAGGGCATTGGTGGCCACCGTGGTGCCCATCTTCACCGCCTCAATTGCCGCAGCGGGAATCGCTTCATCTTTCTCCAGACCCAGCAGGTCGCGAATGCCCTGGATCGGGGCATCGGCGTAGCGATCGGGGTTTTCTGACAGTAGCTTGTGGAGCACAATCTGCCCATCGGGGCGGCGGGCGACAATGTCGGTAAAGGTGCCGCCGCGATCAATCCAAAATTGCCAGCGCTGATTGGGTTGATCAGGGGTTTGACTCGCGAGCTTGACCACGGGATGTCCTCTGGTTGGATGATCGGCCCTACCCAGTCCAGTCGGCAATCGGGAGTTTCTTCTCAGGCAGCACGCCCTGGCTGGATTGGGATGGGGTGTATTCAATGTAGAGATTTACCCTGATATCTTCAATAGTCATTTATTTAAGTCAAGTTATCGTGGAAGATACTTTATACAAAATCCTGTCTGGCTACCCCCGATTCCCCAGGGCAAACAACCGTTTGCCCCTACAGGTTGACCTGTTAGGTATCGGGGGTATGGAATTCGGATTCGGTATTAGAGGGATTGAGCTGGGTGTTAAACCATGGATCTGCTGAGTTTAAGCACGTTAGAAATTCGTCAGATTTGCTATTTTTTGATGATCGTCAAGTGCGACAACAGCTTTAGTCGGGCGGCTGAGCAGCTTCACATTGAGCGGCCACCCCTGAGTCAGCGCATTCGCGCCCTAGAAAAGCGGCTAAACGTGGAGCTGTTTGATCGACGGCAGCGACCTTTGCGTTTAACGCCCGCCGGTCGTGTGTTTTGGGAAAGGGCTCAACAGGCCCTAGAACAGATGGATCAGGCGATCGCTCAAACTCAGCGAGCGGCAAAAGGAGAAATTGGCCATTTGACGGTGGGGCTGTCGAGTTCGGCGGCGAATGGGTTGTTCTCAGAGTTGTTGCGGCGGTTTTGCGATCGCTATCCCAGCGTCACCATTGCCCTGCAAGAACTCACCGTCGAGCAGCAACTTAGCGCCATAGAGTCTGGGCAGATCGATATCGGCTTTGAGGTGATCTCGCCGTTGCAGCTATCCGACCGAGGGCTAGAGTGGCAGGTGGTCGATGAAGAATCGCTTGTAGTGGTGCTGCCCGAAGCCCATCCCCTGGCCGCTGAGACAACCGTTGCCCTGACCGCGCTGGCCCCAGAGTCGCTAATTTTGCCTAACCTGCAAGCGTTTCCGTTCTATCAGACATTTCTAGATCGCTGCGCCCTGGCCGGGTTTCAGCCCCGGCTGGTGGAGAATACAACCGCCACTTGGATGCTGACAATTTTGAGCTTGGTGGTGGCTGGCGTTGGGCTGGCCATTTTGCCAAGCAATGTGTTGAACCTACAGCGCAAAGGCGTCGTCTACAGAGAAATCTCAGGGCTTGACTTGGTGCGGCAGATGCTAGCGGTTTGGCGGAGCGATAGCAACTCTGCCACTCTCCATCGTCTGTTGTTGCTGCTGAAAGAGACCTAGTCAGGAACAGTTGGCAGCCATGCCGCAGAGTACTAGGGCGTGGCTGCATTGTGAACTACCGCTGAAGTCAGCAGGGGGCCAGTTGCAATTAGCGGCCTCCGGTGCGAGACTCGTGGCAATCAAAGTAGGTCATCTACATAGGTTTTTTATAATTTTTATCTGAGTTAAGCCCTATGGATATTCAATCTAAGATTTTTGTGGCAGGCTCTCGCGGTCTGGTGGGCAGTGCCCTGGTGAGAACTCTCCAGGCCCAGGGGTATGAAAATTTGCTGCTGCGCTCTAGCCGAGAGCTAGACCTGCGCAACCAGGCGGCGGTGGATGAGTTCTTTGCTGCCGAAAAACCCGAGTATATTTTTCTGGCGGCGGCCAAGGTGGGCGGCATTCAGGCCAACAACACCTACCGGGCCGATTTTCTCTACGAGAATTTGATGATTGAGGCCAACATCATCCACAGCGCCTACCGCCACGGGGCAGAGAAACTACTGTTCTTGGGGTCTTCCTGCATTTACCCCAAGCTGTGCCCCCAGCCGATGAAAGAAGAGTATCTACTGACCGGGTTTTTAGAGCCCACCAATGAGCCCTATGCGATCGCCAAGATCGCCGGCCTCAAACTCTGCGAAAACTACTGCCGTCAGTACGGGGTAAATTTTATTTCGGCAATGCCCACCAACCTCTACGGCCTCAACGACAACTTTGATCTGGCCAACTCCCACG
>RECJ01000156.1 GCA_007694115.1 Leptolyngbya sp. DLM2.Bin27 | reverse complement strand
TAGGTGTTTCTTCCACGTTGTGCTCACCCCAGCGGGGTTAGTAGGAAGCTGCCTTCTACCTTCTGCCTTCTACCTTCTGCCTTCCTGCAATAGTCACAACTCTTACCACCGCCGTCGGTAGTGGTGCTCGACGTAGCGCTTGATCTGGCGGGCCATCCGGCGAATGCCTTCCTTTTCGTCGCGGCGAATGAAGGGCAAAAACACCTGGGAAAGCAGGCCAGAGATACGCTCTTGGTGGATGTATTTGGTGCGGTTGGGGCCAACGTCTTCTAGCTCAAACACATGCTCACTTTTAAAACCGGGGCCTAGGGAAATCCATCGGAGGCAGTGGTTGGGCTGCACTACTACAACGCGGGGCTGAAACTCGGTCTCGTCGTCGCCTTCAATGCGGCGCAGGGCTAGGAAGATCTCGCCGCCGGGGCGAATTGGCAGGTTGGGGTCGCAGTCGTAGAGAAAGGTATTCCAACGGTGCCATTCTTCTTTGCGAACGAGGGCATCCCACACGGCAAACCGGGGGGCGTTGATGGTGACTTCGCTGTAGAGGCTGGGCATGGCGGTGCGGGGGGTAGCCAGGAACCGGGCGGCAGAAACCGTGCATAGGTAACAGACGCTACTGCCATCTTCACACACACTGGGGGGATGCTGGGGGGATAGATGGCAACGCCCAGGCGGCACCTGAGCCAGGAGTCGCCTAAACTAGGGGGTCAGTCTTAATATTTCCACGGACGGCATTTCTATTTTGCTGGCGCGATCGCCTAAAGGTTTTTCATGGCAAGTCTTACCCCTAACCCCAGTTACAGTCTCAGTCTACGGCTCAAAATTCCCAACAAAACCGGCATGTTGGCGCGGGTCACCCAGGCCATTGCCGAGGCGGGGGGCAACCTGGGCGACTTTTCATTGGTGAGCCGCACGCGCTACGACATGGTGCGGGTGCTGCATGTCGATGCCTCGGGCGAAGACCACGTAGAGGCCATCATTGCGGCGGTGAAAACCGTGGAAGAGATTGAGATCTTGGAGATCTGCGATCGCACTTTCCAAATCCACGAGGGCGGCAAGATCAGCGTCGAGAGCAAGCTGGAGCTGCACAACCAGGATGACCTGGCCATGGCCTACACCCCCGGCGTGGGCCGGGTCTGTGTGGAAATTGCTGAGCACCCCGATCGCGTCTACGACCTGACGATCAAGGGCAACACCGTGGCCATCGTCACCGACGGCAGTGCCGTGCTGGGCCTGGGCAATCTGGGCCCCGAGGCCGCCCTGCCGGTGATGGAAGGCAAGGCGCTGCTGTTTAAGAAATTTGCTGGGCTAGACGCCTTCCCCATCTGCCTGGATACCCAGGACACCGATGCGATCGTGACGGCGGTAAAGCAGTTGGCGCCGGTCTTTGGCGGCGTCAATCTAGAAGACATCAGCGCCCCCCGCTGCTTTGAGATCGAGTCGCGCCTGCGCCAGGAGCTCGATATACCGGTATTCCACGATGACCAGCACGGCACGGCGATCGTCACCCTGGCGGCCTTGGTCAATGCGCTCAAGCTGGTGGGCAAGTCTCTCACCCAGGTGAAGGTAGTGATCAACGGGGCCGGGGCGGCGGGGGTGGCGATCGCCAAGCTCCTGCAAAAAGCAGGCGCCACCACCATTCTGCTGTGCGACTCCAAGGGCATTCTCTCCACCAGCCGCGACGACCTCAACGCTCAAAAACAAGGGTTTGCTGTAGAAGAATCGGGCACCCTGGCCGATGCCATGGTGGGGGCCGACATTTTCCTGGGCGTCAGCGCACCGGGAGTGGTCAGCGTCGAGATGGTGGCGTCGATGGCCCCAGACCCGATCGTATTCGCCATGGCCAACCCAATCCCCGAAATTCAGCCCGAGCTGGTGACGGGCAAGGTGGCGGTGATGGCCACGGGCCGCAGCGACTACCCCAACCAGATCAACAATGTGCTCGCCTTCCCCGGCGTGCTGCGCGGTGCCCTCGACTGCCGCGCCCAGGAGATTACCCCATCGATGTACCTAGAGGCAGCCTATGCGATCGCAGCCCTGGTCAACCCCCACGAGCTAGATCGTGAGCACATCATTCCCTCGGTGTTTGACGAGCGGGTCGCCGCCGCCGTGGCCTCGGCGGTCAAGCACGCCGCCCGGGTAGATGGCGTCGCCCGGAAGTAATCCTGCCCTTGCCGCAATACCCCGTAGGGTCACAGCCTGCTGTGCCCCTACGGGGCGTCGGCCCAGACCCATTCCACCAAGTAGCGGGTGAACTGCACACCGTTGTGCTCAACCACCTCGGTGTCGTACTGGCTAAAGCCAAATTTGGTAAATAGCCCCAGACTAAACTCGCTGGTCTCAGCGTAGAGGCGCTGGATTTGTTTCTCTAGGGCGTGGGCCAGCACCGCCTGCATCAGCAGGGAGCCAATGCCCTGGTGTAGACGGTCGTGGCGCACGTAGGCCGAGGCCACATGGCCGCTGTCGCCAATACCCGCAAAGCCTACGATGCCGGTGTCATCTTCGGCTACGTAGGTAGTGACAGCCAAAATCAGCTGGTGAAAGGGGCTGCTATCGGCATCGACGGCGGCCCAGGCCTCGGTTTGGGCCGGGGTGTAGTGCTGGGGGGCGTGGGCCAGCACCGTCTCTCGATAGAGAGCAGCCAGGGTGGGCAAATCAGCAGCGGTAGCCGTGCGAATTTTCATAGCTAAGGAGATCTCTGGAAAAGAAGATACCCCGATGTAGGGGCACAGGGCCTGCGCCCTCGGGAGTGAGCAAAATTCTTCGGTATTTTTGTTGTCAGAATTAGCCTAAGCAATTAGGCTTATCCAGCACAATCCCCCTAGTACTCTGTGGCGGAAGTAAGCCACCTATTTGCTAGAGCGGAAACCCCTGTGTGTCTTAGCATCCCCTTTCATCCTTCATCCTTCTGCCTTCATCCTTCTGCCTTCATCCTTCTGCCTTGCAGTACTAGGCGTCCTTGATCGTCTATCAATCGACCTTTGGGCTCGATTTAGACACCATCACTCGGGCTATATCCAGCATTTGCTCAAAGAGTTGGGGGGCCAGCCAACGAATTAGACCCACGTAGAGCACAGCCCCAAAGCCAGTGCCAACAAGAATGATCGAGAGAGGGCTGAGGGCATTGGCAACCACGGTCTTGACCAGTAGAATAGCGCCTGCCATCGCCACAGCACACAGCAATGGTGAGATAAAAACACGCAGATATCGACCTAGGCGGTCTTGGGTGAGTTTGCACACCGCCCACTGACCCACCGGAAAGACAATATACGCCTGCACCACCGACGCTGCCGCAACGGCATAGATGCCCCAGCGATAGGCAATCGCGAACCCCAGCAGGTTGAGCCCAGCTTCGAGCACAGTAATCCAAAACCACCAGGAAGATTTGCCCATGGCCACAAAGACCGATCCCTTAAAAAAGGTGATAGAGCGCAAGATACCCAGTAAAGCCAGGATTTGCATGAGCGGCGCAGCGGGTAACCACTGCTCACCAAACAACACCCGTACCAATTCTGGAGCCAGGACTGCCATGCCTAAAAAAGTGGGCATGGCGATGGCGCTGGTTAACTGTGTAGCAAGGTAAAAAGCACGCCGAAATCGTTCCGGGTCTTCTTGCAGACGCGAGAACGTAGGTAGTGCCACATCACGGCTGGTTTGCACCAAAAGCTGAGTCATGGCAAATAGCACCCGCTGGGCCACAGTGTAGAAACCCAACTCCACCGGGCTAAAGAAGTAGCCCACTAAAAATTCATTGGCGCGGGTGCTAAAAAAGTTGAGGTAGCTAAATCCCATAATATGAATGCCGACCTGAAACAGGTCGCGAAAATGGCGCATGGACACCTGCAAACCGGGCCGCCAATCGCTGCACAGCCACAGGGTCACGGCACCTACCACCTCATAGACAATTTGCTGGCCCACCAGGCTCCATACCCCTGCCCCTAGCAGGGCCATGGCAATGCCAACCCCGCCCCCAGCCACCGTGGCAAACAGCCAACGCGCTGCGATCGCCTTATACTCAAACCGGCGCTCTAAAATCGACTGCTGCACCTGCCCCAGAGCAGAAATCACAAACAGTAGCGAAAACCACTGAAGAATAGGGGTAAGCGAGGGTTGACCAAACAGCCCGGCTACGGGTGCAGAAATAGCAACCCCAACAGCGGCCAGCAATAAGCCACTGGCTAAATTGATCCAGAAGGCGGTGTTGAGGTGCTCGGGTTCAAGGTCTTGCCGTTGGATAATGGCGTGACCAAAGCCCTGCTCTAAAAATAGCCGCATAAAGGCCAGAAACACGTTGGCTAGGGCTACTAACCCAAACGCCTCCGGGGACAGCAGTCGCGCCAAAACAAAGAAGATCAGCAGCGACCCCATCTGACTGCCCCAATTTTGGATGCCCGACCAGACAGCACCCCTAATCGCCTTATGTTTTATGCTCATAGGGCCACCAACAAAATATTCAAAATAATAATAATTTCCATCAATAGTTCCTAGAAAAAACTAGCCGTGACCCAGTCTCCGCCAATGGAGAGACGAATCTTTTCTCCAGTGCTAACCCATAGCAATCCAGGTGAATTGCCAAAATCCGTGGTTAGAAAACTGCATGGCGCAGCCAGTTAGTGCCCTAAAAATAGGGCCCTGAAAAACTGCTCAGGGGGCTAGATCAGCTTTAGCAGCCATGGGCGGCAGGGGCAATACCTAAGCGTATTAGCTCACCGGAATGCTGACAATTCTGCCCCAGGGAATCATTACAGTATCTTGTTGAGTTAGGCGGTGCGCAACGCCACGATGGGGTCGAGCTTGGCGGCTTGGCGGGCCGGAAAGACCCCGAAGAATAGGCCAATGGCTCCAGAGATAGACACAGTGACCACGATCGCCCCCACCGACAGGCCCGCTTCAAAGGGGGTTAGCACCCCAATCAGCAGAATGCCGCTGACGCCGAGGGCGGTGCCAATCACACCGCCTGCAATGGAGAGAATGATCGCCTCGATCAAAAACTGGCTCAAAATATCGCCCTGGGACGCACCGATTGCCTTGCGCAGGCCAATCTCCTGGGTGCGCTCGCGCACTGACACCAGCATGATATTCATAATGCCGATGCCGCCCACAAACAGCGAAATCCCGGCGATCGCCGCTAGCATCAGCGTTAGCGCCCCGGTGATGGTGTTGGCGATGGTGAGCAGCGAATCTTGGCTGCTGATGTAGAAGTCGTCTTCGTCGCGAATGTTATGGCGCAGGCGCAGCAGGTTGGTGATTTGGAACTCGGCGGTGGACATGCTGGCGCGATCGCGGGCCGACACCGTAATAAACGACACCTCAACACCGTAGGGCGATCGCTCGCCCCCCGCCAGGCGGCTGTCTTTGGTGGTCAGGGGCACCATCACCGCGTCGTCGTAGTCTAGGCCCAGGTTAGATCCTTTGGGCTCTAACACCCCAACTACATCAAAGGTCACCCCACCAACGCGAATTTGCTGCCCCAGGGCCGACTCACTGTCAAACAGTCGCGTTTGCAGGGTGCCGCCAATCACCGCTGCCTGGGTGCTGCGGGTCATGTCTAAATCGTTGATAAAGCGTCCCCGCGCCACCTCAAAGCTACGCACTGTCAAAAACTCAGGGGTGATGCCCACCACGTTGACATTGGCGTTGCGGTTGCGGAAGGTGACCAACTGCCGACCGCTCGACTCGGCGGCCACAGCGCTGACCGAGGGCACCTGCTGGGCAATCGCCTCGGCATCGGCCAGTACCAGCGTGCGGGGCACCTCTAGGCTGCCCAGCTGGCGGGTCTCACGGCTGCCCGGCACCACAAACAGCACATTGGGGCCGAGGGTTTCGAGTTGGGCGTTGACGAAGCGCTGGGCCCCCTCGCCCAGGCCCACCATGGTAATCACCGAGGCATTGCCAATGATGATGCCGAGCATGGTCAGGGCGCTACGCAGGCGGTTAGCCGCCAGGGTTTTCGTCGCCATCGACAGACTTTCTTGCAGGTTCATAGAAGAAGCTTGTTTAGAAATTTGATCGCAGGGCAGCAAGAAACTGAGTTCCGTACAGGGACGGGGCCTTGACCTGGGGTTGTAGAGTCGCTGGTCTTAAGCGCCATGGTGAGTCCAGAACGCTGGGCCGGTATGACAATTCTAGCGATCTTGGCGGAGGGTAATGTTTTCAAGGGATCGGCCTGGGGGCAGATCGACAAAGACGCGATCGCCTTCGACCAAACCATCCACGATTTGAATTTGGTTGCCCACCTGGGGGCCTAGGGTCACGGGCTGAAACACAATGTCGCGGTTGGTTCCTGGCACCAGCACGCCGCTCTGGCCCGCCTGGGTGACCACCGCCACGCTGGGCACCACCAGGGCATTGGCCAGCTGATCGCCAATAAACGCCACGTTGACGTTCATATTTGAGCGCAGCAGGTCTTTGCCGTCGAGCAGGTCAATCCGCACCTGAAACAGGGTCACATTCTGCCGTTGGATGGCTTCGGGGGCCACCAGCTTGACCCGGCCCGCAAAGGTCTGGTCGGGGAAGGCATCGGCCACCACCTCCACAGTCTGCCCCGGTTCGATCAGGGCAATGTCGGCCTCGGGCACCTCCGCCAGCACCTCTAGGTCTTCGGCCAGGGCCACGATCGCGGTAGAAGTAGCTGAAGACAGCTCAGAGGCGGAGGTGGTGGGGGTGACAAAGGCCCCCTCGGTGGCAAATTTTTGGGTGACAATGCCGCTAAAGGGAGCGCGAATCAGGCTTTCATCTTGACGAATCTGAGCGCCGTCGAGCTGAGCCCGGGCCTGAGCTAAACGGGCCTCAGACTGGGCGATCGCCTCCTGTCTAGGCCCGCTGCGCAGGTCATCGACCCGGCGCTCGGACTCGGTGACGCGGGCCTGGGCCTGTTCTAGGGCGGCCTGGGCGCTGCGCTGCTCGCGGGCGGCGGTGTCGAGGTCGGTGGCCGCCACGGCCCCCCGATCAAACAGCTGCTGGCGGCGGGCCAGGTCGCTGGTGGCTAGCTCTAGCCGGGCCTGGGCATCGCGCACCTGGGCGCGGTTGGCCGCCACCGCAGCTTCGGCCTGGGAAATTTCGTCGGGGCGGCTGCCCCGGCGCAGGTCAGCTAGGGCGGCTTCGGCTTCGGCCACGGCGGCTTGGTTTTGCTGCACCTGGGCGGCGGTGTCGCGGCTGTTCATGCGGGCGATCAGCTGGCCGGCTTCGACCCGATCGCCCTGCTCGACAAACACCTCTGCCAAAATTCCGGCATTCTCAGGGCTGAGGTTGACCGTTTGCACGGGCCGCACGGTGCCGCTGGCCGTCACCCGCACCGTCAGCGGCTCAACCGCCGCCGGGGTAGTAAAGGCCTCGACATCGTAGGCCCCCTGGCGGCTGCGCCAGAGGCCCAACCCCGCAGTGCCAGCGATGACGGCAGCGGCGGTTAGCCCTGCCAGCAGCCACACCCAAGGGCGGCGCACCTTGCCAATGAAAGGAACCTGCATAGAGCGAAGTTTTGAAGTTAACTAAACCAATTAGTTTAATTGTAGGATAGTCCTTAACAGAACAGGATGCGTTGTAGTAATGAATGAAATCCAAATTGCACCAATGTGATTCTCCAATACAGCCATAGGCCTGAAACTTCTGCTAAACGGGCAATTCCAACTAAGAAAAACTTCTCAAATATTAAGGATTGCTTAAGAATCACTCATTTCTTCTTTGTTTTTTCTGCCGTTGTTTACGGTAGGCTAAAAGTCATGGTAAAATCCGTGGGATTGCTAAGAGGTGTTGCCTCCCATCTGTGTCAAAAAAAGACGCTGGTAAGCTTCGCGTTTTGTTTTCAAAAATATAGTTGGCGGTTGTTCATTAAGGAAGAGTATCTGCATGGAAGTAATGCTGGATGACGTAGTTCTGAGGGAGCTTAGGCAGTCCGCCAAAAAAAACAATGTTGAAAATCTAGCTAGCTGTTTACACTTAAACGAACAGATAATTAGCCGATCTAGCTTGCATGAGTATCATTTGTCATATAGTGAAGGTCATTCGATCCTTTCGGCCCTTCCTTCTGAGCTTCAAATTGATGAGTTAGGTCTTTGGAATCAACGGAAGGCGTGTGGGCAGGCTTTGCGAGACACTGCTTCTTCTAGCTTGTTAGAGTCGCTGAAGTGTCTTAAAAGTAAAGAAATAAATGCATTGGTGCTCAGAAGCTTTCCTTTGGATTTTAAGCTGCCACCAACACCTGCGAACGGCTTTACAGATATTGCCTCGGTCTTAAAACCTTTAGAATTCCTTTCGGGTATCAACGTAAGGCGGGATAAAGAGATATTGGGTGCAATGTATTAATGAGCA